>NZ_WWJX01000963.1 GCF_009865215.1 Streptomyces sp. SID3343 | reverse complement strand
CTGTCGACCCTGGTCACCGGCGCGACCGTGTGGGCCTCCGCGCTCGTCGGGGTCGCCGCCGTACACGCCGGACACCTGAACGGCGTCCTGCTCGCGCTGGTCGTGCTCACCCCGCTCGCCGCGTTCGAGGCCACCGCCGTCCTGCCCGCCGCGGGCCGACACCTGGAGAGCTCACGCCGTGCCGCGGCCCGCGTGTTCGAGGTGATCGACGCGCCGGAACCGGTGCGCGAACCGACCGAGCCCGCCGCACTCCCCGCCGCCCCGCGCGGCCTGGCCGTGCGCGACCTGCACGCGCGGTGGACCCCGCAGGGGCCGCCCGCCCTGGCCGGCGTCGACCTCGACCTCACCCCCGGCAAGCGCGTCGCGGTGGTCGGCCCGAGCGGCTCGGGCAAGACCACGCTGGCCAACGTCCTGCTGCGCTTCCTGGAACCGGCCGCCGGCACGGTGACCCTGGACGGCACCTCGCTGACCGACCTCGCCGGTGACGACGTGCGCCGGGTGATCGGCCTGTGCGCGCAGGACGCCCACGTGTTCGACAGCTCGCTGCGCGAGAACCTGCGCCTGGCCCGTCCCGACTGCACCGACGACGACCTGCGCGCGGCCCTGGCCCGGGCCCGTCTGCTGGACTGGGTCGACACGCTTCCCGCGGGCCTGGACACGATGGTCGGTGAGCACGGCGCGCGCCTGTCCGGCGGGCAGCGTCAACGCCTCGCGCTCGCCCGCGCGCTGCTCGCCGACTTCGAGATCCTGCTCCTGGACGAACCCGCCGAGCACCTCGACCTGGCCACCGCCGACGCGCTGACCGCCGACCTGTTGGACGCGACGCGCGGGCGTACCACCGTGTTGGTGACGCACCGGCTCACCGGCCTGGACGCGGTCGACGAGATCGTCGTGCTGACCGAGGGTCGGGTGTCGCAACGCGGCACGTGGGAGCAACTCGTCCGCTCCCCGGGCACCTTCCGTACCCTCTTGGACCGCGAACGAACGGCCGAGCCGGTCGCCGGGTAGACCCGCACGCGTGTCCGGGTGCCGTGAGCGGTTCATCCGGTTTTGTCCACGTAGGCTCTGCCCATGGTGAACGCCGACGACCCGGGGGACCCGCACGACCGGCACGACCCGTACGACCGGCACGACCGGCACGACCGGCACGACCGGCACGACCGGCACGACCGGCACGACCGGCACGACCCGCACGGCCCGCACGGCCCGCAGGACTCGGCCGGCTCGGACGACCCGCGCGCCCCGTCCGACCGGCGCGACCCCGCCGGTCCGGACGAGCAGTCCCCCTCCGCCCGTGCCCTCGACCCGGCCGCACTCGGCCTGAGCGACCTCGTCGCCGAGGTGATCGACCGACTCGGCTCCGCGGCGGCCACCGGCGGCCGCCTCCAACGCCTGCTCGAAGCCGTGATCGCCGTCGGCGCCGACCTCGACCTGCACACCACCTTGCGCCGTATCGTCGAGGCAGCCGCCGACCTGGTCGACGCCCGCTACGCCGCCCTGGGCGTGATCGGCCCCGACCGCGGCCTGTCCGACTTCATCACGGTCGGCATCGACGAGGGCGACCGCGCGCTGATCGGCGATCTGCCGCACGGCCGCGGCATCCTGGGCCTGCTGATCGACCGCCCCGAGCCGCTGCTTCTCGACGACCTGACCCGGCATCGCGAGTCGTACGGCTTTCCGCCGAACCACCCCGCGATGCACTCGTTCCTGGGCGTCCCGATCCGGGTGCGCGACGAGGTGTTCGGCAATCTGTACCTGACCGAGAAGCACGGTCGACCCGACTTCACCATCGAGGACGAGCAGGTGGTCCGCGCCCTCGCGGCGGCGGCCGGCGTCGCGATCGAGAACGCGCGACTGTTCGAGAGCGCGAATCGCCGGGAGAAGTGGATCATGGGCTCGGCCGACGTCACCACGACGCTGCTGACCACCCAGGACCCGGACGAGGCACTCGCGGTCGTGGCCGAGCGGGCGCGCTACCTC
This sequence comes from Streptomyces sp. SID3343, assembly GCF_009865215.1. Lineage (GTDB taxonomy): Bacteria > Actinomycetota > Actinomycetes > Streptomycetales > Streptomycetaceae > Embleya. The sequence continues at coordinate 4,466 of NZ_WWJX01000963.1, read as the reverse complement.
GCCGAAGCGGACTTCGCCGCGATGTATCTCCCGCAGCCCGACGGTTCCTACCTCGTCGAGGTCACCGCCGGGGTCGACCTGGCCGGCCTCGGCGGCACCTCGGTCGCTCGGGACAGCCCGCTCGCCGAGGCGATCAACGCGGGCCGCACCCTGTTCATCGAGGACATGAGCACCGACCCGGACGTGATGCTGGAGAAATCCCGCTGCTACGGCCCCGGGCTGCTCGTACCGCTCATCGCGAGCGACCGGATCCTGGGCGCGCTCGAACTCGACAAGCACATCGGCGAGGTCTCCTTCGCGCACACCGAGCGGGCGATGGCGCAGACGTTCGGCGGGCAGGCCGCGATCGCGCTCATGCTCGCGAGCGCGCAGCGCGACCGCGAACGGCTCGCGGTCTTCGAGGACCGCGATCGGATCGCCCGTGACCTGCACGACCTGGTCATCCAGCGGCTGTTCGCGACCGGCATGATGCTCCAAGGCGCGGCCAGGCTCGCCCGGATGCCGGAGGTCACCCGGCGGGTCAACCAGGCGGTGGACGAACTCGACGCGACGATCCGCGAGGTGCGCAGCACGATCTTCGCGTTGCAGAACCCGCCGCGCGAGGGGCCCACGGGCGTGCGCGGACGGGTGCTGCGCGAGGTGGCCGCCGCAGGGCCCGTGCTGGGCTTCGACCCGACCGTCACGTTCGTGGGTCCCGTCGACTCGACCGTGCCCGACGGCGTGGCCGAACAACTCCTCGCGGCGCTGCGCGAGATCTTGTCCAACGTGTCCCGGCACGCGCGGGCGTCGCGCGTCGAGGTGTACCTCGTGGTGGCCGGCACCGTCGAACTGAGCGTCACCGACGACGGTGTGGGCCTCCCGCCGAACCGCCGGCACAGCGGCCTGGCCAACCTGTCGAGCCGCGCCGAGGAGTTGGGCGGCTCGGCGACCTTCGGTCCCGGCCCCAGCGGCAAGGGCACGACGGTGACGTGGTCGGTGCCGCTGTGATCGGGCCGACCCGCGCACGGCGGGCTAACGACCCTGCTCGGCCTTTTGCCGTGCGACGTACGCGGCGGCCTGAGTGCGCCGCTCCATGCCGAGCTTGGCCAACAGGCTGGACACGTAGTTCTTGACCGTCTTCTCGGCGAGGTGCATCCGCCCGCCGATCTGCCGGTTGGTCATTCCCTCGCCGATCAGGTCCAGGATCCGCCGCTCCTGATCGCTGAGCGCCGCGAGTCGCTGGTCGTCGCGCGTGCCGCCGCGCAGCCGCTCCAGGACGCGCGCGGTGGCCGCCGGGTCCAACAGCGACTTGCCCGAGGCCACCTCGCGCACCGCGCCGACCAGGTCCGAGCCGCGGATGTCCTTGAGCACGTAGCCCGACGCGCCCGCCATGATCGCGTCGAACAGCGCCTCGTCGTCGGAGAACGATGTCAGTATCAGGCAGCGCACGTCGGGCAGTTGCGAGCGGATCTCGCGGCACACCTCGACCCCGCTGCCGTCCGGCAGGCGTACGTCGAGCACCGCCACGTGCGGTCGGGTCGCCGAGATGCGCACGAGCGCCTCGGCAGCGGTGCCGGCCTCGCCCACGACGTCGATGTCGTCCTCGATGGACAACAACTCGTGGACACCGCGGCGCACCACCTCGTGGTCGTCGAGGAGGAATACCCGGATAATTCCCTGATCGGTCACTTGTCCAGGTTCGCACGGGCCTACTCGGGGTGCCGCGTGACGCGACGAGAACGGCTCTATCAGGTCGCCGCATGCACGAATTGCCGTGCTCCACCGGTGCTCTTGTCGGGATTCACCAACGGGCAACCCCACGTTCGGGCCGGTCGCCGCTACGTGCCGGCAGGACTGGTGGGTAACGTTGCGGTGTGCGGTTTTCGAACCGCATGCCGTGCGCAGGTACCACCCGGATTCACCCGGGAATTCCTAGGAAATCCTAGGAAGTACAGCCACCCATCGCCGTGTCTGCACATCAAGGTAGCCGCGCACACCCCGCGCGGAACCGGGCCCGGCGATCCGGACCCGGTCCACGGCGACCCCGCGGACCGGACAGACGGAGGAGAGAAAGTGGCAGTGGACAGTATGGACGGGGCATTGTTTCCGCCCGAATCCGGAGCCGGTCCCGAACTGATCCAGTTGCTCACCCCCGAGGGCGAGCGCGTCGAGCACCCCGATTACGCGGTCGACCTCACCGACGACGAATACCTCGGCCTGTACCGCGACCTGGTTTTGGTGCGGCGTTTCGACGCCGAGGCCACCGCGTTGCAGCGGCAGGGCGAATTGGGCCTGTGGGCCTCCCTGCTCGGCCAAGAGGCCGCGCAGATCGGTTCCGGTCGCGCATTGCGTCCGGACGACTACGTATTTCCCACCTATCGCGAACACGGCGTCGCGTGGTGTCGCGGCGTCGACCCGTTGAACCTGCTGGGGATGTTCCGAGGCGTCAACCACGGCGGCTGGAACCCTCGCGAGAACAATTTCCACCTCTACACGATCGTCATCGGCGCACAGACGCTGCACGGCGTCGGATACGCGATGGGGCAACAGCGCGACGGAAGCGATGCCGCGGTCGTCACGTATTTCGGCGACGGTGCCTCCAGCCAGGGTGACGTCAACGAGGCATTCACGTTCGCCGCGGTGTTCAACGCGCCCGTGGTGTTCTTTTGCCAGAACAACCAATGGGCGATCTCCGAGCCCACCGAGCGGCAGATGAAGGTTCCGCTGTATCGGCGGGCCGCAGGCTTCGGTTTTCCCGGAGTACGCGTCGACGGCAACGACGTCCTCGCGTGCCTCGCGGTGACCCGGGCCGCACTGGCGCGGGCCCGGCGCGGGGAGGGGCCGATGCTCGTCGAGGCGTTCACGTACCGCATGGGCGCGCACACCACGTCCGACGACCCGACCCGCTACCGGCTCAGCGCGGAACTCGAGGAGTGGAAGCACAAGGACCCGATCGAGCGTCTCAAGGCGTTCATCCACAAGCAGGGCATCGCGAGCCCGGAGTTCTTCGCGGATCTCGAAGCCGAGAGCGAGGCGTTGGGCAAGCGCGTGCGCGACGGTGTGCGCACGATGCCGGACCCGGATCCGGCCATGATGTTCGAGCACGTCTACGCGGATCCGCACACCCTCGTGGACCGGGAACGGGCCGAATTCCAGGCTTACCACGCGTCCTTCGTCGACGCCGCGGAGGAGGGTCACTGATGGCTTCCACGGATGCCGCGGCACAGCCCGGCAAGGCCCGTCCGATGTCGATGGTGCAGGCGCTCAACGCCGGCCTGCGCAAGTCGCTCGACGCCGACCCCAAGGTCTTGATCATGGGAGAGGACATCGGCAAGCTCGGTGGCGTCTTCCGGGTCACCGACGGTCTGCAAAAGGACTTCGGCGAGGACCGGGTGGTGGACACCCCGCTCGCCGAGTCCGGCATCGTCGGCACCGCGATCGGTCTGGCCCTCGCGGGCTACCGGCCGGTCGTGGAGATCCAGTTCGACGGCTTCGTGTATCCCGCGTACGACCAGATCGTCACGCAGCTCGCGAAGATGCACGCGCGCTCGCTCGGCTTCGTGAAGCTGCCGATCGTCGTGCGGATCCCGTTCGGCGGCGGCATCGGCGCGGTCGAGCACCACAGCGAGTCGCCGGAGGCGTACTTCGCGCACACCGCCGGCCTGCGCGTGGTCTCGTGCTCGAACCCGGTGGACGCCTACTGGATGATCCAGCAGGCCATCGCGTCCGACGACCCGGTGATCTTCTTCGAACCCAAGCGGCGCTACTGGACCAAGGCCGAGGTCGACCCGACCGCGACGCCGGACCCGCTGTACGGTTCGCGGCTCGTGCGCTCGGGCGACGCGTGCACCCTGGTCGCCTACGGGCCGATGGTCGCGACCTGCCTCGAAGCCGCCGCCGCAGCGGCCGAGGAGGGGCGCGAGCTGGAGGTGATCGACCTGCGTTCGCTGTCCCCGCTGGACTTCGACGCGGTCGAGGAGTCGGTCAAGCGCACGCGGCACCTGGTGGTCGTGCACGAGGCGCCGTCGTTCCTGGGCATCGGCGCCGAGGTGGCGGCGACGATCACCGAGCGCTGCTTCTACCACCTGGAGGCGCCGGTCCTGCGGGTCGGCGGCTATCACACGCCGTATCCGCCGTCGCGGGTCGAGGAGGAGTTCCTCCCCGATCTCGACCGTGTGCTCGATGCCGTCGACCGCTCCCTGGCCTGGTGAGGAACCCCGTGTCCGAGGTGAAGAAGTTCCTGATGCCCGACGTCGGCGAGGGCCTCGAAGAGGCCGACATCGTCGGGTGGCACGTCAAGGTCGGCGACGAGGTGACGGACGGTCAGGTCATCGTCGAGGTCGAGACGGCGAAGGCGCTCGTCGAACTGCCGTGTCCGTTCGACGGTGTGGTGACCGAGTTGTACGCCGCCGAGGGCGACACGGTCGCGGTCGGCACGCCGATCATCGCGGTCTCGCTCGGCGGCGCGCCGCCGGCGCCCGAGCCCG
>NZ_WWJX01000962.1 GCF_009865215.1 Streptomyces sp. SID3343 | reverse complement strand
GGGACGCGGCGCGGGACCGCGCCACGCGGGCCGGCTACGCGACGCTGCCCCAGGGCGGGGTCCTGCTCCTGGACGGCCCACTGTTGCTGGGCAAGGGCCTGCCGCTCGACCTGTCGGTCCACCTGTGGTTGTCGTCCGGGGCGTTGAAGCGGCGCACCCCGGCGCAAGACGCGTGGACCCTGGAGGCGTTGGAGCGCTACGCCGAGGAGATCCGGCCCAGCGACGAGGCCGACCTGGTCGTGCGCTACGACCATCCCGCGCACCCGGCCCTGGTCGGCGGTTGAGCGGCGGGCGGCGGTTCAGTTGGTTTCGTCGGGGTCCGGGCCCATCCGCCGGCCTCGGTCGAGCCCGTCGATCGCGGTCGTCTCCTCCGCCGACAGTTCGAAGTCGAAGACGTCGAAGTTCTCCCGGATGCGCGAGGGCGTGACCGACTTGGGGATCACGATGTTCCCGAGTTGGAGGTGCCAGCGCAGCACGACCTGGGCGGTCGACTTGCCGTGCGCCTTCGCCACCTTGCCGAGTACAGGGTCCTTCAGCAGGTCGCCGCCCTTGCCGAGCGGGCTCCACGCCTCGGTCCTGATGCCGTGGCTCGCGTCGAACTCGCGCACCTTGCGCTGCTGGAGGTACGGGTGCAGTTCGATCTGGTTGACCGCGGGCACGACGTCGCTGTGCTCCGCCAGACGGGCCGTGTGGTCGGTCTGGAAGTTGGACACCCCGATCGTGCGCACGCGCCCGTCGGCGCGCAGTTTCTCGAACGCGCGCCAGGTGTCGAGGTAGCGGTCTCGGGCCGGGGCCGGCCAGTGGATCAGGTACATGTCCACGTAGTCGAGGCCGAGTTTGCGCAGGCTCTCCTCGAATGCGGCGAGGGTCGAGTCGTAGCCCTGTTCGGTGTTCCACAGCTTCGTGGTGACGAACAGTTCGTCGCGCGGCACGTCCGATTGGGCCAGCGCGCGGCCGACGCCCGCCTCGTTGCCGTAGACGGCGGCGGTGTCGATGCTGCGATAGCCCGCCTCCAGCGCCGACGCCACGGCGGTGGTCGCGTCGTCGTTCTCGACCTGGAAGACCCCGAAGCCCAGCTGCGGGATCTCCGCGCCGTCGTTGAGGGTCAGGGTGGGTACGGGGGTGGGGCTCATGATCGGGTCGTCCTTCGTGGGGGGTGGGGGGTGAAAGTGGTCCGTCGGTCGGGGCTCAGGGCCGGGCCGCGGGCTCGTGGGTGTGCGCCCACTCGACGGGGGCACCCTGCCCGCTCTGCCCGCTGCGCGGGGTTCGCACACCGGTAGGGATGCCGGGAATCTGCGCGGTCACGATCAGCGACGCTCGCTTGGCGCGCCGTTCGAGGGCGGCGGAGAGCACGGCCAGGCCGAGCGCGCCGAGGGCGAGCGCGGTGCCGACCCAGTTGGCCGAGTCGTAGCCGTGGCCGGCGTCGATCACCAGGCCGCCGAACCACGCGGCGACCGCGTTGCCGAGGTTGAACGCGCCGATGTTGACCGCCGAGGCGAGGGTGGGCGCGCCTGCGGCGTGGTCCATCACCCGCTTCTGCAGCGGCGGTACGGTCGCGAATCCGAGCGCGCCGATCAGGAACAGGGTCACCACGGAGGCGACCTTGTCGTGCGAGGTCACGGTGAACAACGCGAGCACGCCGGCGAGGGAGGCCAGGGCGACGTACAGGAGCGGCATGGTCCACCGGTCGGCGAGTTTTCCGCCGACGGTGTTGCCCACGAACATGCCCACACCGACCACGACCAGGAGCCAGGTCACCGATCCCTCGGAGAAGCCGGCGACGTCGGTCATCATCGGCTTGACGTAGGTCAGCGCGGCGAAGACGCCGCCGAAGCCGAGCACCGTCATGCCCATCGCGAGCAGGACCTGCACGTTGCGGAACACCGCGAGTTCGTGCCGCAGTTCGACGCCCTCGGGCTTGGGCTGCTCGGGGACCAGCCTGGCGATGCCCACGGCGCCGAGCACGCCGAGGAGCGCGACCAGGAGGAAGGTGAGCCGCCAGTCGGCCGATTGGCCGATCATGGTGCCCAGGGGCACGCCGACGACGTTGGCCAGGGTCAGCCCGGTGAACATCGTCGAGAGCGCGGCGGCCTTCTTCTCGGGTGCGACCAGGTCGGCGGCGACCACCGAGCCGATGCCGAAGAACGCGCCGTGGGTGAAGGACGCGACCACGCGGCCGGCCATCACGACCCCGAACACCGGGGCGAGCGCGGTGAGCAGGTTGCCCACGACGAACAGCGCCATCAGCAGGATCAGCATGCGTTTGCGGGACACCCGGGTGCCCAGGACGGTCATCAACGGGGCGCCCACGAGCACGCCGATCGCGTAGCCGCTGACCAGGAGCCCGGCGGTGGTGATCGACACGTCGAAGGTGCCGGCCACCTCGGGCAGCAGGCCCAGGATCACGAACTCGGTGGTGCCGATCCCGAAGGCCCCGATCGCGAGTGCCAGGAGTGCGAGTGGCACGGGGATACCCCTTCCAGGGGAGCTGTCTGAACGGATGCCGAGCAGTTGCCGACAGGCGATTGCCCGAGCGCCTTACGAGCGTCGACAATATTTGCAGACGCCGATCAATGCAAACGCGGGCTATTGCGATGTGGGGCTATCCTGGGGGCATGGGACAACAGAGGCAGGCCATCGCCCCTCCGCTCGCGCAGGGCTGGTGCGCGCTCGCGGCGCTGCACAACCGGATCGAGGCGCACATCGAACGCGCGCTCCAGGCCGAACACGACCTGAGCGTCCGCGAGTTCTCGGTGCTCGACGTCCTCAGCCGGCAGGACGGCTACCACCTGCGGATGAACGAACTCTCCGACGCCGTCGTCCTGAGCCAGAGCGCGACCACGCGCCTGGTCACCCGCCTGGAGGAGCGCGGCCTGCTGTCGCGCTACCTGTGCGACACCGACCGTCGGGGCATCTACACCGAGGTCACCGACGCGGGCTGCGACCTGTTGGCACTCGCGCGGCCGACCAACGAGGCGGCCCTGCACGAGGCACTCGCCGAGGCCGAACAACGCGAGGGCCTGGCGCCGCTCGTCGCGGCGGTCAAGTCACTGGGCGCGTAGACCGCACGCACTGAAGGCACGCGGGACCGGGCACACCGAAAGCGCACGGGTCGGGCGCACCGACAGCACGGGTCGGACACCACCGCAAGCGCGGGGGTCGGGCGCACCGACAGCACGGGGCCACGCCCACCGGAGCCACGCGGGCCCGGAACGCCGAAAGCGCGAGGCAAGCCGTCCGGCGGCCCGCCCCGCGCTCGGGAGAAAAGGTGCGGCTAGAGCGCGGCCAGCACGCTCGTCGGGCTGCCGGTGGGCAGGACCGCGCCGAGCGCGACGAGCGCACCCGTGTCGAGGTCGCAGCGGAAGCCGTTGACCGCGTCGCCCTGCTGGTTGGCCACGTACAGGATGCCGTTGACCACGGCCACGTCACGCGGCCACGCGGCGCCCGAGGGCACTTCCTCGACCAGGGTCAGGTTCGCGCCGTCGACCGCGAGCACCGACACCGTGTCCGGGCCTCGGTTGGCCACGTACACGAAGCGACCGTCCGCCGACGCGACGATCCCCGACGGCGCGCCCGTGCCGTCGCCGAGCACGAACGGCTTGCCGGCCACGGTGAGCGCGCCCGTGCGCGGGTCGTTGCGCAGCGGCGTCACCGTCGCGTTCAACTCGCCCACCAGCCACGCGACGTCGTCGGGACCGTAGGCGATGTGCCGCGGCCCGGTGCCCGGCGGCAACGACAGCTTGGGCCCCTCCGCGATGGTCCCCGCCTCGGCGTCGAAGCGCAGGTGGTAGACGGTGTCGGCACCCAGGTCGCACACCACGAGCCACTCGCCGCCGCCCGCGAACGTCACCTGGTGGGCGTGCGACGAGGACTGCCGGTCCTTGATCGGCCCGGAGCCGGTCAGCCGCACGTGCGTCGCGGCCTCGCCCAGCGTGCCGTCGTCGGCGATCGGGTGCACGGTCACGCTGCCCGCGCCGTAGTTCGCCACCACCACGAACCGCCCGGTGGGGTCGGCCGCGAGGTGACACGGCCCGGCGCCGAGGGTGGACACCTCGCCGAGCGGCACCAGCCGCTCGTCCTGCACCGAGTAGGCGCCGACGGCACCTTCGCCGCCGCGCTCGCTGACCGCGTACAGGAACCGCCCCGAGGGATGTCGGGCCAGGTACGACGGCGAGATCGCGGGGATCGCGGCCGACGGCGCGCCGAGCAGTCCGCTCGTGGAGTCCTGCCGGCACACCGTGATCCCGGTGCCGCGGCCCTCCATGTCCGGGGTGTAGCTGCCGACGTAGACGAGGGGCCCGCGCCGGTCGCCGGCTCGGTCGGAAGCATTTGGTGAGGTCACACGGTTCTCCTGGTTGTCGTGCCGGTGGCCGACGGCGGCGGCCGCTGGGTTGCTCCTCCCCGGCACCGCGGGCGGCACACCCGCGTGGCGCCGCGTCTGGGGGGTGAGCCTAGAACGACGGGGTCAGATCTGTGGTCGGATCGCGTACTCCAGCACCGCTTGGCTCAACAGGGGCTCGATCGCGTCCAGTTGCCGCAGCGCCCGCCGCGCCGCGTCCTCGACGGTGTGGCCCGCCACTATGCCGCGGCCGATGGCGCGGAACACGGCCTGCTGGATGCCCGCCAGCTGACCGGCGATCAACTCGGGGACGGGGTCGTTCGGATCGGCGCCGGCCTCCTCGGCCAGGGTCGCCGCGAGCGCGTCGGCGCCACGTTGCTGCATGCGCCACAGCCTGGCCATCAGGGCCGGCGAGGAGTGCATGACGTCCATGAAACGCCCGTAGCCCTCGACCAACCCGACGTGCGCGGAGCGCGCCTCGATGTCGCGACGCAGCGAGCCCAGGATCGCGACCGTCGCGGACTCGCCGACCTCGCGCTCCCGCACGATCCGGGCCAGCCGATCGACGATCTCGTCCTCGCGGTCGAAGAACAGGTCTTCCTTGGTCGGGAAGTAGTTGTAGACGGTGTTGACCGAGACCTCGGCGACCTCGGCGATGCGGGCGACGGTCACGGGAGCGAAGCCGTGTTCGAGGAACAGCCCGGTCGCGACGTCCGAGATGTGGGTTTTCATCCGCCGCTTCTTCAGCTCCCTGAGGCCCTCGGCGCCGTCCGTTTCCGTCATGCGCACATCCTAGCCTTCTTGGAGATACTTAAATTTTGGGGTCGTTGCAAAGTTTAAGTAGCTGTGTTTTGCTGAGCGCATGACACCGGTCATCCACACCACCGGGCTCACCCGGACCTTCAAGACCAAGCGCGGCACCGTCGAGGCGGTGCGCGGCATCGATCTGACCGTGGAAGCGGGCGAGATCCTGGGCTTCCTCGGCCCCAACGGCGCGGGCAAGACGACCACGCTGCGCATGCTCACCACGCTGCTCGCCCCCAGCGGCGGCAGCGCCACGGTCGCGGGCCACGACCTCGTCGGCGACCCGGCCGGCGTCCGCCGCCGCATCGGCTATGTCGCCCAGGCGGGCGGCGTCGACCCGGCGGTGTCGGTGCGCGAGGAACTGACC
>NZ_WWJX01000097.1 GCF_009865215.1 Streptomyces sp. SID3343 | reverse complement strand
GATCTGTGCGTTCAGGTCGAGGGCGGCTTCCACGCCGGCGATCAACTCGGTGAACGGTTCGTGTTTCCCGAGCCGCGCGGGGAACGCCCCGCACTCGACGAGTGAGGCCCGTCCGGCGAGTTGCGCCCCGCGCACACCACTGAACAACGGTGTGGCGGTCACGTCGATGCCCGCGTACACGAACGTCGCCGCGATGCGTTCGGTGAGGTCTTTCAGCAGGTCGGCGGTCTCCGCGCCGGTGGTGGTACGCGGGTTGAGACGGTGGATCTCGTCGATGAGGACGAGGTGGACGCCGGCCCGGTTGTAGGTGTGGCAGACGGCTTCGGTGATCTGTGCCTGCGTCATGCGGGTGGTGACGGGCACGCCGAGGTAGCGGGCGAACTCGGCCGCGAGGGCTTTCGGGGTCGCGCCTGGCGGTACGAGGACGTACGCCACCGGTACCCAACCCTGCGCCATCCCGCCGCGTCGGGCCGCCTCCGCGAGGTGGCAGGCGCGTCCGACGTGGAGCACGGCGGTGGTCTTCCCGGCTGTCGCCGGCCCGGTGACGATGAGGGACGGCCGGGCTGTGGTCCGTTGGTGGCGGCCCAGGATCATCAGGGTGCGCACGCTGGTGGCGAGGGCGTCGATGGCCGGGGTACGGATGGTCACGAACGCGGAGTGGTAGGCCAGGCGTTCCTCCCGGCCGCGTGGCGGGGCACCGGGTTCGGGCGGCACCGGGGGCGCGGCGGTCGCGAAGTCCTGCCAACCCTGCCAGGTGGTCACCGGCCGGGACTGTTCCGTCGTGTCCGCACCGACGCCCTACGTGTGGTCGCCCGAGTGCGCATCGGGGCTCACCATTTCAGGACTTCCTCATGTGCGTCGTAGAGCCCAAGCCCCCTGTACGGCGGGGTGGGGGAGTCGGGATCGTCTTCGCCGGTGTCCGACCCCGGCAGCGGCGACTCGTCGAGGCCGTCGTCGAGTTCGTCGAGGCTGTCCCCGCCCGGCCGCCCGGGGAGCACGTCACCGAGGTCCTGTTCCCGCCCCTCGTGTGCGGAGCGTGCCGGTGGAGGAGTCCGGGTGGGGGTGCCGCGGGCCAGAAGGGCGTGTTCGACACGGGTGGCGTGTCCGGTCTGGGCGCGGCGCATGAGCTGGTCGAGGGCGTCGGCGTGGTCGGCTTCGTACCGGTCACGATCCGAGCGCAGAGCGGTGACGGTTCTGACGTACTGCCAGGTGCGGTCGTTGAACGGGTGGTGAGCGTGATCGCGGTGGATCCACGGGACCTCGCTGAGTTCCCCGTCGGGCAGGCGGATCCAGATCTGGCGGGCGTCGTGCGGGTTGTGGTGGACCTCCCACTTCCCGCCTCGGGCGACGATGCCGGAGGGCTGACCCCGGTACGGGCCCAGCACCTCGTGGTCGTATGCGCGGTGGTCGATGCGGATCCCGCGTTCGGTGACGGCCTGCCATCGCACCGGCAACAGTTCGAGGTGGTCGCTGCGGCTCAGCGGTACCGGTACGTATCCGGCGACCGCGACGAGCGCGGCCCACATCCGGTTCGGTGTCAGCGCGACTTTCGGCATCACCGGGTGGCGCAGCCCTTCGTGGGGGCGATGGTGCCAGTGCACGAGCCATTCGTCGAGCAGGTCCTGGAGTTGGGCGACGCCGAAGCACGCCTCATGCTCGGCGTCGGGGCCGCGGCGGCCGGCGTCGGAGCCGGTGTAGCCGGGAAGGTGTTGGCAGAACAGGGAGTTGATCGACCCGAAGGTGCGTTCCACGATGCCCTTGGCCGTCGGCGCGAACGGCGGGGCGGGCTGCACACTGAACCCGAGCATCTCGCACGCACCCGTGAACGCCCCCGACAGGAAGACCTTCCCCCGGTCCACGACGATCGTCTCCGGAACCACGACCGGCCGCGCCGCCGCGCCCCGCCCGGCGTGATTCCATCGCCGACCCGCTCCTCCGATCGACCAACCGGATCCGACCTGCTCGGGGATGTCTCCGTGGCAGGCAGGGTGGGGCCTGTGGTCGGGGAGGGCGGTTCCATGCCTCGCGGTCTCGCTTGCGGGTCGAGGGCTATCGGGAGTTGAGCCTGTCCTGGACGGTGATGTGGGGGGCCGCCTTGTAGACGGCCTCGGTGAAGTCCTTCCACTGGTACCGGGTGATCACGGGAAGAGGCGTGGATTCGACGAGGTCTCCGGCGGAGTCGTACAGCTTGAAGGTGGCGTGTTTGTCGGTGGACTTCCCGACTTGGTCGATCCTGCTGATCTCGGCCCAGTCGTAATCGCGGGATCGTCTGCCCTGGCGCACGCGCAGGAAATCGTCGGTGATCAACAGCGTCAGGGGCTTTCGGTGCAGTCGGACGTGATAGTGGAGTGAAAACATGCCGAGGGTGACGGTTGTCCACAGCATCGCGTGCCTCTCCGCGGGGCCCGACGTCGGGATCACCAGGGGCGGGACGAACAAGGCAAGGCCCATGCCGATCCCCGCGATGCCCACCCATCGGTGGTAGACGGGGTCCCAGAGGCGGTACCGGACTTTGTGGACGTCACGTTCGGACCGTGCCCGCTGCCCGGTTTCCTGCTCGGCCACCGGCGTCCGCGGTGCGGGCGGGGCGGGCCGCGAGCGGGGACTGTGCGGCCTCGCGGCCGCCTGCGGGAGGTGCTTGGGTCGTGGCAGCGTGCGCGGCGAAGTGCCCGGCCGCTTGGCGATGATCACCTCGCCCTCGCCGGCGAACCTTAACTGGGGAGCCAGGGACGTGTGCTCGGTCATCCAGCGGTGCACCTGCCGGTAGAGCTCGGCGACGGTGAGGTGGTGCCCCCCGGCTTCGGCGTGGCGCAGGCCGCGCACGAGTGCGGCGGTGAAGGGACTGGGCTGCCCCGGTGCCGCAGCGGCCCGTGCCAGTTGGGTGGATCTGTTGCTGGCGATGACGTAGCGGCCCCTGCCCGCGACCGAGCCGGCCAGGTCGGTGGCCGTTTTGAACGCGCCACTGTGACAGCAGTCGAGCACGATGACGACGGTCGCGGCGGCCGAGCCCTCGATCATGCTGTTGATCTCCGGGGCGCTCAGCGCGGTCGAGCGAAGACTGTCGACCAAGGTGTCCGCGGCACACAGGTACAGCCCGCCGCGTTCGTCGAGTTGTCCGTGGCCGCTGTAGTACAGCAGCAACACGTCGTCGCGTACCGCCCGGGAGAAGAACCCGTCCAGTTGTTCCCGCGTCCGGTGGACGCCGCTGTCGGACAAGGAGAGGACATCGTCGGGGCGGAACAGCCCGACCCTGCGGTCGGTCAACCCACGCCGGAGTTCCCCGATGTCGATCAGGGGCCCGTGCAGAGCGGGCAACGCATGGGAATCCCGGGGATAGTTGGCGTTTCCGATCAGCATCGCGTGATAGCGCCGCTCGACCATCCTCAGCCCCCCAGGCGCTTCCCCACACCCTCCGCCAGTGCCTGGAACGACACTTGGTCGAGGTTGTCTCCCGTGACCGTCACCGCCCGCCCGTTCCCGCTGTCGTCCGTCCAGGCAACGGTCAGGGTCCTTGTCTTGTCTCGCGCCAGCCATGCCCGAAAGCAGGCCACCACCGCGGTCAGGACACCGGACGAGCCCAGAGCCAGAGCCACGGTGTCCATGGTGCCCTTGACACCCGGTTCGGGGACGCCACGCCGGAATACGACCCCGGTCTCCTCGCGGAGTGCGTCGTACAGCGTGGACGCTTGGTCCAACCACCGCTGATCGTCCGGATCGAACTTCACGGTGCCGGGGGTGATCGTCACCTCGACGCCGGAGCCCATTCTCGTCCCCGTCTTGTCCATGGGTGGTGAGCGTAATGAGTACCGGAATTCATTGCAGGCGATCCGACAATCTTCCTCCCAACGTGTGTCCGCGCCTCACCCGTGTTGCCGATGCGCGCGTCGTCGTGGGATGCCCATGACACCCTGCGCACCCGTGATGTGCCAGGCGAGAGCGGCAGCGTCTGGTGCTCGGGGAAGAGGAGTTCTCATGCGGCGTTTGTGCGTTGGTCTGGCCGTTCTCGGCCCGGGCCGTCTCGCTCGCGGGTAAGGCCGGCCGGGCCGCGGCCCTCGCGGGCGACGATTCCGTGACGACGCAGGAGTGCCTCGACGGCGGTGGTTCCGTCACGCACTCGCAGGCGGTCTTCGTCCGGGTGGGCGTGCGTCGCAGGGTGGCGGTGGATTCAGACCCGGCACCTCGGCGGTGCCGAACACCACACCCGGACGGGCGACTACAAGGGCAACCCGGCACCGGGCGTCCCCGCGGACCCGGGCGGGCACCCTGTGGCCCGCGTGTCGACGACACCGTGAGGGTGCTCCGCCAGGCTCACCGGCGGAGCACCCTCACGGTGTCGGGGCAGCGAGTCTGTGGGCGTGGTGCGGCTGGGGAGGCTTCCGCCACAGGTTCGCCGACCCTTTCCACTTCGGGGCCGACGACCAGGGCTCCGCGGCGTTCACCGTCGTCTCGCCGGACACCGAGGGGCGACCGAGGCCCTGCGGCGCGCCGCGGCGGTGTTCGGACGTGTGATCGGCGACGGACGTGTGCTGTCCTGGGAGGAGATCGAGGACGACGTCGACCCCGACCACCCCCACGACGAGGACACGTGGCTGCACAGCGCCAACTACGTCTCCGACCCCGAGCCGACGCCCGCGGGACCCCACGTGTGGGTGGACACCAAGAACGTCCTGCCCGCCCCATGGGCGAGACCATGCTTCGCCTGCTCGTCGACGAACTCGTCGCCGCCCTCATCCCCGCGCACGTCATCTCCGGACACGGCGATCCCGAGGACCTGCCGAAGCCGCCCACGAACCTGACACCGCTGTAGCCCGATCGATCCCCGAGCCGGTGGGTCCACTGACGGGTTTTGGAACGCCGAGCCGAGACGACCCGTTGACCCCCCGGTACCCGACGCCGACGCGATCCCGCGCCCCGGGGCCTGCGGGGTGGATCCGTCGGTGGCCGCGGCGGGCTTCGCCCCCGGCCGGCGTGCCGACGTTCTTCGGGCGGGGCCGCGTTCGTTGTGGACCGAGGTGGAGAACACCTGGCGTTGGTGGGATCGGGTGGGCCGCCCGGAGGTGTTCAGCCACGACCGCAACGACCTCGGGATGAGCGCGATCCCGACCCTGGTCGCCTTCACCGAGGACCCCGACTACGTCCGCGCCCTGTACGGCGACGACCTGGTCGAC
>NZ_WWJX01000961.1 GCF_009865215.1 Streptomyces sp. SID3343 | reverse complement strand
GATGTACGGGACGCCCCCTCCGCGGAGTTCGCCGGGCTCGTCCCCTCCGGCGACTACTGCGACGACGTCTTTCTCGGGTTCGGTCCGCACCTGCTGCGTACCGACGAAGCGGTACCGGAGGTCATGGTGAGCGTGCAGTCGCTGCTGGCCGAGAGCGCGAGTGCGACCGAGGAGACGGTCCGCTTCGTGGCCGATGTACTGCGCGCGTGGCAGGTGACGGACGTGGGCCTGCTGGAGTGCTCCCCCGACAAGGATCGCGACGTGCTCGCGGTTGCCGAGAAGCTGCTGCCCCGTGCCCGGCGATACTCGCTCGACGACGTACTCGTGCACGGCCTGCCCGCACGCGCCGGCCAGTGTTGGATCAGTACCCGCTTCCATCCCCACGCGGTGGCCGGCGCGGCCGGCGCCTTCGGCGTGGCGCTGGTCGTACGCGCCGACTACTACACCACCAAGCATCGATCGCTGATCGACGGTGGCTCTCGCTGGCAGTTGCTCGATGAGTCGAGGATTCCCGAGCGCCCCACCTCCGGCGGTTACCACTCCGAGCGGCTGACTCGAATGCGCGCCGCCAAGCTGGCCGTGGCCGAGCGGATCTATGGGCGCGGCCCGGCCGACCCGCCGGCCCGCTGACCCGCCTGTCCGCTTGTCCGCTTCCCGCTTGCCCGTCGGCTTGTCGGCCCGTGCGGGGCGGCCGGATGGGCAGTGGGAGGCATCGGGCACTACCCCCGGAGAGCCATGGAACTGCTTCTGATCGGACTGTCGAGATTCGCCCGGCGCCGGGTCCTGCCGGCCGCCGCGTCGATGCCCGAGATCACCACTGTCCACATCGCCAGCCGGCACGCCGGCCCGGGCGACGCGGCGCAGGCGCCGAAGCCGGGAAGGCTCCACCGCGACTGGCGCGAAGCCTTGGCGGCACACCCACCGGGTTTGGCCTACGTGTCGTCGGTCAACAGCGAACACGCCGTCGCGGCCCGGTACGCACTGGAGTCGGGCTGGCATGTGGTGGTCGACAAGCCGGCTCTGCCGGACGTACAGGTTGCGACCGAGTTGGTGGAACTGGCCAGGTGCTCGTCCCTCGTGCTCGCGGAGGCGACCTGCTACGCGTTCCACCCGATGTTCTCGGTGGTCAGGGAACTGGCCGCGAATGCCACGAAGGCATTGGCCGTCTTCACGCCCCCGGTACCGGCCGACGACTTCCGGCACGACCGGGCCCGAGGCGGCGGGGCCCTCTTCGATACCGGCCCGTATCTCGCTTCCCTGGGGCGTGTGTTGTGGGGCTTGGAACCCGAGCGGGTCGGCGTCATGGTGGGCGACCGTACAGCGGACGGCCTCGACCTCTCCTTCAGCGCGTTGGCCCGGTACGCCGAAGGGAGGACGGTCGTCGGCCATTTCGGGTTCACCAGTGCCTACCGGAACGTGCTGCAACTGCTGGGCAGACACGAAGTCGTCGACGTCGAGCGCGCGTTCTCCATGCCGCCCGGGGTGGAGACCACGCTGACGGTGCACGACGACAAGGGGCAACACGTTCGCCGGGTACCGCCTGCCGACAGCATGCAGCTTTTCCTGAGCCGCGTCGTGGACGCCGCCCGCACCGGTTCCCGGGAGTTCGACGAGCTCGTGCTCGGCGATGCCCGGACCCTCGACCGTCTCATCCGGGCGGCGGACGACTACCGACCGACTCCAGGCAGCGCCCTGGTTCGATAGTCGTGAGCGGTGACCAGTGCTCACCGCATGATCGTCACCCTCGGTGCGGACGCCGCCCGTCGCCCACGTCCGGGTGGACTGCGGCGATGCCGGCGAGGACGAAGTCGACTCCGGCGAGGAACTGCTCGCGGTCGTCGTGGTCGCGCAACCGACCCGCCACGGCCCGGGTGAACGGGTAGTCGTCGGGGTCGAGTTCGGCCCAAGCCGTCGATGCGGTTTCGAGGAACTCGGCCCGGTTCGCGTCCGACCCGAGGGCGCGGGCCCTCGCGCTGTTCGCGGCGTTCTGGCCGGCGGCGCCAAGAATGTAGTGCAGCAACGCCGAGGCCGCCGTGAACCAACTGCCCTCGGGTACGCCCATGGCCCGGACCTGGCGACCGATGCTTTCGAAGATCTGCGGCGCCACCGTCCCGCCGGGGCCGCGGGAGATCTGCGTCGCGAGTTGCGTCGCGAGCCACGGATGTTCCCCGATCGCGTCGAACAGGCCGAACGCGACGGCTCGGATCCGGTCGTGCGGCGAGGACGGGGGCTCGGCGGGGTCGGTGGGATCGGCCGGATGGGCGGGCACGGTGGAATCGGGCGCGACGGCGGCGGCGACGACGGCATCGGTCGCGGCGCCGAGCAGATCCTCCTTGTTCGCCACGTGCCAATAGACGGCCCCCGGCCCGGTGGCGAGGCGTTCGGTCAGCGTCCGGAAGGTCAGTCCGCTCTCGCCGCCCGCGTCGAGCAGTTCGACGGCGGCCTCGACGATGCGCTCGCGGGTGAGCGCCTGCGTACGCCGCTCCGGCTTCTTGCGCGTCGGTGCTGTCATGCCGCCATTTTGACACATCTGGAATCCCGTTCCAACATGGCTGTGGAACGAGATTCCAGACGGCATCTGGAGCGAGTTTCCAACCCGAGTCGACCGGACCCCACCCGGCGGCATCACTACCTGAGGAGTCACCATGCACACCCCCGTCACGATCGTCGGCGCCGGCCTCGGCGGCCTCATGCTCGCCCGCGTCCTGCACGTCCACGGCATCTCGGCCACGGTCTACGAAGCGGAGCCCTCCCCGACCGCGCGCACTCAGGGCGGGATGCTCGACATCCACGAGTACAACGGCCAACTCGCTCTACAGGCGGCCGGCCTGTTCGACGAGTTCCGCGGCATCGTCCTGGAGGGCCGCGAGGCGACCCGAGTCCTCGCTCCGGACGGAACCGTTCTGCTCGACGAACCCGACGACGGCACGGGCGGCCGCCCCGAGGTGCTGCGGGGCGAACTGCGACAGTTGCTGGTCGACTCGCTTCCGGACGGCACCGTCCGCTGGGGTCACAAGGTCGGCGGCGTCCGCGCCCTCGGCGAGGGGCGCCACGAGGTGACCTTCGCCGACGGCACCACCGCCGTCACGCACCTGCTGGTCGGCGCGGACGGCGCATGGTCACGGGTACGGCCGCTGCTCTCCGGCGCCACACCCGCATACGTCGGCACGTCGTTCGTCGAGACGTACCTGCTCGACAGCGACACCCGGCACCCGGCCGGTGCGAAGGCGGTCGGCGCCGGAGCGATGGTGGCCATCACCCCGGGTAGGGCGATCCAGGCTCATCGGGAGAGTGCCGGGACCCTGCACACGTACGTGGCGCTGTCGAAGTCGCAGGACTGGTTCGCCGGTATCGACTTCACCGACTCCGTCGCGACCACCGCCCGAATCGCGCAGGAGTTCGACGGCTGGGCAGCGGAGCTCACCACGCTGATCACCGACGGCGACACCGCGCCGGTCCTGCGGCCCATCCACGCTTTGCCGATCGGGCACCGGTGGGACCGAGTGGCGGGGGTTACCTTGCTCGGCGACGCCGCCCACCTCTCGCGTCCGAACGGCGAGGGCGCCAACCTGGCCATGTTCGACGGCGCCGAACTCGGCAAGGCCCTCGCCGCGCACCCGGACGACGTCGAGGCCGCGCTCGCCGGGTACGAGCGGGCCCTGTTCCCCCGCAGTACCGAAGCCGCCACCGAGGCCGCTCGGGACTTCGAGCTCATCTTCGGCGACACCGCGCCGCACGGTCTCATCAGCCTGTTCACCGGGCACGAGCAGTCCCGCTGAGGCCCTCGTCGGCGCGTTGCGCGTGGCCGCCGGCGCGCGGTGGGGTGTCCTTCACGAAGCCGCGTCGGTGAACCATCGGCCGTGGCGCCGATCAACGAGTCTGCGAGCCGCTCCACGCGCGCAGGGTCCGGGCGACGTCGGTGAGCGAGTGTTTGCGTTCGCGGATGTCGCGGGTCAGTTGTATCCAGCCGCCGGGGGGAACGGTGAGGGGTTCGTCGGAGCCGGCCATGTACTGGGCGGCGCACGCGGAGCCGACGACGGCGTTGAAGTCGGCGAAGGGCTCCAGGACGACCATGGAGTGGACGAACGTCGCGGCGCGCGCGGCGGTCTCCTCGTAGTACAGCTCGCCGCGAAAGCGTTCGTAGCGGTGGCGCTCGACGCAGAATGCGAACGATCCCCAGTCGACGAGCGGGAGGTTGACGGGCGTGTTGGCGGTCTGGATGTCCAGGACCCATCCGGCGTCGACGCGCAGGATCAACGCTGACCCTCGGGGAAGGCGTCCTGGAACTCGGCCAAGTGGTCGGTGATGAACGTGGCGGCGCCGGTCACGAAGTTGCGGCGGGCGGCCTCGGACACGCTCAGGTCGTGCACGTGGGCCTTGACCGACTTGCCGCCGAGCTGCGCGGCCGCGCGGACCGCGGCCAGTTCCTCGTCCGTGTACTCGATGTTCAAAGCTGGCATGCCCGTCAAGGTACCAGCCGGGTACCGCCCGACGGTACCGGCGCGGTACCGAGAGCATCCCGGCTCGACCGGTGGCGGTCCGGCTGGAGATTCGTCCGCCGGTGACGGCGCCGGGATTCGTGAACCCGGCCATCGGGGGCCCGGGGTTGCGGACGGCGCACGGGGGCACCCTTGGCACCGGCGGTTGCCGCCGACCACACCCGCGCGGCCCCGCCCCATCCGCAGTGTCGAGGAGGAAACACCGTGAGCGCAGCAGCGAGCCACATCCGCGGGCGAGGCACCCGTCCGGGCGCGCCGACCGAGGTCAGAGGCCGGGTCGCGCTGGTCACGGGGGGTTCCCGGGGCCTGGGCCTGCTCATCGCACGCGAGTTGGCCGGACTCGGCGCGCGCGTGAGCATCTGCGCCCGCGACACGGACGAACTCGCGCGCGGCGCCGAGCTGATCCACCGCGACACCGGCCACGAGGTCTCCCGTGAACGATGCGACGTGAGCGACCCGGACAGCGTCGACGCGTTGGTGACGTCCGTGACCGAGCGGCACGGTACGGTCGAGATCCTCGTCAACAACGCCGGCATCATCACCGTGGGCCCGCTCGAATCCCTGGACGTCGACGCGTTTCGCCGCGCGATCGAGGTGATGTTCATGGGCCCGGTCCGCCTGACACTCGCCGTCCTGCCGACGATGCGCGAACGCGGCGCGGGCCGTGTCGTCAACGTGACCTCCATCGGCGGTCGCATCGCCGCCCCGCACCTGTTGCCGTACGACTGCGCCAAGTTCGCCGCGACCGGCTTCTCCGAAGGGCTGCGCGCCGAACTGGCCGGCTCCGGAGTGAGCGTGACCACCGCGATTCCCGGCCTCATGCGCACCGGCGGACACCGCGCCGCGCGCTTCACCGGCCGACGCTCGCGCGAATACGCGTGGTTCGCGGCCGCCGCGTCGCTCCCGCTGCTGTCCATGGACGCCGAACGCGCTGCCCGGGCGATCGTCCGGGCCGGCCTGCGGGGCAGACCCGAGATCGTCCTGACGACCGCGGCCAAGCTCGCGGTCCGCGCGCACGGCATCGCCCCGGCCACCACCGCCCGCGCCCTGGCCCTCGCCGACCACCTGCTCCCGACCCCCGGCGCCCACGCGGACACCGAGGAAAGCTCGGGCGCGACCGAACACGCCAAGGGAACGCCCTGGACGGACCGCGTCGCCGCGTTGGGCGAACGCGCGGCCCACCGCTGGAACGAACCACGCACCCCCTGAAGGGACTCGGGCCGACGTCCGGACGACGTCCGTCGATCCCCGACGCGCGCCTGCGAAGTTCCCGGCCGTGACGCGCGCCCGGCGATCATCGCCGCGCCGACCGGGCGCCGGCGGGGCGCCTGCGGACGACCCGTGCCCGCTTCGCCGGGCCACCGACGCCGCCGAGGTCACCTCGGGCG
>NZ_WWJX01000960.1 GCF_009865215.1 Streptomyces sp. SID3343 | reverse complement strand
TCGCGCCCTGCAGGAGGACGACCGGGTCGGTGGAGTCCTCGTAGGGTTCCGCAGGCGCGCGCTTGAGGACGCCGGCCGAGCGCAGCCCGTGGCGAGCGGCGTACGCGGCGGCGTCACGGGCGCACCCTCGGCCGCCAACTCGGTTGCCGCCGCGGCGACTTGCTCCCGGGTCAGCTCGCGGTCCGTGGCGACGATCCGCCAGGTCTGCCCCGCGTCGTCCCGGAATTCGGCGACGAGCAGCCGCTCGCCTCGGCACAGCACCGCCAGTCGCAGGCTCGGGCCGCTGCCCGTGAGCAGCAGGTGCTCGGCATCGGCCCGCACGACGAAACGCGTGACGGCCGCGGTCGGCGGCAACGGGGCGCAGTCCAGGCCGAGACCACGTGCCGGCAGGTGGGCCGGGACGGCGGGTTCGGCGGGTTCGGCCGTGAGCGTCGCCGCGACCACCTCGCCGGCTCGACCATGGAACGTGACGCGTACGGGCACCGGTTCGGCGCGCAGTGCGGAGACCGCGGTGCCGGCAGCATCGAGGTCGGCCTCACCGTCGCCGGCGGCGAGCTCCAGGCGCAGTACTCCGTCGGCGACCACCGCGAGGAACGGGTCGTACCGGAAGTCGAATGCGCTCCCGGGGAGTTCCACGGGAGCGGCGGACCCTCCGCCATCGAACAGTTTGCGCAGATCCTCCACCTGAAGCGCCACAAGTTCCCTTCCCTCGCGCGGAAACGGGCAGGCTGCGCAGCCCGTGCAGCGGCGTTGCCCGGGGCCGGAGTTCGGCGGACCCCCCACCCCGGCACGCGGGCATGACCAGTCCCAAGATCGGAACGAACGTATCGAAGCACCCACCCGCGAGACAGGACCAAAACGCTCCATAGTGCTGCGTGTTCGGCGATATCCGCTCCACAGTGGACCTTTGTTCGAAACCCTGGCTGCGGACCACCGGGAGCGGCGCTGTGGTCGTCGCGGGGGCGGGTGCTCGGAGCGTGGTGGTGCGGATCGGATCGACCGTGCGGCGACCCGTGGGCGCCGATCCGGGTGACGGCCGAACTCGGCACGGCGAGGCGGAGGTGGGCGCGACGCTGTAGGGGGGTAGCCCCCCGACGGATACGGCCAACAGCCCCATCGTCGGTCGACTGCGTTGTGCAGCACGCTTGTTGCCAACGGGGAACGGCCCCGAGGTGCACAACTCGCAGGTATCGGGGGCTGGTATGAAGCGCGTACATCGGGCGATGGTGACCGTGGCGGCGGCGGCGACGGCGTTGGCGGTGGTGGCGGTGCCGTCGGCCGCGTTTGCCTCGCCGCAGAAGACGGACCGCAGCGGGTTGCGGCAAGGGCTGGACGACATCACCGCGAACGGCGCCGTGGGGGCGCTGATGGAGGTGCGTGGCGACGGCGGCGAGTGGCGAGCCACCAGCGGTGTCGCCGAACTGGGCACGACGCGGGAAGTGCCGACGCACGGCCGGTTCCGGGTGGGCAGCATCACGAAGACGTTCGTCGCCACCGTCGTCCTGCAACTCGTGGACGAGGGCTGGTTGCGCCTGGACGACTCGGTCGAAAGGTGGATGCCCGGCGTCGTCCCCGGTGGCGATCGGATCACCGTACGGCAGCTCCTCAACCACACGAGTGGAGTCCCCGACTACCGGCAGACGCTGCCGATGCCGCCGACTCCGGAGTTCGAGGCCGACCGGTTCCGGACCTGGACCGCGACCGAGCTGATCCGGCGGGCGGTTGCCCAGGCGCCGACGTCCGAGCCGGGGGCCCGGTACGCGTACTCCAACACCGGCTACCTCCTGCTCGGCGAGATCATCCGAAAGGTGACCGGCCGGTCGTACGCCAGGGAGATCGAGCGCCGGCTCATCAAACCGCTGCGGCTGCGCGGCACTTCGCTGCCGGGGACGTCCTCGGGTATCCCAGGGCCGCACCCACACGGCTACATCCCGGTACGGCAGGGCAACGAGACGCAGCTCGTCGACTTCACCCGGATGAACCCGTCGCTGATGGGTGCCGGTGGCGAGATGATCTCCACGACCGAGGATCTCAACCGGTTCATGGCCGAATTGGTCGGTGGGCGTCTACTTTCGAGCCGCCTGCTCGACGAGATGAAGACGGCGGGCGTCGAGGGCAGGCAGTACGGCCTGGGGCTGCAATGGCAGGACACCTCGTGCGGGGTTCGCGTGTACGGCAACGACGGCGATGCCCTGGCGTACCAGGCCTGGTCGTTCTCCACGGAGGACCGCCGCCGCCAGGTCACGATCGCGCTCACGCCCGACTTCCGGGGTGATCCCGACGACGCCGTCGAAGCTCTCCTGGACAAGGCGATCTGCGACTGAGCGTCGACCGGCAGGCGAGGTGGTGGGCGGCCGGTGCAGTCGACCGGCCCGGTGTCGCGGCGCGGCCGGAGCGTAACGAGGGCGGCGCGTGACGAGGTCGGCGACCGGGCTCGGGAGCGACGCCGCTGTACCCGCAACATCGAGTGGAACGCGGTGAGTTCGTCGGCCCGCTGCCGCTTGGGCTCCGGGCGGGCCGGGCGGCTCGGGGCGGGCCGCTTGGCTCGCCCCGTATCCGCCGCCGAAGACCGTCGAACCCGCTTTGACCCAGGCCCGGTTGGTCCGAAAGTTCTCACCGATCAGCGGCCGAAGAGGAAGATCCCGTATTGCCAGTCCTCGTCGATCCACTGAGCGCGCGGCTCCAGTCCCCGCGCGGCGACGTCGGCCACGAACTGCGAGCGGTCGAACTTGTGGGACAAGCCGACGTTGAGCGAGTCACCGCGCCGAAGGTTCAAGGCGAGGTCCAACTCGCGCAGCGTTACGGATTGGTCCTCGGTCGCGTAGACGTGCGCGTGGACGGTGGAGTTCTCGGGTTCGTAGTGCGCCCGTGAACGGAAGTACCGCGGGTCGAAGTCGGCCCCGAACCGCCGGTTGAGGTGGGCCAGGTGATTGAGTCGGAACCGGGTGAAGGCCGATCGATCGCGGGGATCGTTGTAACAGGCTTCGAGCACCTCGGCCGGCTTGCGCAGGTCGACCGACACCAGAAAGCCGTCGCCGGGCCGAAGCGTGTCGGCGATGTCGCGGAGCAGCGCGTCGCGCTCATCCGGCGTGGCGTTGCCCAGGTTGCTCCCGAGAAAGGCCACCACCACGGGCTCGGCCTCGCCGTCCCGCAGCCAGGCCAGCCCCGCCTGATACCTGCCCCACAACCCTTGCACCCGCAGGTCGGGAAGTTCGGTCGTCAGATCGCGCCCGCTTGCCTCCAGCATCTCGCGGCTGACGTCGATCGGGAGGTAGGCGGTGGTCCGGCGATCGACACAGGCCGACAACAACAGGCGGGTCTTCTTGGCGCTTCCGCTGCCCAACTCCGCGATCCGCCCGCACCCGATCAGGTCGGCGATCTCGTGGGCATTGCGCTCCAGCAGGCCGTACTCGACCCGGGTGAGGTAGTAGTCGGGCAACTCGGTGATCAACTCGAACAGGTCCGACCCGAGCGCGTCGTAGCCGAAATGGGCCGGCACCCGGGGCGGGGTCTCTCCCAGGCCGGACACGAGGGCCGACCGGTCGTCCCAAAAGGCGGCCCCGTCGTCGACGGACACGATTTCGACTCGGCTCGGCACCATGACGATTCTCCCGACTTCTGGGCCGCACTCGCGCTGCGGCTGCGCTTTCGCATCTGTCCGGTACGTGCGCCGAACGAACTCGGCGCAACGGGCGGTCACCCGCCGATCACCTTCCGGAGCGTGCCTCTGGACCAAAGCGCGCAAACCGCCCGCGCGCAAGCGACACCTCCCGGAGCGGAAGGGCAGTGCCCTGCATCCGTACGGATCGATGCCGCGACGCGGCGATTTTCCGCCCGGTCGGACTCGCGCGAGCACGGACCGCCGAATCGCGTGGGTCGTGACGGACGTGGTCGTCCGGCGCGCGGGACGTGCCGATCGGAACGGCCGGCGCCGGCCGTTCCGACGCCGGAGGCGGACGCCGACCCGCGGGTCGGGGAACGGCCGAAACCGCCGAGGCGTAGTCCGTGTCCGATGTTCTGCGGCCGGTCTCAGGCGGGCGGGACGAGTTGCGGCGGGCGGGGGCCGGTGTAGCGGGCGATGGGGCGGATGATCTTGGTTTCGGTGGCCTGTTCCAGGATGTTGGCACACCAGCCGACGACCCGGCTCGCGGTGAATGTCGGGGTGAACATGGATCGCGGGAGGCCACACAGTTCCATCACCACGCCCGCGTAGAACTCCACGTTGACGTGCAGTTCCCGCCCCGGCTTCAGTTCGGCGAGGATCTCGGTCACCCGACGGTGGACCGTGTCGGCGAAGTCGACCAACTCGACGCCCTGCGCGTCGGCGTGCCCGGCGAGTTCGCCGGCGATCTCGGCCAGCATGACCGCGCGGGGATCCTCGGTGCGGTAGACGGCGTGGCCGAAGCCCATGATCCGATCCCCTGCGGCGATTTTGGCGCGTACCCACGCGTCGATGCGGTCCGGGGTACCGATCTCGTCCAGCGCCTCCAGGGCGCGATCCGGCGCCCCGCCGTGCAGCGGTCCGGAGAACGCGCCGATCGCTCCCGCCACCGCGGACACCAGGTCGGCGCCCGCCGAGGCGATCACGCGCGCGGTGAACGTGGAGGCGTTGAAGCCGTGGTCGATGGTGGCGGTCAGATAGCGCTCGATCGCGGCCACCTGCGTGGGTTCGGGATCCTTGCCGGTGACCAGATAGAGCCAGTTGGCCGCGGTGGACAGATCGGCCCGCGGCTCCAGCGGCTCGGCACCCTCGCGGATGCGGTACAGCGCGGCCAGGATGGTCGGGGTCACCGCGCCGACCAACAGCGCGTCGGCGGCGCGCCGTTCGGGTGCTGCCTCCCACAGCGGCGGCAGGTTGCGCGCGGCGCCGACCAACGACAGGGCGGTACGCAGCCCGGCGAGCGGATCGAAGCGGTCGCCGGCCGTCGCGATGGCCCGGAGCACCGGCCGAAGTTCCTCGGGCAGTACGCGCAGCCGCGCCACCTCCGCGGCGAACGGCGCGCGTTCCTCGGCCGCGGGCAGTCGGCCGTGGACGAACAGGAACCACACGTCCTCGAACGAGCGGGTGCGGGCCAGTTCGATCGCCGAGTACTGCCGGTAGTGGTAGAAGCCCTTCGCGCCCTGTACGTCGCCCAGTTCGGTGGTGGTGACCACCACGCCCTTGAGGCCCGCGGGTACATCGATCCCAGCCATGTGCATCCCCTCGTCCGTGACGACCGGCATGGCGCGCCTTCCATCCGGTCCGGGCACGGTGTCCCGGCCGCCGGCTGCGCGTCCCGCCTGACCACGAATGTCGATCAGCAATCAAGTATCGTCAATATTGACGGGATCAACATGAGCCGGAGGCTGGAACGAAATGGCTGGTCGGAGCACCGTTCCGGAAGGTGGAAGTGAGCAGGATTACCCGCACGACTACCTGACCACCGCCCAGACCGCACAGCGGCTCGGCGTCAAACCCGAGACGGTCTACGCCTACGTCAGTCGCGGGCTGCTGACCAGTGAACGCGCGGTACGCCGGCGCGGCAGCCGCTTCGCCACCGCCGAGGTCGAGGCGCTGGCGAAGCGCATCGGCGGGCGCCGCGACCCCAACGGCTCGATCGAACGCATCCACACCCACCTGACGTTGCTCGCCGACGACCACCTGTACTACCGCGGCCGGGACGTGGCCGAACTCGTCGACCATCGCCTCGAATCGGTCGCCCACTGGCTGTGGCGCGCCGAACTCGTCGACGTGGCCCCCTTCGAGGTCTCCCCCGACCTGACCGACCTGGCCCGCCGCACCGTGGCCCTCCTGCCGGACAGCGCACGCCTGACCGACCGCATCCGGATGATCGTGGCCGCCGCC
>NZ_WWJX01000959.1 GCF_009865215.1 Streptomyces sp. SID3343 | reverse complement strand
TCCTGGAGGTCGTGCGACGCGACGTAGGCGAACTGTTCGAGGTCGGCGTTGGAGCGCCGCAGTTCCGTCGCCTGGTCGTCGAGGCGACGGCGCGCGTCATCGGAGAAGGCCAGTTCGCGGGCGAGCCGGTCGCGCATCGACTCCATCGCGTCGGCCAATGCCCGCAGATCGGCCGGCCCGGTCGCGGCGATCTCATGGCGAAAGTCGCCGGCCGCCACGGCGTCGGCGTCGGCCACGAGCCGAGCCACCGGGGTCGTCACGCCGCGACGCAGGCCGGTGAACACCAGTCCCGCGCCCGCCAGGACGACCACCGCGATCGCACTGAACACCCAGGTCCGCAGACTGCGTACGTCGTCCAGATCGTCGCGGGCCCGGTCACGCTGCCGCTGAAGCCGATCCTGCTGCTGTGCGGTCGCCGCGCGCACCGCGTCGAACACGCCCTTGTCCTCAATCAGTTCGCGCGTCGCGGACGGCACACCGCCGGACGGCGCGGCGGCGACCGGCCGCGCGACCCGCGTCTGCCACTGCTCCGCGCGCTCCAGGACGAGATCGAGATCCGCGAGTGCGGCCCCGTCACCGCGCAGCAGCACGGTCAACCGCGCGACCTGATCCCGCTGGCCCACGAGCCCGGCCGTGTACGGCTCCAAAAACTGCGGATCCCCGGTGAGCCCGTAGCCGCGAATTCCCGTCTCCTGGTCGGTGAGCGAGGTCTCCAGCCGGGCCGCAGCGATCAGCGCCGGTGAACTGCGGTCCACCAAACGCCCGTTCACGTCGGTCGAATGTGCGAACACCCATGCTCCGAGGCCGGCCAGCGACGCCAACACCACGAGCGTCGCGGACACCCCGACCAGCAGCCAACGCCGCGTATCCCAGTCCCGCCGCCGCCCACGCCCGCCGCCGTCGCGAGATTCCACCGCACGTCTCCCAGATGTTCGAGCCCTACCGCCGGCGCCGGTCAGAGGAGGGCCCGGACATCGTACGACTCCGCATCCCTGCCCAGTCCCGGCGTCGCCTAACCCGGGCAGGCCCGGTGCGAACGTGGGGTGCGTCACATGACGCCACGCGCGCACCGCGAACGGCGCCGGACCGGTGGGCGGGGCTTGGGTTGGGCAGGACACAGGTAGGTCGCGTGCATCGCGTGGCCGCCGGTCCGGGTCGGACCAGCCGAGTCCGTCGTACCTGCCGAGGGAGGGCCGTCCTGTGCCGATCGACGACGCGTGGTGGAAGAGTGCGGTTGTCTATCAGGTGTATCCGCGCAGTTTCGCCGATTCGGACGGCGACGGCGTTGGGGACCTGGGTGGAATCCTCGCGCGGCTCGATCATCTGGTCGGGCTCGGCGTCGACGTGATCTGGCTGTCGCCGGTGTACCCGTCGCCGCAGGACGACAACGGCTACGACATCAGCGACTACCAAGACATCGATCCGTTGTTCGGGAGCCTGGCCGACTTCGATCGGCTCGTCGCCGCCGTGCACGAGCGTGGGATGCGGCTCGTGATGGATCTCGTGGTCAACCACACGTCCGACGAACACCCGTGGTTTCGGGAGTCACGGACGGGGACGGACAGCGCCAAACGGGACTGGTATTGGTGGCGGCCCGGGCGCGTGGACGCCGACGGGGCGAGCGTCCCCCCGAACAACTGGGGGTCGTTCTTCTCCGGGTCGGCATGGGCACTCGACCCGGTGAGCGGCGAGTACTACCTGCACCTGTTCTCGCCCAAGCAAGCCGACCTCGACTGGGAGAACGGCGAGGTCCGGCAGGCCGTGTACGCGATGATGCGCTGGTGGCTCGACCGCGGGGTGGACGGCTTCCGGATGGACGTGATCAACCTGGTCTCCAAGGACCCCGCCCTGCCGGACGGACTGCCGTACGGGGGTGGTCCCTACGGGGACGGGTCGCCGTACTACCTGTGCGGGCCGCGGATCCACGAGTATCTGGCCGAGATGCACCGCGAGGTGTTCGCCGGCCGGCCCGAACGGGTGCTCACGGTCGGTGAGATGCCCGGCGTGACGGTGGCGGACGCGCGCCTGTTCACCGATCCCGCGCGGGCCGAGGTGGACATGGTCTTCCAGTTCGAGCACGTGGGCCTGGACCAGGGCCGGACCAAGTTCGACGTGCGGCCGATGCGGCTGACCGACCTCAAGGCGTCGCTGGGCCGTTGGCAGACGGGACTCGCCGATGTCGGCTGGAACAGCCTGTACTGGAACAACCACGACCAGCCGCGCGTGGTCTCGCGGTTCGGCGACGACGGCCCCGAACATCGGGTGCGTTCGGCGAAGTTGCTGGCGACCGTGCTGCACCTGCACCGGGGCACACCCTACGTCTACCAGGGCGAGGAACTCGGGATGACCAACGCGCCGTTCGCGTCGGTGCGCGACATCGACGACATCGAGGCGCGCAACCATTACGCCCACGCGGTGGCCGCCGGCGAGGATCCGGCCGAAGTCCTGGCCGGCCTGCGGGCGATGGGCCGCGACAACGCGCGCACGCCGATGCAGTGGGACGCATCGCCCGGTGCCGGCTTCACCACGGGCACGCCGTGGCTGCCGGTCAACCCCAACCACACCACGATCAACGCGGCGGCGGCCGTGGCGGATCCGGACTCGGTGTACCACCACTACCGTCGGCTGATCGCGCTCCGGCACAACGAACCGGCGTTGGTGCACGGGGACTTCACGATGCTCCTGCCGGACGACGAGCGGGTGTACGCGTTCACCCGGCACTACCGCGGCACGACCTTGCTGGTGCTCGCCAACTTCACGAGCGAGCCGGTGGACGTGGATGTACCGAAGGATCTGCTCGACGGCGCCGAACCGATCCTGGGCAACGGGCCGTACGGCGAGCCGGGCCGGCTCGGGCCCTGGGAGGCACGGGTGTATCGGCGGGTGGAGTAGCCCGCCGGGGCCGGGTTTCGGATGTTGCGAGCCATCCGACGAGTGGTGGCCGAGCGTTGCACCGTGACGCCGGCGGGTGTCGGTCCGGTGGAACACCGTGGCGCGAACCGGGTCCGGCCGCTTACACTCACGGCCATGTCCACCCTCGTGCTCGTCAGTCGCCGCCACGTGGATCTCGTGCGCGTGACCAGCATGGCGTGTCGCATGTCGCGTCGAATGTGGCGCTGATCTCCACGCCTCGGCCATTGCGGCCGGGGCTCTGAGTCGGCCCCTCCGCGAATTCGCCAGACCTTTTCTCCGCAACCCTCGCAACCTTCGCACCTTCGCGTGCGCGATCACCCGTACGCCGTGGCCGTTTCGGCTTCCGGCCGCGCCGCTCGCGCTCCGATCGGGTGTGCTCCCCCGCGCTCCCCGTGTTCCGTCGGCGATTCCTCGCCGACCGAGCCGTGGGGCCATAGGGCCGTAGTGCCGTAGTGCCGTCGGTCGTACTGCTGTCCGGTCCTCTTGCCGGGCGCCGTGCCGCCCTGCTGCCGTGCGGTCGTGCCGCCCTGCCGCCGTCTTGCCGATTCCCGTACCCCGCAAGGAGTTTCCCGATGACCGTGGAAGCAACCGTCGCCCCGCCCACGTCCGCCGAAGAGTCGCCCGCCGACCCGTCGTCCTGGTCCTTCGAGACCCGGCAGGTCCACGCCGGCGCGTCTCCCGATCCGACCACGGGTGCCCGGGCGGTGCCGATCTACCAGACCACGTCGTTCGTCTTCCGCGACACCGATCACGCCGCCGGGCTGTTCGACCTGTCCCAGGAAGGCCACATCTACACCCGCATCCACAACCCCACCACGGATGCCCTGGAGCACCGCGTCGCCGCCCTCGAAGGGGGTGTCGCCGCGGTGGCGACCGCGTCCGGGCAGGCCGCGACCACACTCGCGGTGCTCAACCTCGCGGGGGTAGGCGACCACGTCGTGTCGAGTTCGTCGTTGTACGGCGGTACCTACAACCTCTTCCACCGGACGCTGCCCAGGCTCGGCGTCGACGTGACGTTCGTGGACGATCCGGACGATGTCGACGCGTGGCGGGCGGCGATCCGGCCCGAGACCAGGCTCTTGTTCGCCGAGACGCTCGGCAACCCGCGCGGCAACGTGCTCGACGTGGCGGCCGTCTCCGACGTCGCGCACGTCGCCGGTGTGCCGCTCGTGGTGGACAACACCGTTCCCACGCCCTACCTGCAGCGGCCGTTGGAGCACGGCGCGGACATCGTCGTGCACTCGGCGACGAAGTTCCTGGGCGGACACGGCACCGCGATCGGCGGGATCGTGGTGGACGGCGGCACCTTCGACTTCGGTGTGCACGCCGAGCGGTACCCCGGATTCCACGAAGCGGACGCGAGCTACAACGGGCTGCGCTACTGGCCGGACCTCGGCCCGGGCGCCTACGCGGCGAAACTGCGCGTGCAGTTGCTGCGCGACGTGGGCGCGACGATCGCGCCGCTGAACAGCTTCCTGATCCTCCAGGGTCTGGAGACGCTGTCGCTGCGGATCGAGCGGCACGTCGCGAACGCGACCGCGCTCGCGGTGTGGCTCCAAAGCCGCGACGAGGTGGCGACCGTGCACTACGCGGGCCTGCCGGACAGCCCGTGGTACGACGCGGGCAAGCGCTACCTGCCGCTGGGCGCGGGCGCGATCGTCGCGTTCGAACTCAAGGGTGGGGTCGAGGCGGGCAAGCGATTCGTGGAGGGGCTCTCGCTGTTCAGCCACCTGGCCAACATCGGCGACGTGCGCAGCCTGGTGATCCACCCGGCCTCCACCACGCATGCCCAGTTGAGCGCGCGGGAGCGGGCCGCGGCAGGCGTCACGCCGGGGCTGGTCCGGTTGTCGGTGGGCATCGAGGGACTGGCCGATCTCCGGGCCGACCTGGAGGCCGGCTTCCGCGCCTCGCGCACGAACTGACCCCGGCGGACCGGACGGATGCGCACGATGTCGCACACCTCGCAACCCGTCGGCGGGCCACGCTCGCTGACGCTGCCTCAGCCGTTGCGGACCGAGTCCGGGGAGGTGTTGCCCGAGGTTCGGGTCGGCTACGAGACGTGGGGGCGGCTCGCCCCGGACCGGTCCAACGCGGTACTCGTCCTGCACGCGCTCACCGGCGACAGTCACGTGAGCGGACCGGCCGGGCCGGGGCACCCCACCCCGGGCTGGTGGGACGAGTTGATCGGGCCCGGTCGGACACTGGATACCGACCGGTACTTCGTGGTCGCGCCGAACGCGCTCGGCGGGTGTGGCGGGACGACCGGACCGGGCTCGCTCGCCGCGGACGGGCGGGCGTGGGGAAGTCGCTTCCCGCGTTTGACCATTCGCGACCAGGTCGCGGCCGAGGCGGCGACCGCGGACGTGCTGGGGATCGGGCGTTGGGCGGCCGTGGTGGGTGGCTCGATGGGCGGCATGCGGGCGGTCGAGTGGGCGGTGACCCACCCGGCCCGGGTGGGCGCGTTGTTCCTGGTCGCGACCACGGCGGCGGCGAGCGCGGAGCAGATCGCGTGGTGCTCGACGCAGGTGCGCGCGATCCGCGACGACCCGGGCTGGGCGGGCGGGGACTATCACTCCCGGCCCGCCGAGCAGGGGCCGTGGCGTGGGCTCGGCCTGGCCCGTCGGATCGCGCACGTCACGTATCGGAGCGAGGCCGAGTTGGCGGCGCGGTTCGGCCGGGACCGTCAGCCCGGGGAGGGGCCCGACGGGCGCTACGCGGTCGAGTCGTATCTCGACCACCACGCGGCCAAGCTCACCGCGCGCTTCGACGCGGGCAGCTACGTCAGCCTCACCGAGGCGATGAACAGCCATGACGTGGGGCGTGGCCGCGGCGGTGTCGCCGCGGCCCTGGCCCGGATCAGCGCGCCGACCGTGGTCGCGGCCGTGGACAGCGACCGGCTGTACCCGCCGGCCCAGCAGCAGACCCTCGCCGACGGCATCCCCGGCGCGGGGCCGCTACGGGTGGTGACGTCGTCGTACGGGCACGACGGTTTCCTGATCGAGCTGGATCAGGTCGCACCGCTGCTCACGGAACTACTGGACCGGGTCGGGGCCGCCGCCCGGCGGCACCCGACGACCACGGCTACCGGAAGGTAGCCTTCCGGGTGCGACCGCGCCCGCCGTCGACCGGCCCGAACCCCGGACGAGCCGGCGCAGGCCCGAGACAACGTCGACCGGCGCGAACCCGAGACAAGAAAGTGGGCCCACCACCATGACCACCGCCTCGACCCTGGCCCCCGCGCAGGTCCGACCGCGACTGACCGACTACGTCGTGCTCGACGTACGCACCGCCGGCGAGTACGCGAGCGGCCACATCCCCGGCGCGCACAACGTCCCACTGGACCGGCTGCCCGAGGCCGTTCCGGTGCTGCGCCGCGCCGGCCATCCCCACCTGCTCGTGGTGTGCGCGTCCGGCGCCCGCTCCCGGCGTGCCCGTGCCGAGCTGACCGCGGCCGGGATCGACGCGGCGCACCTGGCCGGCGGTA
>NZ_WWJX01000958.1 GCF_009865215.1 Streptomyces sp. SID3343 | reverse complement strand
CGGCGCCCGCCCCGGGCCAACGGCTGCGCCGTAGGGCCTACTTGGGCCGGCTTCCCTTGTCGAGGCGAGCCGCCGCCGGGAGGCCGACGAAGAGCAGCAAGCCGGCTGCCACGGCATAGGCGATGTGGTGGCCGGACAGTGACAGTTCGCCGCGTCCCCCCGCGCCGACGGCCTGGGCGATGCCCGCGAGGACGGTGGGGCCGATTCCGCTGCCGATTTGCAGGGCGGTGGTCGTGACGGCCGACGCGGAGCCGTGGGCCCGGTCCGACACGTCGCGCAGGCCGGTGGCGGTGATGGCCGGGAAGGCCAGGCCCTGTCCGATACCGGTGACGACCAGGCCGGCCAGGACCGCGCCCCCGTAGGGGCTGTGTGGCCCGGCCGTGCACCACAGCAGCACACCGCCGGCGGTGAGCAGAACGCCCCAGGCCAGGAGCGGGCGAGGCCCGCGGGTTCGCATCAGGCGCCCGGAGACCAGCGCGGCGGCGGTGACGGCCAGACTGACCGGAAGGACCGCGAGGCCGGAGGACGCCGGCGACATCCCCCGCACCTGCTGGAGGTAGAGCGGCAGTAGGAACAGCGACCCGGTGACGCAGAAGTAGAACACGCTCGCCACCAGCGCCGCGGTCCGCACGCCGCGACTGCGCAGCAGGCCCGGATCCAACAGGACGGCATCCCCGTCGCGAGTACGGCCGCGGCGCCACCACAGGTATCCGCCGGCCGCCGCGGCCGCGACCAGGACACCGGCGAGCCGACCGCCTCCGGGCCGCGACGCCAGGTCGGCGCTCAAGACGATCAGGGTGATCGCCGTCACCAGCGCCCCGGCCCCCACCAGGTCCAGGCGGCTCCTGTGGTGCCGGGTGCCCGCCGGCAGCCATCGCATCGCCGCCGCGGCGGTGACCACGGCCGCCGAAGCCTGCAGGGCGAAGACCCAGCGCCAGCCGAAGGCACTGGTGACCACACCGCCGAGCACCAGGCCGGCGCCGTAACAGCCCGCCTGCGCCGCGGAGAACACGCCGAGAGCACGCGAGCGCGTCGGACCACTCGGATACACCGAGGTCAGCAGGGCCGTGGCGGCCGGCATCGTGATCGCCGCCCCCGCTCCCTGCAACACGCGGCCCGCGACGACCATCCAGAACACGGGCGCCATGAACGCGAGCACCGCGCCCACCGCCACGGTCACCAGGCCCCGGACCAGCACTTGGCGGCGGCGCAGCCGGTCGGCCATCGCCCCACCGCACAGCAGCAGACCCGCGAACGCGAGGGCGTAGCCGGTCACCGCCCAGGACAGGTTCTGCGCCGACGTACCGAACCGCGCGCCCATCGACGGCAAGGCGCTGTTGAGCACGGCGACACCGCCCGCGTCCAGACCCGCCGCCGCGCTCAGCACCGCCAAGGGCGCGTACCGGACCCGCGCCGGACCGCCGGGCTCCGGCGGATCGGGAGGGGTGTCCGCTGCCGGACCGCCGGGCACCGGCAAGGACGAGGCGGGCGAGGGTGTTTCGCCGGGACGTGCGGACATGTGCGAGCTCCAGGGAAGGGCGGCGCGGACGCGTCGACACGGGAGGATCCGGCTCGTGGGTGACCCGGCCGCCCGCGTCGTCGGCACCATCTCCGGCCAGTCTGAGCCGGACCGCGAACGACGACGAGACACCGCCGAAGGCCGGTACCGCCGGGGGTGGCCCTGGTGGGGCCGGCCCCGCCGGGGCCATCCCCACGCCGGCGACAGGGCCGATACTCGATGCATGGCACCGTCCGCAGCACTGCCCGAGCTGGCTCACTTCCTGCGCTCGCGCCGGGCCCGGCTGACCCCGGAAGTCGCCGGCCTGCCCCGCAGCGGCACCCGACGACTGAACGGACTACGCAGGGCCGAGGTCGCCGCCCTGGCCGGCATCAGCCCCGAGTACTACACCCGACTCGAACAGGGCCGCCAACGACGCCCCTCGCCCGACGTCCTGGACGCACTCGCCACGGCCCTGCACCTCGACGACGACGCCCGCCGACATCTGCGCCGGCTCGGCACGGGGAGTCCGGCACACCTGCCGGACCCGACCGCGGTCGAGACCCCCGACGTGCCGGAAGCGACCCTGCGCCTGCTCGACTCACTCATCCTGTGGCCCGCACACGTGGTCACCCCCATGCGCGACATCGTCGCCTGGAACGACGCCGCGGCCTGGCTGCTCTTCGACTTCACCGAACTGCCCGTCCACCAGCGCAACTTCGCCTGGTTTGCCTTCTGCGACCCCCGCTCACCGCAGTTCTTCACGGACTGGGAAAAGACCGCGCGCAGCAACGTGCACCGCCTGCGCCACGCGGTGGCCGCCGACCCGCTCAACGAACGCGGCAGCCGGCTCGTGGCGGACCTGACCGCGCGCAGCAGCCGGTTCGCCGAGATCTGGGAGGAACACGACGTGCGGGGCCCGACCACCGGAAGCCATGAGATCCGCCACCCCCGGGCCGGCCGACTCGACCTGGACTACACCGCCTACGTCGTCCCCGGCGCCCACACGCTCGAACTCGTGGTCCTGACCGCGGACGAGGGCTCTCCCACCCACAAGGCACTGCGACAGGCCGCCGCCGAGCGGTGAGTCCCGGGCAGCCACCGCTGCGGCGGCGCGTCCGCCCTCCCGGCCGTGCGGAGCCGCGCTGCGGAGCGGAGCGGAACCGAGCAGCCGGGCTGAGCGGAGCCGTGCCGTGCCGTGCCGAAGAAAGTTCCGAATATTTTCGGGAGGGTTGTCGATTCGGGGCGTTCCCGTTCGACGCAGGGGTGAGAGGCAGGGAACGTCCCCGTCTCACCGAGTCTCCGGAGGATCCGATGACCCCCACGTCGACCACCCCCGCTGCCGTCCACACCGCCGAGGTGCCCGTCACCGTCGGAACCCTGGAGGTTCCCGGCGCGCGGCTGCACTACGAGGTGCGTGGCCAGGGCCCGCTGGTGGTCCTGGTCGGCGCGCCGATGGACGCGGCGGCCTTCGCGCCGCTGGCCGATCTGCTCGCCGCCGACCACACCGTACTCACCACCGACCCGCGGGGCATCAACCGCAGCTCGGTCGACGACCGCGACCGCGACTCCACGCCGCACCTGCGCGCCGACGACCTGTCGCGGCTGCTGGTGCACCTCGACGCGGGGCCGGCCGTGGTCGTGGGTTCCAGCGGCGGTGCCGTCACCGCGCTCGCCCTCGCGCAGGCCCGCCCCGACCTGGTCGGCACCGTCGTCGCCCACGAGCCCCCGGTCGTGCATCTGCTCGAAGACCGCGAGCAGGTGCACGCACAGGCCGACGACGTCATCGCGACCTACCTCGCGGGTGACGTCATGGGCGCCTGGCGCAAGTTCCTCGCCGACGCCGATATCGTCCTGCCCGACGACGTGATGGAGATGATGTTCGGCGGTGAACGCGACCCGCAGGTGGTGGCCGACGAGGCCTTCTGGTTCGCCCACGAGATGCGGCCCACGACGCACTGGCGGCCCGACCTCGCCGTGCTGCGCTCGACGACCACCCGCGTGGTCGTCGGTATCGGCGAGAACTCGGCCGGGCAGAGTTGCGACCGCACGTCGAGGGCACTCGCGGCGGTGCTGGGCCTCGAACCCCGGTCGTTCCCCGGCGACCACACCGGCTTCGTCGACGACGCCGAGGGCTTCGCGGCCCGACTGCGGGCGGTCCTCGCGGAGAGCTGACTCGATGGTTTCGGGCCCTGCGGTTTTCGACGTGCCGCGCCGGACCGCCTCCGCGCCGATGGTGTCGGCGTGAGGCGATCCGGCGCGGCTCGACGCGGTGAGCGGGTGAGTGAGTCGCTCGGCTACACAGCGGTCCCGTACCGCAGTGGCTCAGTGCTCAGTGCTCAGTGCTCCGTGCCTCAGTGGCTCAGTGGCTCAGGTCGCGATACCGCCGGACCGCGAGTGGGGCGAACACCGCGATCAGGACCACCGGCCACAACACCGCCAGCAGTCCCGCGTGTTCGACCGCCCATGACGTGCCCGTCGCGTTCGGGTTGCCGAACAGGTCGCGAACGGCCGTCGCGGTGGCCGACATCGGGTTCCATTCGACGATCGCGCCGAGCCAGGACGGCATGTTCCCGGGTGTCGTGAACGCGCTGGACAGGAAGCCGAGCGGCCAGACCAGGATCTGGACGGCCTGAACCATTTCCGGCCTGCCCGCCACCATCGCGAGGTGCAGCCCGATCCACAGCATCGCGAACCGCAGCAGCAGCAACAGGCCGATCGCGCCCACGGTTTCGATCGCGGAGCCGTGCCAGTGCCAGCCGATGGCGAGGCCGACCGCGATCATCACCGCCAGGCCGAGGACCGAGTGGAGCATGTCCGCGACGCTGCGCCCGACCAGCACGGCCGACCGCGACATCGGCATCGAGCGGAATCGGTCGACGACACCCTTGTTCAGGTCCTGGGTCACCGCGAGCATGGTCGACTCCAGGCCGAACGCCATCGTGAGTGCGAGCATGCCCGGCACCAGGAAGTCGGTGTACTCGCCCTCGATGCCCTTGCCGCCGCCGATGAGATAGCCGAACATCAGCAGCATCATCACGGGGAACACCAGCCCGACCAGCACCTGTACGGGTTGCCGTGCCCAGTGGGCGAGTTCGCGTCGGGTGAGGGTCCAGGAATCGACGACGGCCCAGCCGATCGTGCCGGTACTCACGCGCTCACCTTTGCCTTCGGGTCGGTGTCGACGTCGGCGTGCGCTTCGGTCCCGGCCGACGACTCTCCCGTGCCACCCGTCAGATGCAGGAACACCTCGTCGAGCGTCGGGCGCCGGACCGCGATGTCCTCGGCATCGATGCCCGCATCCCGCAGGCCCCGGATCGTCTCCGTCAGGATCGCCATCCGATCCGTCGCGGCCACGCTGATCCGCCGGTTGTCGTCGTCGATGTCGGGCAGGCCCGTATCCGGCAGCGCGCCGATGATCGCGGCCGCGGCCTGCAGGTGGGCGGCGTCGCGCAGGACGACGTCGATCCGCTCGCCGCCGACCAGGTCCTTGAGTTCGTCGGCAGTGCCGTCCGCGATGTTGCGACCGTGGTCGACCACGGTGATCCGGTCCGCCAATCGGTCGGCCTCCTCCAGGTATTGCGTGGTGAGCAGCACCGTCGTACCCGCCCCCGCGAGGAGCCGCACCGCGCTCCACACCTCGTTGCGCCCGCGCGGGTCGAGCCCGGTGGTGGGTTCGTCCAGGAACAGCACGTGCGGCTCGGTGATCAGCGAGGCGGCGAGGTCGAGGCGCCGGCGCATGCCGCCGCTGTACTGCTTCACCGCTTTGCGGCCGGTGTCGGCCAGGCCGAAGCGCTCCAGCAGTTCGTCGGCGCGCTGCCCGGCCCGGCGCGCGCCCAGATGGTAGAGCCGGCCGAACATCTCCAGGTTCTGCCGACCACCGAGTTCCTCGTCCAGAGCCGCGTGCTGACCGAGCAGGCCGATCCGGCGGCGCACCTCGTCGGGGCGGGTGCGGACGTCGAAGCCCGCGACCTCGACCCGACCCTCGTCGCAGCGCAGCAGCGTGGCGAGCACGCGGACCGCAGTGGTCTTGCCCGCACCGTTGGGGCCGAGCACGGCGTGCACGGTGCCGCGCGCCACGGTCAGATCGAGCCCGTCGAGGGCCTGCTTGGCCCCGTACCTCTTGCGCAGTCCTTCGACGACGATCGCCGCGTCAAGGTCGGTCAAAGCGCCTCCCAGCCTCTGCCTCACAGTAGTCAAGTTTGACTACTGGCAGGAGAGTAATCCCCGAGCCACTCACTAGTCAAACTTGATCAGTGAAAATCTCCGGGGTCCGCGACTCCGGTCCCGTACGGGTTCTCACTGCCCTCCGGCAACACGGCCACGAAGGGTTCGCCCTCGCCCGCGAAGGTGTACGCGCCGTCCCTGACGCGCTCGATCAGCCCACGCGTCCAGCGCGCACCGGCGTCCGCCGAGTCCACCCACATGCCCATCACCTCACCGATGTGACCGTACGACTTCACCCCCTCCTCGGGGATGTAGTGCTCGGTGACGGTGGCGCGCCAGGTCTCCAGACCGCGCACGCGCTCCTCGAGGAGATCGAGCGCCTCGGCCCGCGGGAGGTCGACGATCAGGCCCAGTCCGGCCGAGTACATGTCGACGTTCTCGCCGAAGGCGGTCAGCGCGTGCCGCAGCAGCGTGAAGTACTCCTCGGTGCCGGCCTCGGTGACCTCGTACTCGACGCGCGGCGGCCCGCCGACCGTGCTCGGCGCGATCTCGTGCGCGAGCAGGAGTCCCTGCTTGGCCATCTGTTTGAGCGCGTGGTAGATCGACCCCGGCTTGGCGTTGGACCACTCGTGCGCGCCCCAGTATTCGAGGTCGTTGCGCACCTGGTAGCCGTGCGCTCGCCCGTGTTGACGCACCGCCCCGAGGACCAGCAACCGGATCGCTGACATCGCCTGGATTCTCCCCATCGTTCCCGCACCCGCTCGTGCCTGCCGTACCGCGACGAGCCTATGTCCGGGCGCGGGCCGTCACTTGGGGCACTCGGTACGACCGGGCACGGGGCGGGTCGACGCACGGGGAGCCGGTCGCCGTCGGCTCGCGGTCGGGGGGCGCCGAGGACGTGTCACGACCGCGTGCTCAACGCGTTTCCGTCAGGTGGGCGAACACCACCACGTTCGCCGCGTAGCCCGTGTGCTTGTCGTACTGTCCGCCGCACGTGATCACCCGCAACTCGGCGGCGTGCGTCTGACCGTAGACCGCGTCGTCGGGAAAGGCGTTCTTGTCGTACGACCTGACCGCGTCGATCGTGAAGATCGCCTTGTGCCGGTCGCGGCGCAGAACTTCGATCCGGTCCCCCGCGCGCAGGAGGCCGAGTTTGAAGAAGACCGCCGGGCCCGTGCGGGTGTCCGCGTGGCCGACCGTGACGGCGTTGCCCTGGGCCCCGGGGGCCACGCCGCCGCGATACCAGCCCACGACGTTGGCGTTGGCGACCGGCGGGCTGTTCAACCGGTTGTCGAGGCCCTTGTCGAGGCCGTCCATCGGCGCGTCGACCCGAATCGCCGGGATCCGGATCCGCGTCGGCGGGGACGGCGGCAGCGGCGGGGCGTCGATGCGTCGTCCGTCCTCCGCGCGGCTGCGCGCCGCCGCCGAGGCCAGGCCGGCGTCGAACGGGTCGGGTGGCCGCTCGACCGCGCCACCACCCGCCCCGTGTACGACGAGCCAGATTCCGGCCGCCACCGCCAGCACGGTGGCCCAGAAAGCCATCGAACGGCGGCCGGTTCTGTGGTGCGGCGAGCGGGGCTCAGGACTCCCCATCGCCCGTGGCACGGCGACGACGGACCACATACATGCCGAAGCTTCCCAGGGCCGTCGCCACGATGGCCGAGCCGGCGGCGATCTGGCCGGGGCTGTACTGCGACGCGCCGCCACCGCCACCGGCGTTCACGCTACCGAAGAGCGACCTGTCGGTCGTCGGGCTGTTTTCCGGGCAATCCACCTGGAAGACCTTGTGCTTGCCGCCGCCGGTCTCGCCTTCGAAGGTCCAGTCGAGCTTGTAGTGCCCGTCGGGGAGCGAAAGCGTCGCGGTGTTCCCGATTCCGGTGACGAGCGTGACCATGCCGCCGAGCACCTGGTCGGTCCCGGTCGGTGGCTGCTGGGAAATCGTGTAGGTGACCTTGGTGAGCGTGTCGAAGTCGAACGCCGCCAGATAGAACCGGCAGACCTTGGGGTCGTTGTTCTGGTCGGTCGGCAGCGTCGAGGTCGCGTGAATCTTCACATCCCCGTTGTCGCCGGGAGCCATGGGCAGCGCTTGGGCCTGACCGCTCGCGGCGAGCGCGACGGCGCCCACTCCGATGGCGATGGCGGGGGCGGTCAGGCGCTTGGACCGGACGGAAGGGCTTCGGCCGAGGGTCGGGGTCATGAGGGGCGCTCCACGAGGAGGTCGGACACGTTCGTCATATACGACGAATAAGGGACATATCCGACCCTGCTTTTCGCGCGCCCCGCACCGGCACAAGACGCGCCGCCCACACCGAAACTCCACCCGTATGCCCGAACCGGAACACCACACGGTGCCCCGGCGGGGCGCCCTCGGCGCTGCGCACGGCCCTCACCCGAGGCCCCGGCCCCGGCCCCGGCCGAGCGGGGAGGCCGGGGTTTACGCCGACGGGGGTGGCGTGTTCCGGCCTCGCGGTGTGGCTTGTTCCTTGCGGGGTGGACTCACGCGCCGTCCGGGGCCTCGGTGTCCTCGCGGTAGATGTTCAGCCCACGCTTTCGATAGTTGGCGAGCGCGTTCGGGTGGTCGTTGCTGTTGGTGTGCAGCCACACGCGACGCACCTTCTCGGCGTCGACCGGCTCGGTCACCCACGCCTGCCGAAGCGCGAGGGTCAGCGCGTAGCCACCGAAGCCCTTGCCGACGTAGTCGGGCACCAGCCCGAAGGTGACGATCTCCACATCGCCGCCGGGCTGCGGTTCCAGGTAGGCGGCCCCCATCGGCTCCCCCTCGAACACGACGAACCAGTACTGCAGCAGCGGGTGTTCCCCTTCACGCGCCTCCCACTCGGCCTTCGTACGGGCGGCACTGCGCCACCCGTACGGCTCTCCGACCCGCGCCGCCATGGCCCGCACGCTCGGCAAACCCCGCTCCACCCGCACCAGTTCGAGCCCACTCACCGGCGACGAGGCGGACAGCGCATCGGGCGAGGTCATCTCGAGGTACGTAACGGTTCTTCCCATCGGTCCAGGCTACAGATCGCCCACCAAGGTCCGGTCGGACCCCGGACTCATCCTCCGGGATGA
This sequence comes from Streptomyces sp. SID3343, assembly GCF_009865215.1. GTDB lineage: Bacteria > Actinomycetota > Actinomycetes > Streptomycetales > Streptomycetaceae > Embleya. Next base: position 302 of record NZ_WWJX01000958.1, on the reverse strand, counting down.
CCCCGCACGCCCGCGTTCACCCGCCCGATGCACAACGCCATCCCCCGGGTTCGCCCGCACGGCGATCGTCACGAAGGCCCGCGCTGTCTAGCGTTGAACGTGTCCCGGACACCCCGTCCGGTCGATGTTCGATCAGGTTCATCCCACGAGGCTTTCGAGGCAGCGACCATGATCCAGGCCAACGCGCTCACCAAACGCTACGGCGCCAAAACCGCGGTGGACGATCTCACGTTCACCGTCCGCCCCGGCATCGTCACCGGCTTCCTCGGCCCCAACGGCGCGGGCAAGTCCACCACGATGCG
>NZ_WWJX01000957.1 GCF_009865215.1 Streptomyces sp. SID3343 | reverse complement strand
GTGGCCCCCACCGCCTCCGCCACCTCATACAACGGCTGCATCTATCCGCAGGTCTGCTTCTACCAGAACCAAGCCAGGTGGAACGCCGCGAACCCCAATGCGAGGTACCAGGACATCACGTCCGGCTACCAGAACCTCAGCGCCGCCGCTCACGGAGCAAATTACGTGTACAACACCCGAAACGACGACCGGGCGTGGCTGCGCTATACCGACAACGGCCAGACGAATTACACATGTCTGAACCCCAATTCGCGGGACTACTTCGACGGGCAGGAAGTGCTCACCGGCATCAAGATCGAGTCGGCCTCGCACTGCTGATCGGCCGGGCCCGTACCCGGTGCAGGTCGACCGATCGGCCAGACGCCCAGCACGTCGTGAATGCCACACGGGCGTCGGAACACACGCTCGACCGGGACGACAGGTTCGCCCGGACCAGTGGCTCACCCGCCACCCCGATTCCCTCGCAGCCGAGGCGCGAGGCGTCGACCGTCCGACTTTGGCGACGCTGCGCGGGACCGCAGTCCCGCCGGCCGACACAACCCACTTGACCCGCTTCGCACTCGGGGGTCCCGGGCTGCGCATCTCGAACCAAGGCCGTTGGCGGGTGGAGCCGTTGGGTGGGCGGTGGGTGGCCGGTTGCCGGTTGCCGGTGGCGGGCGGTCGGTGTCCGGGGGCTGTGGCTCCGGTTGCGGGGGTCGCGTCATACGGGGTGCCGTACGCGGTGCCAGACAGCCGCGCCGGATCTTCAGTCGGGCGACGAGTCGACCACCGGCACTTCGTAGTCGAACTCGTCGGCCCGGGTTGCGGGGGACGAGTAGCCCTTCGACAGCACGGTCACGTTCACGGTGGTGGGGTCGGTCGGACCGGATCGTCGGCCTTGGGTGCGAGGGCGACGATCCGGTTCGGCGGGGTGATCCCCTGAAGTTCGGCGCGGTTGTTGCCGAAGTAGACCTCGGCGTCCTGGCCGAAGTTCTCGCCGCCGATGGTGACTTGCGCATTCCTGCGCCCGGTGGTTGGGCGGATGCCGGTGACCGCCACGGGCGCGGTGCCGCCGTAGGAGAAGCGGCAGGAGGGGACGGCCGGGGAGGTGCCCAGGTTGGTGGTGACGCGGACGGCGACGACGCCCACACCGATTCCGGTGGGCAGGTAGACGGTGATCCGGGTGCCGTTGTCGGTGACGTCGAACCGGGGGCACGGCAGCGTGCCGAAGTCGACTCCGGTGTCGACGCCGGTGCCCAGGTCGCTGCCGGTGATGGTGACGCCGGTGCCCGGCGGACCGACGTTCGGACTGATGGAGGTCACCACCGGACTCGACAGGACGTCGGGCGCGCCGAGCAGGGCCGGATACGTGGAATCGGCGTGCTGGTAGGCGACTTGGCCCATGAAGTCCTGGAGCGACTTCCTGGTCACGCTCGGGTCGTGGAACCCGGGCGTCCCGTAGGTGGGGTTGAGTTCGCAGGCGTCGCCCGGTTGCGCGTGGACATTGGGGCCGGGGAGGCCGGCGAGCGTGGAGACGACCGCTTTGACGTCGTTGGTCGCGGCCGGGCCGGGCCGGAGCCGGGGTGCCACGACCTGGCGTCGCCGAGGCTGGTCCACGCCTGCGGTACGAGGTCGTAGGCGTTGTAGTAGCGCTCGCTGGCGACCCAGGGCAGGGAGTCTACGTACGACGCGAAGTCCGAGCCGCCGGGCCGTGGGCGCGGCGGAGGTGTGCAGCGCGAACTGCGGCGTCGTGTCCGACCAGATCTGCGCCTGGAGGTACGGCGCCATCATGGTCGCGATGCAGCCGCCGAGGCTGTGGTCGATCACGCGGACCGTCGGGTTCGGCGGTGCCTTGGCGAGTACCCTGGCCGGCGCCTGCGCCGGCGCGACACCCACCGAGTCCATGGTCACGACCTGGGTGAACGCCTCCATCGCGCTCTTGGCGACCCACACCGGGTTCGGCGGCGAACCGACGGCGGTGAACGGGACCACGGTGCCGACGCCGAGGTCTTCGAGCAGGTCGGCCTCGTTGCCGACCGTGCCGCGGATGACCACGGCGAACTCGTTGCGCCGAAGTGCGCCGCATTCAACCTACTTTTCCGCCCACGAGCCACGGCGGGGCTCGACGACATCCCGGCTCCGAGTCCACGCTTTCGGACCAGCCGGGGGCGGGTACGCGGCTCCACGGCGAACGGTGAGCCGGCGCGGAGGAATGCGACCGGGGGACGCCTCGGCCGGCGGCGAGCACGACGAATACGTCCGGCCCTCACACGCTGTACTGCCCGCCAACGGCCGGGCGTTCGACCACCGCGCGGCGCGCCGGACCGCACCCGGGCCCCCGGTCCCGAGTTGTGGCCCGACTTCGGTGCCGCACGGGTAGGGGGCGGGGCCCGGCCGCCCGTCAGGACGTCGGCACCCCCCGCACCGCGTTCACCGGCCGCACGGGCATGCTCTGGGCGTGTATCGAAGGCCGGCCCTCCGGGACTCGGTCATGTTGCTTTCGCGTCCTCACCGGCAAGGAATGGACGCAGCAGCGTGAGCAGGGCGCGTGGCCGGTGCAGCGGGATGATGTGGCCGCAGTCTTCGATGACGTGTCCGGTGAGATCGTCGGTGATCGGGCGGAGCTGGCGTTCCAGTACCGCACCGACGGGCCGGGCGCCCAACGTCATCGTCGGCACTGTCAGGCGGGCCGTGGCGACCGCCTGCTCGATCTGTACCGCGCTCTCCGGCAGCGCCCGGTAGTACGAGAACGCGCGGCTCAACGCCTGGCGGCCGGTGTATGCGCGGACGAAGGCGTCCCGGAGGGCGGGGCGCACCCCGTCGCCGAGCGTTCCGGCATTCAGGAACCAGTCGACGTAGGCGGCCTCGTTGCCCTCCAGTACGGTCTCGGCGAGGCCGGGCGCGGCGGAATGGAAGCCGAACCACCACGGCGGCCCGTCGGCGAGGAATTCCTCGGCGCCGGGCAGCCCGCCCAGAACGGATTCCATGACGACCAGGCGCCGAACGAGATCGGGGCGGCGCAGGGCGAGGAGGAAGGCCGGCGCGGTACCCGCGTCGATGCCCACCACCGCGGCCGAGGACACCCCGAGCGTGGTGAGAAGCGCTGCGGCGTCCTCGGCCAGGGTTTCCGCGTCGTACCCGGACGCGGCCGCGCTGCTCGCGCCGAACCCGCGCAGGTCCGGCGCGATGACGCGGTGGCGGTCGGACAGGTCGGCCATGACGTCCGTCCACAGCTCCCAGGTGTGCGGAAAACCGTGCAGCAGCAGGACGGCCGGGCCCGATCCGGCGAGGGCGACGTTCAGTTCGACACCGTTGACGGGGATGCGCCGCAGCTCGGGCATGGAGAGGCTCCAGATGTGGTGAGGAATAGTGACCACGTCACGCTAAGGAACTACCCTGGTTTCTCCAAGACGGCACTTTCCCTTCAGGTGGTGAGCCCCGAGTGACCACATCGAGGCCCGGCGAACCCGGCCGACGGCCCGGCGAGCGGGGCGATGTGCTGAATCCGCTCTGCCCGACCCGCCGGTTGCTCGACCGTATCGGCACCAAGTGGACGTCGATGGCGGTCAAGGTGCTGGCCGAGGAGGCGCCGGACGAGCTCCGTTTCGCGGAACTGCGGCGCCGTATCCCCGGCATCTCACAGAAGATGCTGTCCGTCACCCTGCAGAGCCTCGTCCGCGACGGCCTGGTCGCGCGCCGAGTGGAACCCACCGTGCCACCCGCCGTCCACTACCGGCTCACCGAACTCGGCCTGTCCCTCGAAGGGCCGCTCTCCGCCCTGCGGGTCTGGGCCGAGGCACACATGTCGGAGATCGACCGCAGCAACCGGCTCGCCGACGAGTCACCTCCCGACTAGGGCACGGATCGAACGTGCCGTTCACAGCCGTTCGTTGACGGCCACTCGTTGACGGCCGCTTGTTGACGGCCACTCGTTGACGACCGCGACAGGAACGGTCGCCGCGCAGCGGACCGCGAGCTTGTCGTACGTTGCGGCCACGGCGCGGTGCCTTTCGAGGCGATTGATGGCGCACTCGACCGCGTGCCGGGCTTTGCGATCCTGCGGGCCAAACCTCGGCGGACGGCCGCCGCGGGCACCAGGCCGCTCGCGGTTGCGTGCCTGGTCGGCCCCGTCCGGGATGGTGCGGCGGATCCTGCGGCCCGCACACGGTCGGGGCGGACGCGTGACGGCCGGCCCGATGCCGGGCACACGGAACTGCTCCGGCACGGGTCGAACTGGTCGAACTGCGGAGAGTCCCTACGTTGGCCAGTGGTCACCACGACTGACACAGGCTTCCGGCCTGCCCGACAGCCAAGTGCAGCCTGGTGGTGAACCCGCCGCGCGAGCGTCCCGGGCCGTGATCTGGGACCCGTGATCCGTGATCACGAGGTTCGGTGAACATGTCGCCAGGCGGCTCCTTACGCAGGTCACCCTGCTTGCGGACCCCGGCCGCATGCCGACGGGCGCGGCACACCGCGGAGTCGACGCTCAGATCCCACGTGATCGCACCCTTCGCGTCTGCCGGGGATTGGAACCGGGCGAGGTTCCGATGCCAGGTGCCGTCCCGCTGCGATCGGCGGAACAGGTCGTAAATCCGTCCCCACGGCCAGTACTCGATGAGCACGTCCCGCCAAGCAACAACGGCCCGGATCCCGGATCCGAGACCGTACGCCGTCGATCGGCCGGCGCCGACGCCGGACGGACGGCCGGCCCGCCCTCGTCCCTAGGCGAGGCGGGCCAGTACGTGGGCGTCGAGGAAGCCCCGCTCGGAGGCCGGGTCGTGGAGCAGCCGGGCGAACGGAACCAGCCCGGCCCCGGCCAGCAACTCGGCGAACCGGTCCACCGGCCAGCTGTAAGCAGGTGTCACCTTGTGGTCGAAGCGCACCGGCTCCGGCCCGTCGGTCCCGAAGAACGAAACCAGGAGCAAACCCCCTGGAGCCAGAACCCGTACCTGCTCGGCGAGCAGCGCGGGCAATTCTCCTGGCGGGGTATGGATCATCGAGTAGTGCGCCAGAACACCGCCGAGCGCGCCGTCCTTGACCGGCAGGGCCTCCGTCCGAGCCTCGTCGAACCGCAGCGCCGGATGGGCCCGCCGGGCGTGGTCGACCATGGCCGGGGAGAGGTCGAACCCGCAGGCGTCCAGGCCCAGTTCGTGCAGCATGGCCGTCAGGTGTCCGGGCCCGCACCCGACATCGGCTGCCCGCAGGTTGCCCGTGTTGCGCACCAATTCGGCAAAGGTGCCGATCATGTTCCGCGAGAACGGCTGCGCCTCCAACCGATCGGCGAACATCGACGCGTACAGCTCGACGACCTCGTCATAGGCCGCCCTGGTCTCGTCCTGGTGTCCCGTCACGAAAACGGAAGCTAGCATCCGCGCACGTCCGCAGCGCCTCCGGCCCCGCGCCGTCACACACCCTGGGGACGGCTGTCCGGCTCGGACTACCACCGGGACAGACCCGACTACCGCCCCGCCACCCAGCCGGCCGACCGGGCGGAAGTCACACAACGCACGTTGCCTGATGCGGCACTTGCCGGCCTCGCGGGCGGGGCGCACCTCAAACCCGCTCACCGCTAACCGGCGACCGCGAGCCGACTCCTCTTCCGCAGCTTCCATCAGAGCGACAACCACCAAGAGGGAATGGCCTGCACCGCTGCCGCGCCAAGGGCAGAGCCCGGACGCACGACGCGGCCGCTCAGCCGGGGGGACTCTTCGCCCGTTGCCAAAGGCTGTACGACTCCCTCCCAGCCGCCCGTCAGCAACAATGCGCAACGGATCCGCGAGGAAACCCCTGCCGGCACCCTCCCGAAGTGATAAGCAGACGCCACCACTTGGTACGTACGCTTCCCGCGAAGCTCACTCAAGGCTGCCGACGGAACGCTCCTCCGATCGCTCCGCTTCGTGGACCGGACACGCGCAAGGCGGCCAACTCTGAGTAAGAGGGAGAGTCGAGTTCACCGAGCACACGACGAGCGCGCGCTCCTTGATCACCTGGCGCTCACCGCTCTCGGTAATCCGATAAACGCCGATCATCATTCCGCTTGCGCCTTGCAGGATTCCCATCGAACACTTCCCCTATGGCGGTTCTTTCGAAGGTCGTAACCACTCAACCCCTGCGGTCGTAGTGTGGAAATCGCTACCTGCTCAACAGAAGATCTGCGGAGTGCCCAGATGACTGCACCGAAGGACCTGGACCCGAGCGTGTCCGCACGCGCGTGCTACGGATTCGAACTACGCCGGTTGCGCGAAAAGGCAGGATTGACGCAAACCGCCCTGGGAAATCACGTCAAGTGCTCGGGTTCGTACATCGGCCAACTCGAAACAGCCGAGCGCGGCCCCAAACCCGACATCACCGAATTCTTCGAACGGGCCCTCGGCGCCGACGGCACCCTCCAGCGGCTGTGCGGCTTGGCGCTCAAGGAGGAAGCCCAACCACCGTCCTGGTTGAGGGATTTGCTGGACGCCGAAGCCGGCGCGGTCCGTATTCGCGTGTTCGAGGTCGACGTGATCCCAGGACTGCTTCAGGCGCCCGGGTACGCGACGCACCTGTTCAAGGCAGGCGAACCGCTCGACGTGGAAGCGCGGCCGATCGAAGATCGAGTGGCGACGCGTATGGGTCGCCAGGACATCCTCGTGGGGCCGAACCGGACGGAACTGTGGGCGGTGGTCGATGAAGTCGCGCTGATGCGCCTGAAGGCCATTCCGGACAAGGACGTCGTGGCGGAGCAGTTCGATCACCTCGTCAAACGGGCCGAGTTGCCGAACGTAACTCTTCAGCTATTGCTCGTGGAAGCAGGCGTACATGCCTGCTCGGCAACCCCGGTGACCCTGCTCAGTCATCCGGAGCGGGAAGAGTACGCCTACGTCGAGACGATGGGATCGGGAGATCTGATCTGCGACCTCGACGCTGTACGCGAGTGCGAACGACGTTACGATTACCTGCGGACCAAGACGTTGTCCCCCGCCCAATCGCTCGCCTGGATCAGGGCACAACAGATGGAGCTTCACCCATGAGCACCCCGTCCCCTCGCTGGTTCAAGTCCTCCCACAGCGGCGCACAGGAGGGCAACTGCGTCGAGACGGCCCGCCTTGGTGCTCCCATCGGTATCCGCGACTCCAAAGACCTGACCATCGGTCACCTCGAGGTCCAGTCGGCGGCGTGGGTCGCCCTGATCACGGGGCTCGCCGGCACCTGAGCGAGAGAGCACCGGCGGCGACCAAGTCCCGTGGTGAGCCGCCCACTTGACGAAACTCCCGCCGCCGCGGCAACCAAGGCCCGGCCAAGCGTCGATCGGGAACACGGCGGCGCCACGAAGTCATCCGCCGTCCGAACGGAGCCCGTCCTGACCACCGCACTGATCATCGGCGACATCCAGCACGGCATCACGAGCAACTACCCGTTCACCAAGCGTGTCGTACCGCCGCTCACCGAACTCCTGCCACGCGCCCGCGAGGTCGGCGTCCTCGTCGTGTTCGTGCACTTCGCCTTGCGCGCCAACGGAGCCGACCTGCCGCCGAACAACGCCCTCTTCAGAACCTTCTTCGAAGCCGGGGACACGTTCCACGAGGGATCGGCCGGCACCGAAATCGCTCTGCCGGTCGCCAAAGAGGACATCGTCGTACTGAAACGCCGAGGCAGTGCGTTCGCCGGCACAGACCTCGACCTCGTGCTTCGCGCAAGCGGCGTCACCACCATCGCAATCGCCGGAGTCGCAACCAGCGCCATGGTGGCCGCAACGTGCTACGACGCAGCAGACCGCGACTACGAGGTGACGGTACTACTCGACGGTTGCGCCGACGCCGACACAGCCATGCACGACTTCTTCATGAACGCGGTCTTCCCCAGCCGAGGCTTCAAAGTCCTACCCTGCGCCGACTGGCCCGCAACCAACACACAACCCACATCATGAACCGAACCACGAACCTCCGCACAAAGGCGGCCAAACGCACACGATCACCTACCCCCAACCCCACACAAAACCCCTGCACAACCCCAATCAGGCAACACCCTTGCCGCAATACCCAAAACGCCATAACGAATCAGCAACACCCCCCAAAACCCGCAGGTCAACAAGGGAAGTCCCCACACACGTGGGGGTGAACCAGTCGAGCATCCGTTGCAGTACGTTCGCGCCCGGGAAGTCCCCACACACGTGGGGGTGAACCGGACCGTCGCGGCGGACGCGAACTCCCTTGAGAGAAGTCCCCACACACGTGGGGGTGAACCGTCGGCGCTGACCCTGGTGTTGACGTGGGCGGCGAAGTCCCCACACACGTGGGGGTGAACCGCACTCCGACGACAGCGACACGCGTGCCGCGCTGAAGTCCCCACACACGTGGGGGTGAACCGGAGAGAGAGTCTTCAAGGTCAACAGTCTTAGAAGTCCCCACACACGTGGGGGTGAACCGGCGGCCACCGCGTCCTCGACTGGATCCCCGGCGAAGTCCCCACACACGTGGGGGTGAACCGTCGGTGTCGTGGGTTGAGGGGTCCGGTGCGGTGAAGTCCCCACACACGTGGGGGTGAACCGC
>NZ_WWJX01000956.1 GCF_009865215.1 Streptomyces sp. SID3343 | reverse complement strand
GAGGGCGGGTACGGGTACGGCGCGGTACGGGTGCCAGCGCGGTGCGCGAGTGGGCGCCGCGCGGGCGCGGGTGCGGGTGCGGTGCGAGTGCCGTCCCGGCGCGGGTGTAAGGAGGGTGGGAGGGGGCGTCCGTGCAGGGGGTGTTCGCGGCGTCACGTACGGACGCGGCTGGGTGGGCCGAAGCGGACCGGGACGCCGGGTGAGTACAGGACGCTGGGTGGCGGGCCGGTGACGTCGGGCAGGCCGGCGGCGGCTACGAGGTCGTCTTCGAGATGGAGCAGGTCGGCGGCGTACAGGGGCCATTCGGTGTGCACGTTGGGGAGGTACACGGTGGTGGCGCCGACGCTGGTGTGCAGGCCCCAGCGGCACGTCAGGAAGCGTTCGAGGGGGCCGATCTCGGCGGGTGGCAGCGGCCGGCCGATGCGGACGTGTGCCGTGCCACCGTGTGGGAGGCCCTCCGTGCGGTGGCGGCGGGTCGTGTAGCGGATCTCGTCGCCGCGGCGGTCGATACTCATGCGGGCCCAGCGGTACGGGAGGCGCAGCGTTGCCCGCGCGGTCAGCACGGGCAGCAGACGGGCCGCCTCCAGGGAGCGGAAGACGACGCCCCGGCGCCCTTCGCCGTCGACCGAGTAGAGGCGCACGTTGGTCTCGGGGAACGTGCCGAACCAGGGCACGCCCGGCAGCCGCAGGAAGCCGATCCCCTCCATCCGGAACGGGACGAGGCCGACGTAGGTCGTGCCGTCCAGGGTGTCCGGTCGAGTGCCCGCCGGGAGCAGTGGCGCGACGGCGGCCGGAGGCACCGGCCAGTGCAGGAAGGTGAGTTCGCTCCAGCGCTGAGTGAGCACCACGTGTCGCACGCCGCGCGGGGCCAGGCGGGTGACGGGTTCGGGTCGCATGCCCCATGATCGCGCACCACGCCGCGTCTTGGCACGCTGCACCACGCCACGCCACGCCACACTGCGTCGCACTTCGACACGCTTCGCGACATCCCCGTCCGGTGTTCGGTGTCCGGTCTCCGCGAACGACCGGTAGTAGTCTTGCCACGCCGCCACGCCGCCACGCCGCCACGCCGCGCGGGCGTCGGCACGGTGCTGCGGCCTCCCCCGAGCGAGGGGGGCGGTTCCCCCGGTTTGGGGATCCGCCGACCTGGCGGCTCGGGCTTTACTCGGGGCATGACCAACGCACCGATGAATTCGATGGATTCGATGAGCTCGACCAAATCGATGGCCCCGACGAACTCGACGAACGCCGCTGCTCGCGATGGCCTTCGCGTGGCGCCGCCTCCTCAACGTGGCGGGTCGATCCGCCGCGTGGGGCGCGGCTTTGCGGTGCTCTCGCTGTTCTCCGTGGTGCTCGGCCTTGTGGGGTCCGGCACGGCGGTGCCGGCCGCGGCGCAGCCGGCAGGGGTGGCGCAGGCCGGGGGGCAACAGGCCGAGGCCGACATCCGGGCCCGGATCGAGGCGATACCGGGAATGCGGGTGCTCGGGGAGAAGCCCGCCGCGCCGGGCATCCGCTACTTCGAGCTGAGCTACCGTCAACCCGTCGATCACCGGCACCCCGAGCGGGGTTCGTTCGAGCAGCGGCTGAGTCTGCAACACCGTTCGGTGCAGCGGCCGATGGTCCTCTACACGAGCGGCTACGATCTGGGCGCGGGTCCGAACTTCCGTTCCGATCCGGCCACCTTGGTCGACGGCAACCAGATCTACACCGAGCAGCGCTACTTCGCCGCGTCCCGGCCCGAGCCCGCCGACCTGTCGTTTCTGACGATCCAACAGGCGGCGAGCGACCACCATCGCCTGATCCAGGCGCTGAAGGCGATTTACCGCAGTGCGTGGATATCCACCGGCGGCAGCAAGGGTGGCATGACCACGGTCTACCACCGGCGCTTCTTCCCGGAGGACGTCGACGGCAGTGTGGTCTACTCCGCGCCCAACGACACGAACGACCGTGACGACTCCGCCTACGACAAGTTCTTCGCCGACGTGGGTACGCCCGAGTGCCGAGCCGCGCTGCAGCGCGTGCAACGCGAAGCCCTGCTCCGGCGGGACGAGTTGGTGGCTCGCTATGCCCGATGGGCGCAGGCCGAGGGTGAAACGTTCGACACGCTCGGGAGTGTGGATCGGGCCTTCGAGCTCGCGGTCCTGCGCCTGCCGATGATGTTCTGGATGTACGCGGGCGAACCGAAGTGCGCCGGCGTGCCCACTGCGGCCGCGACCACCGACGAGCTGTACGCGTGGCTGGACGGGATCATCCACTTCGACATCTACCCGGACAGCAGCGTCGAGTTCTTCCAGCCTTACTTCTACCAACTCGGCACCCAGCTCGGCTACCTGCAGGTCGCCACTCCCCATCTGGACGGGCTGTTGCGGTATCCGGGGATTCAGGAGGTCCGCAGTTATCTACCCCGGGACATCCCGCTGCGTTTCCAGGCCGGTGCGATGCGCGACATCGACCGCTGGGTGCGGTTCCGGGGCAGCGAAATACTGTTCGTGTACGGGGAGAACGACCCGCTCCGTGCCGAACCCTTCCGACTCGGCCCCGGTAGCCGAGACTCGCGGGTCCTGATCGCCCCGCACACCGGCCACAGCCTGACCCTCGCCGCCCTGACCCCGGACGACGCCGCCACCGCAACCGCAATGCTCCGCCGGTGGGCCCGAGTCTGATCCGTATGATCGCGCGTGGCCTCGGCCGTTGCGCTCTTCTCCTTTCGGCTCCGTTTCGAGGGGCGGTGGGTCGACAGTGCGGTGTGCCGATGGGAATGGGAGACATGGGCGTGGAGTCACTCATAGCTGCGGTACGGAGCGGGGACGCGAAGGCGGTGACCGCGCTGCTGGACGCGGGCGCCGACCCCGACACCGTCGACGAGCACGGCACCCCCGCACTGTGCTTGGCGGTGGATGCCTTCGACCTCCAGCTCGTCGAGATCCTGAGCTGGTGTGCCCGGGTGGACCGCGCCGCCGCCGACGGCCGTACCCCGCTGCTGTGCGCGATCGATCGGGGTGCCTGTGAGATCACGGACATGCTCATCGGGCACGGGGCCAAGCTGTGGGTCACGAACGCCGAAGGGCGCGACGCGTTGGCATTGGCCCGGTACTGGCACGAGTCAGGCAACGTGACGGAACTGCGCCGCGGAATCGGGTCGGGTCTGGTCGGGTCCCGAACCGTCCGACGGTCGGAGTCGGGGACCGTCTGCGAGGAACTGTCGTCGGGGACCTTGACGATCAGGGACGGGCATACCGCCATCCTCACGACGCTGGAGCCGCTATACGGGATCCACCCGCCCTTCGACGAGTTGTTGTCCCGTGCCTTGGCCGAACCGAATGTCGACCACGAGGTGTGGTGGGCGACGACCTACGCGCTTGAGGAGCGTCACGATCCCGCCGTCTGGGAGGCTGCCGCCGCACTGCGCCATCGGCCGGACCCGTTGGAGCGGTATTTCGGGGCGGACGTGCTCCGCATGATCAACCTCTTCGACGAGGACGAGGACGAGGACGAGGACGATGACGCACCGCACGACCGGCCGCTCGTCGACCTGTTTCTGCCGTGGGTGGCACGTGAGCCGGATCCTCGCGTGTCCCGGGTCCTGACCGCCGGGTTGGCCGACGGCATGGATCCGCGCGCCCGCCAGGCGCTGCCCGCACTCAGCCGTCACCTCGACGCCAAGGTCCGGGAAACGGCGGTCAGCGGCCTGGGCCCTGCGATCGAACGGGAGGACTCCGACGCGTTGGCCGCCGCGGTGGAGCGCATCGGGGACGACAGCGTCGCGGTTCGCCGGGTGGCCTGCCGGGCCTTGGGCTTCGCCCCGCCGAGCGCTGCGGGCGTCTGGGACCTGCTCGCCGCGTGCCTCGACGACCCGGACGAGGCTGTGCGGGTCGAGGCCGCGGCACGGCTCGCACTGCGCGACGATCCGCGCGGGGACGAGATCCTGGACAGCCTCGACGCCACCGACGAGGACTCCCTGTATCACTGGTTGCTCTACGACGTGTACCGTCACCGCTCCCCATGGAACTGACGGCTCACCCGAAGCCCGCAACCCACACCCCGAAGCCGGGGGCCCGAAGCCCGAAGGCCGAAGCCGGGGCCCGAAGCCGGGAGCCCGGAGGCCGGAACCCGGAGGCCGAAGCCGGGAGTCGGGATTCGAGAGCCCGGGCCCGGAGCCCGGAACCCGGAGGCCGAAGCCGGGAGTCGGAAGCCCGAAGCCGGGAGTCGGGAGTCGGGAGTCGGGGGCCCGGGCCCGGAGCCCGGAGGCCCAAGCCGGGAGTCAGGATTCGGAAGCCGGGAGCCCGAAGCCCGGAGCCGGGAGTCGGGAGCCCGAAGCCCGAAGCCGGGAGCCGGGAGCCGGGAGCCGGGAGCCCGAAGCCCGGAGGCGTCGGCCTGGACGCGTGGTCATTCGTCCGGCCGTCGAGCCGGCCGCGCGCGCTCGGATGCCGTGACCTGGGAAGGGCTGGATGTCGGTGCCGTTCGAGAGCATGTGCGTATGACCGAAACCTCGGCTCCGGCCGCCGTTCTTGCCGACTTCGACGCCTATACGCAGGCCGTCGAGACTGTGACCTCCGCTGCTCGGGCGTACTACGGCGGCGCGGAATCGACTGTGGACGACGACACGTACGACCGGCTGTTGCGGGGGATCGGCGAGTACGAGAGCGCGTATCCCGAGCACGTGTCGGCCGACTCGCCCGTGGGCAAGGTCGCGGCCGGGGCACTGGCCACCGGGGATGTGCGGCATACGGTGCCGATGCTCAGCCTGGACAACGTGTTCGACCCCGAGGGTCTGGCGGCCTGGGCGGCCTCGTTGGGGCGCCGGCTCGGGCGACCGGCGGCGGCGCTCTCGGTCGAGCCGAAGATGGACGGCCTCGCGGTCGCGGTGCGCTACCGCGAGGGTCGGTTGGAGCAGTTGGTCACGCGTGGCGACGGCATCGCCGGCGAGGACGTATCGCACGCGATCGGCACGATCGAGGGCCTGCCGGATCGGCTTCCGGAGCCGGTGTCGGTCGAGGTGCGTGGCGAGGTGCTGCTGACGGCTGAGCAGTTCGAGCAGGCCAACGAGATACGGCGCGAGTACGGCGCGCCGGTGTTCTCCAACCCGCGCAGCGGCGCAGCGGGCACCCTACGGGCGAAGGATCGGCCGTATGTCGTGCCGATGACGTTCTTCGGCTATGTCGCGCTGCCGTTTCCCGATGACGAGAGCGCGTTCGCCGAGGAGTTGCGGGCGGCGGACCACTCGGAGGTGATGCGCCGGATCGAGGAGTTCGGCGTGCTGACGACGGGTCGAACGGCGGCGCGGCTGCGGGTGTGCGCCGATGTCGAGCAGGTCCAGGCCGCGGTCGACGAGATCGCGGCGCTGCGGGCGGAGTTGCCGTTCGGCATCGACGGCATCGTGATCAAGGCCGACACCGCTGCCGATCAGCGCGACGCCGGTCTCGGTTCGCGGGCGCCGCGGTGGGCGATCGCGTACAAGCTCGCGGCGGTGCACAAGATCACCCGGCTCACGGGCGTGGACTGGGCGGTGGGCCGCACCGGCGTTATCGCGCCGCGGGCGATCCTGGACGCGGTGGAGATCGACGGCAGCGTGGTCGGTTTCGCGACGCTGCACAACCCGGCCGACATCGAGCGACGCGGGCTGATGATCGGCGACCAGGTCAGCGTGTACAAGGCGGGCGACATCATCCCGCGCGTGGAGGCCCCGTTGGTGCATGTGCGCACGGGTGACGAGACGCCGATCGAGTTCCCCGTCGTGTGTCCGCAGTGTGGTGGCGGCATCGACAAGAGCCAGCAGCGGTGGCGCTGTGTCCGGGGCCGCGCGTGTGGCCTGCACGCGGGCATCCGGTACGCGGTCGGGCGCGACCAGCTCGACATCGAGGGGATCGGCGGCCGACTGGTCACCCAGCTCGTCGACACGGGCACGGTGACCGACCTGGCCGACTTGTTCACTCTGACCCGCGAACAGCTTCTGGCCTTGGACCGCATGGGCGACGCGAGCGTCGACAAGTTGCTCGCGGGGATCGAGCAGGCCAAGTCGAAGCCGCTGAGCCGGGTGCTGTGCGCGCTCGGGGTGCTGGGGACCGGCCGCTCGATGTCGCGCCGGATCGCCCGCCACTTCGCCACGATGGACGCGATCCGCGCGGCGAGCGAGGCCGACATGGCCGACGTGGAGGGCATCGGCGACGGCAAGGCCCCCAAGATCGTGGCGGAACTCGTCGAACTCGCCGCCACCATCGACAAGCTCGTCGCCGCGGGCGTGAACATGACCGAGCCGGGAGCCTCCCCCGCGGCGTCCGCCGCGGCGGCGACGGACGCCGCCGACACGGACGCGGACGCGGACGCGGTGGCGATCGTCGCTGCCGAGGGTCCGCTGACGGGGCAGGCCGTCGTGGTCACGGGTGCGATGACCGGGCCGCTGGCCGCGCTGTCGCGCAACGAGATGACCGAGCTCATCGAGCAAGCCGGTGGCCGAGCCTCGTCGAGCGTCTCCGCGAAGACCACGCTCGTCGTGGCCGGTGACAAGGCCGGTTCCAAGCGCGCCAAGGCCGAGTCGCTGAACATCTCGATCATGACCCCGGAAGAGTTCGCCGAACTGGTCCGGGCACTGCTCCCGGCCTGACCTTGGGGTCTTGGGGTCTTGGGGTACGGTGACCGGATTGCGGGCGAGGGTAGGTAAGTCCTCGTCCCCGCCGACCGCCACCCCGGCCGCGCGCGTGGAAGCCCGACCCCGCGCTCGCCGTCGTGTCCGCGAGTGTTTGTAACGGGCGATTTCGGCCCCACTGTGCTGGGTTCTTTCGGCTCCACCTTCGAACCCGCGCCCGATGCACGACCCGAGTCCCGCACAGCCCTTCTTGCCGGCTGCGCTTGTGTGTCGAGCGACGAGGAGCCGACAACCGAACACTTGTCGGAGCCAATCGAATCCAGCGGGGTGGGGCCAAAAGACCCCGTTGCCAAAAGACCCCGTTGGAGACACGCGAGAGTCGCGACGGCAGTCGGGAGGCGGGAGGCGGGAGGCGGGAATGACAGGGCGGTCAGGCGTGCCGGGCCAGGAGTTCGGCGAGCAGGCCGCGGATGCGCTGCTCGATCTCGTCGCGGATCGGGCGGACGGCTTCGATGCCTTGTCCGGCGGGGTCGTCGAGTTTCCAGTCGAGGTAGCGCTTGCCGGGGAAGACGGGGCAGGTGTCGCCGCAGCCCATGGTGATCACGACGTCGGATGCCTGCACCGCCTCGACGGTGAGGATCTTCGGGGCCTGGGCAGACAGGTCGATGCCGACCTCGGCCATCGCTTCGACGGCGGCGGGGTTCACGGTCTCGGCGGGTGCGGAACCGGCGGAGCGGACCTCGACCTTGCCCCGGGAGAGGTGGGCGAGGAAGGCGGCGGCCATCTGCGAGCGGCCCGCGTTGTGGACGCACACGAACAGCACCGAAGGCTTGGGTGGGAGGTCAGACACGGGCGGAACCTTCCGGGGAGACGGCGGGGTCGGCCGCCGGCTCGGGCCGGGGGAAGTAGCGGCGGGCGGCGAGGGCGACGTAGACGAGGCCGATGAGGACGGGGACCTCGATGAGGGGGCCGACGACTCCGGCGAGAGCTTGGCCGGAGGTGGCGCCGAAGGTGGCGATGGCGACCGCGATGGCGAGTTCGAAGTTGTTGCCCGCCGCGGTGAACGCCAGCGTGGTCGCGCGCGGGTAGTCCAAGCCGACCGCGCGGCCGGCGGCCATGGACCCGGCCCACATGATCGCGAAGTACACGAGCAGCGGCAGCGCGATCCGGGCGACGTCGAGGGGCTTGGAGGTGATGGCGTCGCCCTGGAGGGCGAAGAGCACCACGATGGTGAACAACAGCCCGTACAGGGCGAACGGGCCGATCCGCGGGATCAGCTTGGTCTCGTACCAGGTGCGGCCCTTGGCCTTCTCGCCCAGGCGACGGGTGAGGAACCCGGCCAGCAGCGGGATGCCGAGGAAAATGAGCACGGAGCGGGCGATCTCCCACACGGAGACGTCGAGGGCGGTCTGTTCCAGGCCGAGCCGGCCGGGCAGCACGTCGAGGTAGAACCAACCGAGTCCGGCGAACGCGATCACCTGGAACACCGAGTTGAGGGCGACGAGGACGGCGGCGGCTTCGCGGTCGCCGCACGCGAGGTCGTTCCAGATCACGACCATGGCAATGCAGCGGGCCAGCCCGACGATGATCAGGCCGGTGCGGTACTCGGGCAGGTCCGGCAGGAACGCCCAGGCCAGGGTGAACATGAGCGCCGGGCCGACGATCCAGTTCAGGACCAGGGACGGGATGAGCAGGCGGCGGTCGCGGGTGACGGTGTCGAGGCGGTCGTAGCGGACCTTGGCCAGGACCGGGTACATCATCACGAGCAGGCCGAGCGCGATCGGCAGCGAGACCCCGGTGACGGTGACCTTCGCGAGCGCGTCGCCCAGCCCGGGCACGAGCCGTCCCAGCCCCAGGCCGACGGCCATCGCGGTCACGATCCACACGGCGAGGTAGCGGTCGAGGAAGGACAGGCGGGCCGCGACCGGCCCGGCCGCCGGGGCCGGCGTCTCGCTCACGACGCGGTCCCGACGGGCTCGGCCGGGGTGGCGGGGCGGGTCAGGACGGCGGCGAGGCGGTCGGTCATCTCCGGGAGCAGCCGGTAGTAGACCCAGGTTCCCCGGCGTTCGGAGTCGATCAGCCCGGCCTGCTTGAGCAGCTTCAGGTGGTGGGAGATCGTCGGCTGGGACAGCTCGAAGGCGGGGGTGAGATCGCACACGCAGATCTCCCCGCCCACGCGCGAGGCGATCATCGACAGCAGCCGCAGCCGCACCGGGTCCCCGAGCGCCTTGAACACCTTCGCCAGATCGGTCGCCGACTCCTCGTCCAAGGGGGCGGTCAGCAGGGTCGGGCAGCAGCCGTCGGGGCCGTCCCGGCCGAGCACCACAAGCTCTTGTTTCGACATGCTTCTATGTTGATGCTTTTCGATCCAGGGTGCAAGGTTGAATCGAAGAATGTGAATGCAAGCCGGTCCGGGCCCCGCCGGCTCCTGTCCTCAAGGAGTTCGTCCTGACCGGGCAGTCCACCGACCTGCGCGAGAGCGTCCGACAGCGATACGCCGCCGCTGCGGTCCGGGTCACCGAGGGCGGCACCGCCTGTTGCGTACCGGCCGCAATCGGGATCGAGATCGGGATCGGGATCGACGACAACTTCGGCTCCGCCCTGCCCACCGGCCTCGGGGAACGACGGAACAGCCGTTGGCGCCCAAGGTCGGCGATCCCGTGCCTCGGTGGTTCGTTGCGGCATGGTCGGGGCGACGCCGCGCGTGCGGCCGGTCGAGTCGCGGTCCACCTGGTTCGGCAGGCGGTCGGCCGCGGCGGCCATCGATGGGTTTCCTCGGCCCCGACCAGGGCTACGGCGGGGCCGCCGCCCTCCGGCGAGCCGGTCATCGGCTGGGCCGGCGCCGACTCGGCACGCCGGCCGCGGCTGCGGTGGGGTTGATCTCCGGCGGGCGGTGGCGGGCGAGAGCGAGGGCGGTCACGGCGGTGACCGCCATCGCGGCGATGCCCACCAGCGCTGCGGTGGTGTAGGCGTGGTGGTTCGGGAAGAGACGACCGCTGTCGGTGCCCCCGGCCAGGATCAGGCCGCCTATCGCGCTGCCCAGGGAGTACCCGACGCTGCGGACGACGTAGTTGAAGCTCATCGCGCTCGACGTCTCGCTCTTGGGTGTGACGGCCAGGATGACGCCGGGCATCGCGGCTGAGAAGCTGCCGACGCCGAGGCCCAACACACCCATCGCAACGAGCAGTTCGGCCAGGTTCGACCGGGCCGCGGCGAACAGGACGAACCCGCTGCCGACGACGACGGCGCTGCCGGCCAGGACAAAGGGTGCGTCGATCAGCGTCCGAACCCGGGGTGTGAGCTTGCCGGCGACGAACCCCGACACCGAGAACGGGACGAGGACCAGCCCGGCGACGAAGGTGGTCAGCCCGAAGCCGTAGCCGGCGCTGTGCGGCGTCTGTGCGTACCGCGTGATGAGCGTGAGCAGGAGGTACATGCCGCTCCCGCCGACGAACATGGCGATGTTCGCTCCGGCGACCGCCGGGTGCCGTACCGCCCGGAGGCCGACCAGAGGCGCCTTGCTGCGCAGCTCGGACGCGGTCCACAGGCACAGCAGGAGCACGGCGGCGACGGCGAGGATCATCGCCGCGGTGAGGTGACGGCTCCACAGGCTCCGCTGCCCGGCCAGGAACAGGACGAGGAACAGCCCGCCCGCCAAGGCGAGCGCGCCCGCCACGTTCACGTGGGCGGAGCGGCCTTCGGGAGCCGCGGGTATGGAGCGCCACGCGGTGAGGAAGGCGACAGCGCTGACGAACAGGCCGAATCCGTAGGCGGCCCGTACGCCGCCGATCTCGGCGAGCAGTGCGGTGAGCGGGTAGCCGACGCCGGCGCCGATGATCGAGACCACCGAGATCAGGGCGATCGTCGCCGCGCTGCGCTCCTCGGGAAGATGGTCCCGGGCCACGCCCATCATCAGCGCCGTCAGACCTAGCCCGACGCCTTGGGCCGCCCTGCCGATGAGCAGCCACGCGAACGGCAGTGGCAGCATGGTGAGCGCACTGCCGGCGACGACGATCGCCAGCGTGGCGAGGATCGTGGCCCGTCGGTGTGGGCCGGCCCCGAGCCGGCCCAGGACGGGCGTGGTGACGGCGCCGCTCAGCAGCGCGACGGTCAGCGTCCACTGCGCGCTGTCGAGCGAGACGTGGAACGTGGTCGCCACGCTGGTGATCAGCGGCGTCCCGAGGCTGGCGACCACCGCCACGACCAGGGCGATGAACACCAGGGCAGGGACCAGCAGCCGCGTCTCGGAGCGCTCCGGGGCGCGCTCGGTCACCGCTTCGGCCCTTCCCGGTCCTGGCTTTCGAGCTCCGCCAGGTGCGCCAGCGCCGGAAGCGCCGCCACCAGGGCCTCGACCTCGTCGTCGGCGAGTTCGTCGATCAGCCGCGCGAACGCATCGACGCCCGCCTGGCGCCGCGTCCGAACGTACGACGCGCCGGCCTCGGTCAGACACACCAGCGTGACCCGCTTGTCGGACGCGTCGCCCCTCCTCTCGACCAGTCCGGACCCCTCCATCACCCGGACCAGGACGGTCATCGCGGGCTGGGTGACACCCTCGATCACGGCCAGATCGGTGATCCGTCGCGGGCCGGACCTGTGCAGCGTGGCCAGGGTGGAGGCGGACGTGATGCTCATATCGCGCGGAAGGCGCCTCACAGCCCTGGTGGCCAGCCCGTACAGGGCCGACCCGATCGCAGTGGAAGCGCCACCGGTGGCGTCTTGACGACTCATGCGCAAAGCATACAATGTTTATATGAATTCTTTATACATATCTCGTCCCGGACGCCGTGCGCCGCGCCCTGGCCGAAGACCGCGCCGAGGATGACATCGCGTTCTCTCAAAGGCCCGGTGAACCGTCGCCGGGATCGATCGATCCGAGTGTCGATTCGAGGTCGGACGTGTCCGGCCGAACACAGGAGGTTTCCATGGCCAAGGGTTACTGGGTCAGTGTCTACCCCGCCATTTCCGACCCTGAGGGGTTGACTGCCTACGACAAGCTGGCCGGTCCGGCTGTTCAGGCCGGGGGCGGGCGCCTGCTGTCCCGTGGCAGTCGAATCGTGGCCCACGAGGCCGGAATCACGCAGCGCGTCGTCCTGATCGAGTTCGACAGCTTCGAACAGGCCGTCGCGGCGTACGAAAGCGAGGCATACCAAAAGGCGCTGACGGCCCTCCCGGACGGCTACGAGCGCGACTTCCGCATCACCGAAGGCATCGACTGACCGGCGGGCCCGGTCGTCGCTGCGCATCCGTCACCTGATCCGCACACGGTGCCGAGCGACGACTCGAGAACCGCAGGTCGAGACCTCTTTCGAGGGGTTTCGACCTGCGGTTCTCCTGTCCCCCATAGCAGATCGCGATCTCTCCCGGAGTGAAATGGGAGATTTACTGTGGTGTGTCCGCCGCGCCGGCATCGTTCCCTGCGGGAACCGGTGAACAAGCCGGGGCAGGCCGAACGGCGTGAGACACGCACGGAGCGGGGATCCCTCGGCCTGGACACCGTTCCACGACGAATGGAGTCCGCCATGGCCGACCCCCATCCTCCTCGACTCGCCTTGCCCTTCGCCGTCCGGCACAACCTGCACGTGCCCACCGTCGAGAAGCGCTTGCTCGGGTGGGCTCGGGGCCATGGCCTGGTTCGCGGTGACGCCGCCGCCGAACGGTTCGGCGCGGCGCGGTTCACGAGGTTCGCCGGGTACATCCACCCGGACGCGAGCGCGGACGACCTCTACCTCTACGCCCGCTTCCTCGCGTGGGAGTTCCTTGCGGACGACCGGTACGCGCAGGACGGCTTGCGGTCCGCGCGAGCCTGGGAGCGGGTGATCGCGCACTTGGAACCGGTGTACCGCACCGGCACGGCCGGCCGCGACGCGAGCCCCGTCGCGTGCTCGCTCGCCGACATCCTGGGACGCGTCTATTCCCACGCCGACGCGCAGTGGCGCGAGCGGTTCACGAACGCGTCCATGGCGACGCTGTACTCCGTCGTACCGGGGAACTCCCGCCGCGAGAACAGTACTTGCCCGGGCGTCGACGAGTTCATCCGGCGCCGACGAATCGCGAGCGGGCACGCGCCGTGTCAGCTCATCGACGAGTTCATGACCGGTGGTCGGCTACCGCCGACGGTCCGGGACGGGGCGCTACTCGCGGAGATCCGTACCGCCGAGACGGACGTCGTGTCGTGGACGAACGACTACTACTCGTGCCGCAAGGAGGAGGGCGCCGGCGGGCTCGACAATTTCGTCCTGGTCCTCGAACGGGCCGAGAAGCTCGACCGCGCCCAGGCGCAGGACGCGGTGGCCCGGCGCATCCAGGATCGCGTGGCCGATTTCTTGTTGGCTCGGCGTGAACTCCTGGGCCGGGTGGACGAATCCGTTTCGGTCGGCGCCACGGATCGGGTGGTGCGCGCGTGCGTCGAGACCATGCACAACTGGATGGCCGGCACCGACGCCTGGTCGCGGGAGAGCAGGCGCTATCGGCTGCTCGACGCCGGCGCGGCCGTTCGCGTCCCGAACTACGTGGAGGAACTGCTCGATCTGCGCGAGCCGCCGGGGGGCGGGCCGTTCGGCGACGCGGGGTGGTGAGACGGTCGCGCCGTGCGAACGTGGTGTAACGCGGGCGCGGCCCCGGTGTGTCCGGGCGCGCCGGCCGGAGACATCCGCGAGACGGCTCACCTAGGCTCGTCCACGGACGCCGCGAAAAAATCGGACGGGCGATGTCGAGAACTCGTGACCGGCTCCGTCCCCGCAGTGAACGCGACCACAATGGTTCGCACCAGCACCGAGGAGACCCACGATGGCCAAGTACCTGCTGCTGAAGCACTACCGCGGCGCCCCGACTTCGGCCAACGACGTGCCGATGGAACAGTGGACACCGGAGGAGATCTCCGCGCACGTCCAGTACATGAACGACTTCGCGGCTCGCTTGGAGCGCACCGGCGAGTACGTCGACAGCCAGGCGCTCGCCCCCGAGGGAGCGTGGGTGCGCTACGACGGTGAGGGGCGCCCGCCGGTCACCGACGGACCGTTCGCGGAGACCAAGGACCTCATCGCCGGCTGGATGATCATCGACGTCGACAACCACGAACGCGCCGTCGAACTGGCCGGGGAACTGTCCGCCGCCCCCGGGGCGGGCGGCAAGCCGATCCACGAGTGGCTCGAACTGCGCCCGTTTCTGGGGGCGCATCCCACCATCTCGGAGTGACGTCACCGATGGACGAGCTTCTGCTCAAGAGCCTCACGCCGAGCGTGCTCACCGTCCTCGTCCGCCGCGGAGCCGACTTCGCGGCGGCCGAGGACGCCGTACAGGA
The DNA here is from genome assembly GCF_009865215.1 of Streptomyces sp. SID3343. Lineage (GTDB taxonomy): Bacteria > Actinomycetota > Actinomycetes > Streptomycetales > Streptomycetaceae > Embleya. The sequence continues at coordinate 3,980 of NZ_WWJX01000956.1, read as the reverse complement.
AGCCCTCATCGAGGCGCTCCGGGTGTGGGCGGCCGACTCTTCCCCAGGCTCTCGGCCGCGTTCGAGCGAGGGAGAGCCCATCCCCGTTCGGGATCCCAAGGGCTGGCTGGTCACCGTGGCCTGGCGCAAGTTCCTCGACGCGACGCGCGCCGACACCGCCCGCCGCCGGCGTGAGGATCGCGTCGAGGAGGAACCGGTGGCCGGGCCGGCGCCCGCGGCGGACGACACGCTCCAGCTCTACTTCCTGTGCGCCCACCCGTCGCTGACCCCGGCATCGGCGGTCGCGCTCACGCTGCGCGCCGTCGGCGGGCTGACCACCCGCCAGATCGCCGGGGCCTACCTGGTGCCCGAGGCGACCATGGCGCAGCGCATCAGCCGGGCCAAGCGCACGGTCTCCGACGTGCGCTTCGATCGGCCCGGCGACGTCGCCACCGTGCTGCGCGTCCTCTACCTCGTCTTCAACGAGGGGTACTCCGGCGACGTCGACCTCGCCGCCGAAGCCATCCGGCTCACCCGGCAGCTCGCGGCCGCCGTCGACCACCCCGAAGTGGCGGGGCTGCTCGCCCTCATGCTGCTCCATCACGCCCGACGTGCCGCCCGCACCGCGTCCGACGGCAGCCTGGTGCCGCTCGCCGAGCAGGACCGCGGTCGGTGGGACACCACGTCGATCGCCGAGGGCGTCGTGGTTCTACAGGCGGCCCTCGCTCGTGATCGGCTGGGCGAGTTCCAGGCCCAGGCCGCCATCGCGGCACTGCACGCCGACGCGCCCACCGCGGAGGAGACCGACTGGGTGCAGATCGTCGAGTGGTACGACGAGCTCGCGCGCCTGACGGACAGCCCCGTGGTTCGGCTCAACCGCGCGGTCGCCGTGGGGGAGGCAGACGGGCCGCGCGCCGGTCTGGCAGCCCTCGCGGCCCTGGACGCCTCACTGCCGCGGTACGCCGCGGTGGCGGCGTACCTGCACGAGCGCGACGGCGATGTGACGACGGCGGCACGCCTGTACGCGGAGGCGGCCCACAAGGCACCCAATCTCGCCGAGCGCGACCACCTGACGCGTCAGGCCGCCCGGCTGAACACTCGCCGCCGTCGCTGACGGGTCGCGCTCGCGCCGACGGGATCAGGCGTATCCGCGCGAGCAGCAATTCCCTTGCGGCGCGCGGCGTTTGCCTGCCACCCGCCGTGAACGCCTCGACGAGCAGCGGGTCGCCCTCGCTGGGCGCGACGTCCGCCGGTCGGCGGGTGGCCGGGTCAGCCGGGGGTCTGTGGGTCGCGCTCCCCCGGGTTCGTCAGGAGCGCGCTCGCGACGACGCCGAAGAGGCGATCGGCGCGTGGTGCGAGTGCGGATTGGTCGCCGAGCCAGGCGAGCATGGCGATCAGCGCGAACAGGTCGGCGCCGTCGATGTCGGCGCGCGCCACACCCGCGGCCTGGGCACGGGTGAGCAGTCGCGCGCCGGCCGCGCGCAGGGTGACGCACGAGGCGTGGAGCGCGGATTGGGTGTCCTCGATGGCGGCTGCCATCAGTACGGTCACGCCCCGATACTCGGTTGTCCACCCGACGCAGTCGCGTAGCCACGACAGGAGAGCGTCCTCGGGAGAGCCGGAGCTCTCCAACTCGACCGCTTTGGCCGTCAGTTCGTCGAAGCTGGTGCGGAGCAGGGCATCGAGCAGCGCCTCGCGCGTCGGGAAGTGCCGCAGCAGGGTCGCGAGCCCGACGTCGGCCCTGCGGGCGATGTCGCGCAGGGACACGTCGACGCCCTGCTCGGTGATGGCGCTGCCCGCTACCGCGAGCAGGTGGTCGCGGTTCTTCCTGGCGTCGGCTCGCATTCGCGCTGCCCCTCTTGACTATCCGGATCAGTGGTCCATATATTCGGATCAGTGGTTCACATATGTGGACCGCCGATCCGAATAAGCGTATCCCGCAGCGCGGGAAGGCGAAGAAGGAGAAGGGGAAGGCAATGGGCACACACACGATGAGGGCGGTCCGGCTGCACGAGCACGGCGGCCCCGAGGTTCTGCGCTACGACGAGGTCCCGATTCCCGAGCCGGGCCCGGGTGAGGTGCTCGTTCGTGTGCACGCGGTGGGCGTCAATCCCCCCGACTGGTACCTGCGCGACGGGATGAGCAACCTGCCTCCGAAGACGAGGCCGAAGTTCGACTTGCCGGTGATTCCGGGGACGGACGTGTCGGGCGTCGTGGAGACCGTCGCCGCGGATGTGGAGGGCCTCTCCGTCGGGGACGAGGTCTTCGGCCTCCTTCGCTTCCCCAGCTTCGACGGCAGGACGTACGCCGAGTACGTGGCCGCGCCCGCGTCGGACCTCGCCCGCAAGCCGGCCGGCATCGACCACGTGCACGCCGCCGGGGCGCCCATGTCCCTGCTGACGGCGTGGCAGTTCCTGATCGAGCTCGGGCACGATCACCCCTCGCCCTTCCAGGCTGCGCGGCATCGCCCGGTGCCACTCGGCGCCGACACGACGGTGCTCGTCAACGGCGCTGCGGGTGGTGTGGGGCACTTCGCGGTACAGCTGGCGAAATGGAAGGCGCGCATGTCATCGCGGTGGCATCAAGCGCGCACGAATCGTTCCTGCGCGAGCTGGGCGCGGACGAGTTCGTCGACTACACGAAGAGTCGTCCCGAGGAGCTCCTGCACGACGTCGACCTCGTTCTCGACGCCGTCGGTGGTCCCCACAGCAGCCGCTTTCTGCGCACGCTCAAGCGGGGCGGCGCCCTGTTCCCGGTGTTCTTCGGCGAATACGACGACGAAGAGACCGCGAAGCTGGGCGTCACGGTCTCGGGCACCCAGGTCCGCTCGAACGGCGCGCAACTCGCCGAATCCGGACGCCTGCTCGACGCGGGAACGGTCCGCGTCGCGATCGACAGCACGTTCGCGCTCGCGGACGCCCGGGCCGCGCACGAACGCGCTGCCCGAGGGCACATCCAGGGCAAGATTGTACTCACGGCCACGTGAGAGACGAGCCGTTTCGCACCGCGCAAAACCCAACGGGCTCGGAGCACAACCGGCCGCGCAGTCTGCGTACTTCGGGTTTCGGGAGGCCGGCCGGCCGGTCCTCAGTCGACGATCCACTGCCCGTCGCGAACGAGATCACGACCCGCGATTTCGTCGGCTTGGCGCCAAGCCTGGAGCCGTTGCGGCCGAATACGGAAGTAGACGTACTCGGCGCTCGTCACGCGCGGATCGAACCCGGCCTTGGCCGCGAACGCGTCGCCGAGCTCGGCCGGGATCTCGGACGCCGCCAACGCCTGCGCGGTCCCCTCGATCATGATCAGGTCACGGGTGGGACCGATGCCGAGCCGGATCCTGCCGTTGGCCCGCAGATTGCGACCGGTCACCGTGCCGGCGGGCGTGGAGATCAGCAGGGTGTCGCCTTCCCACAGGAAGGACAGCGGTACGAGGTACGGCGTCCCGGTGTCGGCGTCGGCTGTCGACACCCATGCGTCGTCCTCGTGTTCGAGCCGGAACAGGGTGTCCTTCCTGCGCTGCTGTGGGGTTCGGGGCGACGACGTCATCGCGGACTGCCTCCTGGACGCTGACCGGGCCGAAGTACGCAATGGACCGGGGGACGGACGAACCGACGCGGTGCGTGGTGTCCCCCTTTGCGAGGGACGGATCGATCAGGGTATCGATCGGATTTCGCACGCGCGTATCGACGGTATCGTGCGGACGTGCGAGCGCGTCCGCACGATACCGGTTGCCGGTTGCCGGTTGCCGGTTGCCGGTTGCGGCCGGACGCGCGTACGGCTAGCGGACGTCGTCGGGGATGGGTACGGCGGTGCCGCTCACCCGCACGCGGGCGTCGTCGGCGCGCAGTTCGACCGTCAGAGTGCCGGGGCGGCCCAGGTCCGCGCCCTGGTGCAGGGTGAGCACGGCGGCGGGGGGAACCAAATCCAGGGCGAGCAGGTAGTGGCCGAAGGCGGCCGCCGCCGCGCCGGTCGCCGGGTCCTCGACCACGCCGCCGACCGGG
>NZ_WWJX01000955.1 GCF_009865215.1 Streptomyces sp. SID3343 | reverse complement strand
CACCTCCGCGGCGGCGAGCGCGACGCGTGCGTACGCGGTCAGGCTGTGGTGGGACACGCCCCGGTGTCGCTCGCGGCCGTCGGCGTCGGAGATCCGCAGGGACGCGATCGGGCGCCCGCCCAGCGCGGCGATCGCGTTGATCGCCTCGCCGGCCGCGACGCCGGAGAAGCCCCACCGGGTGCCGGTGCCCAGGTTGCCCGGCCCCTGGGTGACGATCACGACGTCGGCGGCGAGCACGTGTCGGGCCGCGAGCAGGCCGGTGTGCAGGGTGACCGCCTCCAGGTCCCCACCCAGGGCCTGTCCCACCGTCACCGATCCGACGAGCTCGCCGCTTTCGCGCAGCACGTCCGCGGTCATCGAGAACCACAGCGGCAGCGTCCCGCCGTCGGTCATCACGTACGCCACCCGTGCGCCCGGGCGGGCGGCGTGGATGCCGGCGCAGATCGCGGGCAGCGCCGAGTGCAGGTCGGCGACCACCACGGGCAGCCCGGCCAGGTCGTCGGCGTCGCGCAGCGCGTCGTGGTGCGGCGAGTCCTGTTCGTCGACGCCCAACACGACGGCCTGCATCGGCGTGTAGCGCGCCTTGACGACGTGTCCCGGGCCTTTGGGCGGGTCGGCCGGGAGTCGGTCCGGCAGCGCGATCACCAGCGCGTAGCCGCCCGTGCCCAGGCCCATGTCCTGCGCCGTGGTGTTGAGCAGCACCGCGTCGCCCACGACCGGTTCGCCGGTGAGCGCCGGGTAGGCGATGGCCCGCAATTCGCGCGCGGGTTCGGGGTGGGGCACGGCCACGGTCACCTCCACGGCCCCGCGCCACGCTCGTCGTATCGCCGTCACTTCACCGCGTCGCCACGTGATCACGGTCCGGCAGCCTAACGGTGCGGCGGGCCTGCGGTGACCACGGCTGCGAAGATCGCCGGCCGACACCACCGATTGGGCCGAACGCGGTACGGTCGTGGCTGCGCCGTGTGGAGGGACTGGGATTCGATGGCGATTCCTAAGCAGGAGCGGTTGGTGAGCCTGGTCATGTGCCTGCTCGCCGCCCGTCGCTACGTCACGAAGGAAGAGCTGCGGCAGTCGATCGAGTCGTATCGACTGTGCACGTCCGACGAGGCTTTCGACCGCATGTTCGAGCGGGACAAGGACGACGTACGCGAACTCGGCTTCATCGTCGAGACCGGCGCCAACGATCCGCTGATCGAGTCCGCCGACGGCTACCGCATCCGCCCCGAGCGCAACGCGCTGCCGCCGGTGGAGCTGGACCCCGAGGAGGCCGCGGCCCTGGCCTTGGCCGCGGGCGCGTGGCAGCAGTCCGCGCTCGCGGGCGCGGCGACCGGCGCCCTGTACAAGCTCAAGGCCGCCGGCGTCGAGATCGACTCCGCCCCGCTGACCAGCGTCGAGCCGCGCGTGACCGCCCGCGAACCGGCGTTCGGACCCCTGCTCGACGCGCTGCGCACTCGCCGCCCGATCCAGTTCGCCTACCGCCGCTCCGGTGCTGCGGAGGCGAGCGTGCGCGTGGTCGAGCCGTGGGGCATGAGCTGCTGGCGCGGCCGCTGGTACCTCGTGGGCTGGGCCCGCGACCGGCAGGAGCAGCGGGTGTTCCGGCTGGACCGGATCGTCGACAAGCCCAAGCCCAAGCCGCTCAAGGAGGCATTTCGGGCGCAGGTGCCCGACAAGGTCGACGTGCGCGGCCAGGTCGCGCGCTTCGCCGGCGAGGGCGGCGAGGGAATCGCCCGGATCCGGGTGCGCGCCGGGGCGGGTTTCCCGCTGCGGGCCCGCGCGAGCGCGGTGGTGCCCGCCGGTGAGGGCTGGGACGAACTCGAAATCGGTCACGGACACGGACTGCACCACTGGCTCGCGGAGTTCGGCCCCGACGTGGTCGTGCTGGAGCCGCGACACCTGCGCGACGCCGTGGTCGCCCAACTGCGCGAGGCCGCCGGCGCGGCGACGGACGAGGTGAAGGTCGGATGAGCAACGCGATCGACGACACTCGGCGACTGTTGTCGCTGGTGGCCTACCTGCGTGAGCGCCCCGGCACCCACCTGGACGACGTGGCCCGCGCCTTCGGGCTGCCGGTCGCGCAGGTAGAGGCTGACCTGGGCACGCTGCACATGTGCGGCACCAGTTTCATGGCCGACGATCTGCTGGAGCCGCACGTCGACTTCGAGGGTCGGGTCTTCCTGGACAACGCCGACGCGCCCGTGCGGCCGGTTCGGCTCGCGCCGCACGAGGCGCTCGCGCTGTTGGTCGCGCTGCGCGCGCTCGCCGGGTTGTCGGGGCTGCGCGAGCGGGACAAGGTCGCGCTGGGTCGGGTCACCGCCAAGCTGGAGGACGCCGCGGGCGAGGCGGCCCGCGCGGCCGAGGGCGTCACCGTCGAGTTCGAGGGTGACGACGCCTCGCAGGAGTCGGCGTTCGCGACGATGGACCGCGCGGTGAGCGAGAAGCGCCGGCTGCGGCTGCGCTACTACGTACCGCGCCGAGACGAGATCACCGACCGCGAGGTCGACCCGATCCGCCTGGTCCTGGTCGACGGCCACACCTACCTCGTGGCGTGGTGTCGTCAGGCCGAGGGCCGCCGACTGTTTCGCCTGGACCGTGTCGCCGAGGCGATCCTGCTCGACGAGCCCTCGCAGCCGCAGGCGGTCGAACCCCTCGACCTCGCCGACCGGTTCGCCTCCACGGTCGCCGACGGCATCGAGGTGGTGCTCGAACTGGGACCCGGCGGGCGTTGGGTCACCGAGTACTACCACTACGAGAAGCTGGAGGAGTTGGCCGACGGCGGCCTGCGGCTGACGCTGCGCACCCCCGACCCGGCCGGCATCCGACGACTCGCGCTGCGCTTGGGCGGGCACGGCCGGGTGATCTCCCCGCCGGAACTCGTGGACGACGTACGACGCACCGCGCGGGCCGCCCTCGAGGCGTACGCGAGCGAGACCCGCTAGCCGACGCGGGTGGGCCGCTCGCCTGGACCGAGGCCCACCCACGACGCCGGCCGCCAACCGAAGCCCAGGTACCACCGACGACAACCTTCCCGACCTTGCGAGGGGGCCCACGGTGTCGATGTTCACGGCGCGCTGCCCGGTGTGCGGACGCGTCGAGCTGACGGCGGATCAGCTGCGGCTGGTCCTGCGTCCGAAGAAGTCCTTCTACCTGTTCCGTTGCCCGACCTGTGCGGATTCGGTCCGCCGACCCGCGGGCGAGCGCATCGTGGAACTGCTCACCGACGGTGGCGTCCCGTCCATGCAGGTTGCCCGCTGAGCCGCGGTCCGACGGGCTGTTAGGGTCGCGGCATGGTGCTGTGGGTGGTCGTCTTCCTCGTGCTCGTCCTCGCCGGACTGGGCGTGATCGCCTGGTTCTCGTGGCGATTGTTCGGTGACGTACGTCACTTCGGGTCGACCGTCGCCGACGCTTCCACCCGGTTGTCCGACGCCGCCGCCGAGCTGGAGCGCGCGTCGGGGCCTGCTTCGGGCCACCGGCCCGGTCCGGTGCCGGGTCCTCGCACAGCGTCCACGCAGCGCCACTGATCTGCACACTCGGCCCCTGGGGGTTACGCGCGGTGCAGTTGTTCGCCACCATTGCGTTGCACGCGTGTAACACGCACCGGCGTACGATCGAATCCATCATCCCCCCGGCCCCGGCAATGAGGTACTGACTATGTTTGGCAAGCTCGGTTGGCCCGAGATCATCCTGATCCTGGTAATCGTCGTGCTGTTGTTCGGCGCCAAGCGTCTGCCCGACACGGCACGTGCGCTGGGTCGCTCGCTGCGCATCCTCAAGAGCGAGACCAAGGCGATGAAGGACGACGGTTCGGGGGAGGCCCCGGCCGCCGCCGACAAGCCCGCCCAGTCCGCCGAAGCCCCCGCGCGCACGATCCAGGCCGCTCCGGGCGACGTGACGCAGGCACGGCCGGTCGGCGAGCCCGACCACAACCGTCGATAAATCCGCTCGCGCCTGCTAGGAGTCGGCCCTCAAGGTGCTGGACAAGGTAGGGCGTGGACGAGAGTCCGGCCCGAAGCAAAAGAAGATCAAGGACGCCGAGGGGCGCATGCCCCTGATGGAGCACCTGCGCGAACTGCGCAACCGGCTCGTCAAGGCGCTCCTGGCCATCATCGCCGTGACGTTGATCGCGGCTGCCTACTACAAGGACGTCGGCGCCTTCCTGGTCCAACCCGTCTGTGACCTGAAGAACGTCAAGGGCACGGGCACCACGTCGTGTGGCAACGGTGTCCTGGTCCAGCGGGGTGTGCTGAGCCCGTTCTCGATGGCGCTCAAGATCTCGCTCACCACGGGCATCGTGTTGGCCGCGCCGGTGTGGCTGTATCAGCTGTGGGCGTTCCTGGCCCCGGGCCTGCACAAGAACGAGAAGAAGTACACGCTCGGGTTCGTGGGCGTGGGGTTCCCGCTGTTCCTGGCCGGCGCGTACTTCTCCTACTGGATCCTGCCGCACGCGCTCGAGGTGCTCACCGACTTCACCCTCAGCGACGCCAGCAGCCAGATCGAGGTCGACGACTATCTGAACTTCGTCATCCGCATGGTCGTGGTCTTCGGCATCGCGTGCGAGTTGCCGCTCGTGCTGATCATGCTGAACCTCGGCGGCGTCGTCACCGCCCGCCAGCTCGCGGGCTGGTGGCGCTGGGTGGTGATGGGCATCTTCGTCTTCGGCGCGGTGGCCACCCCCACCACCGACCCGATCACGATGATGCTGCTGGCCGTGCCGATCACGATCCTGTACCTCGTGGCGCTGATCGTCGCGTGGCTGGTCGACCGCCGGCGGGCCAAGCGGCGTGCGGAAGTGTTCGGCGCCGACCTCGACGACGACGAAGCCTCGGTGCTCGACACGTCGACCGCGCCCGTGGACGGGCCCACGTCGGTGCCCGACGCGCGCTCCGGTGACCCGCGCGACCGGGTGGACGACATCACCTGAGTGGCGGTGGGCTAACCTCCCGCACTGTGTCTCGGGAGATAGCGGTATTCGTCAACCCCACCGCCGGTCGCGGTCGAGGGCTCAAGGCCGCGTCCGTCGCGGCCGACCTGCTCCGGGCCCGGGGACTGACACCACATCAGGTGTCCGCCCCCGGCGCCGAGGAGGGGATCGCCAGGTTGCGCGCGGTGGTGCGCAAGGGCGTGCACGCCGTCGTCGCGGTCGGCGGGGACGGCACCGTGGCCGCCGCGCTCCAGGCGGTGGCGGGCACGAGCACACCGCTGGGGGTCATACCGATCGGCTCCGGCAACGACTTCGCCCGTGCGCTCGACCTGCCGTTGGGCGACGTCGTGGCCGCCACCCACGTGGTGGCCGACCTGCACCCGCGCGACGTGGACCTGGGCCGGGTCGGCGAGCGCTGGTTCGGCACCATCTTGTGCTCCGGCTTCGACTCACGGGTCAACGAGCGCGCCAACCGGATGACCTGGGCGGGCGGTCGCACCCGCTACAACGCCGCGCTGGTGGGCGAGCTGGGCGCGCTCGCGCCGGTGCCCTACGAGCTCGAACTCGACGGCAAGCCGTTCGACGTCGGCGCGACCCTGATAGCGGTCGGCAACAGCCGCTCCTACGGCGGCGGCATGCGCATGTGCCCCGACGCCGACCTGTCCGACGGCCTCTTCGACGTCACCGTGGTCGCCGAGTGCGGGCGCGCGGAACTGCTGCGGGTGCTGCCGAAGGTCTACAGCGGGCGGCACGTGAGCCACCCCAAGGTCAGTGTGCATCGCGCCGCGACGGTGTCGCTGACCGCGCGCGGGCTCAGCGCGTGGGCCGACGGCGAGCGCCTGGGCGCGCTGCCGATCACCGCGGACTGCGTGCCGGCGGCGGTGCGTGTGTTGGTCCCCGAGGTGTGGGGATAGCGCTTCGCCCGGGGGCCGGTCCGGAACCGAGCGGCGTCTCGAAGGTCGTGAGCGGTCCCATGAGGGCCCAAGCGGCTGCGCGAGGTCGAAGCGGCGCCTTGAAGGCCCAAGCGGCTCCGCCGAGTGCGAAGCGGCGCATCGTCGAAAAATGGTGATCACGGCCGATGGCCTCGCCCGGTAGTCTGCATAACGAGATGCCTCTCGATCCTTCACGCGGCACGGACCGCGACACCCAGACGTCCCCCGCCGAGCGCTACGCGGCCTCGCGCCGCCGGCAGGCCGACGAGCGGACGAGCCTGCACGCCTTCCGCGAGCAGTACGAGTTCGGTCTCGACCCCTTCCAGATCGAGGCGTGCCGCGCGCTGGAGAGCGGTCAGGGCGTGCTCGTCGCCGCGCCGACCGGTTCGGGCAAGACGGTCGTCGGCGAGTTCGCCGTCCACCTCGCCCTCGAACAGGGCCGCAAGTGCTTCTACACGACGCCCATCAAGGCGCTGTCGAACCAGAAGTTCAGCGACTTCCAAAAGCTCTACGGGGCCGACAAGGTGGGTCTGCTCACCGGCGACAACTCGGTCAACAGCGACGCGCCGATCATCGTGATGACCACCGAGGTCCTGCGCAACATGCTCTACGCGTCCTCCAACGCGTTGAACGGCCTGGGCTACGTGGTGATGGACGAGGTGCACTACCTCTCCGACCGCTTCCGCGGCGCCGTGTGGGAAGAGGTGATCATCCACCTCTCCGAGTCGGTCACGCTCGTGTCGCTGTCGGCGACCGTCAGCAACGCCGAGGAGTTCGGCGACTGGCTGGGCACCGTCCGCGGCGACACCGCGGTCGTGGTCTCCGAGCACCGGCCCGTCCCGCTGTGGCAGCACGTGATCGCGGGCAACCGCACCTACGACCTGTTCACCGACGAGAACCACACCGAGGTCAACGCCGAACTCGTCCGGCTGGGCCGTATGGACAGCGAGCGGGCCGGCCGCCCGCAGGACCGCTACCGGCGCAACCGCGGCCAGGAGACCCGGCCCGTTCGCAGTCGGATCTGGACGCCCAGCCGCGCCGAGGTGATCGACCGGCTCGACGCCGAGGGCCTGTTGCCCGCGATCACCTTCATCTTCAGCCGCAAGGGCTGCGAGGCCGCCGTACAGCAGTGCCTGCACGCGGGCCTGCGCCTGAACAGCGAGGACGAGCGGGGCGCGGTGCGCGCCCACGTCGAGGCCAGGACCACCGGGATCCCCGAGGAGGACCGGCACGTCCTGGGCTACTACGAGTGGCTCGAAGCCCTCCAGCGCGGCATCGCCGCCCACCACGCGGGCATGTTGCCGACCTTCAAGGAGGTCGTCGAGGAGCTGTTCGTCAAGGGCCTGGTCAAGGCGGTCTTCGCGACCGAGACGCTCGCGCTCGGCATCAACATGCCGGCCCGGTCGGTGGTGTTGGAAAAGCTCGTCAAGTGGAACGGCGAGACGCACGCCGACCTCACCGCCGGCGAGTACACCCAGCTCACCGGCCGCGCCGGTCGCCGCGGCATCGACGTCGAGGGCCACGCGGTCGTGCTGTGGCACCAAGGCTTCGACGCCGCGCATCTGGCGGGCCTGGCGGGCACCCGCACGTATCCGCTGCGCTCGTCCTTCAAGCCGTCGTACAACATGGCGGTCAACCTCGTCGGTCAGGTCGGCCGGCACCGCTCGCGCGAGCTCCTGGAGACCTCGTTCGCGCAGTTCCAGGCCGACCGCTCGGTGGTCGGCCTGACCCGTCAGGTGCAGCGCAACGAGGAGGGCCTGGCGGGCTACCACGAGGCGATGACCTGCCACCTGGGCGACTTCGCCGAGTACGGGCAGTTGCGCCGCGCGCTCAAGGACCGCGAGACCGAACTGGCCCGCGAGGGCGTCTCGCAGCGCCGGGCCGCGGCCGCCAAGTCCCTGGAGAAGCTCAAGCCCGGCGACGTCATCGTGGTGCCCACCGGCAAGTACGCGGGCCTGGCCATCGTGCTGGACCCGGGCACCGACGAGGGCCCCGACGGGCCGCGCCCGTTCGTGCTCACCTCCGACCGGCAGGCGCGTCGTCTCGCGGGGATCGACTTTCCCGTGCCGGTCGCCCCGATCGAGCACATGCGCATCCCGCGTTCGTTCAACGCGCGCAACCCGCAGGCGCGCCGCGACCTGGCGTCCTCGATGCGCAGCAAGGTCGGGCACGTCGACCTGCCCAGGGCTCGCAAGCAGCGCTCGCTCGCGGCCGACGACCCCGAGCTGGGCAGGCTGCGGCAGCAGATCCGGCGGCACCCGTGCCATGGCTGCGACGACCGCGAGGAGCACGCGCGCTGGGCCGAGCGCTACTACCGGCTGCTGCGCGACACCCAGCAGATCGAGAGCCGGATGAAGGGCCGCACGCACACCATCGCGCGTACCTTCGACCGGGTCTGCGCGATGCTCACCGATCTGGACTACCTCAAGGGCGACACGGTCACCGAGGACGGCCGCCGGCTCGCGCGGATCTACGCCGAACTGGACCTGCTCACGGCCGAGTGTCTGCGCGAGGGGCTGTGGGAGGACCTGGGCCCGGCCGAGTTGTCCGCGTGCGCGTCCGCGCTGGTGTACGAGTCGCGCCAGCCCGACGACGCGGTGGCGCCCAGGGTGCCCAGCGGCGCGACCGCCGAGGCGCTGGCCGACATGGTGCGCCTGTGGGGTCACCTGGACGCGTTGGAGGGCCGACACGGCCTCGACTTCCTGCGCGAGCCCGACCTGGGCTTCGCGTGGACGGCGTTCTCGTGGGCCTCGGGGATGAGCCTGGACGCGGTCCTGCGTGACGCGGACCTGCCGGCCGGTGACTTCGTCCGCTGGATCAAGCAACTCGTCGACGTGTTGGGCCAGATCGCCGCGGCGGCGCCCGACCACAGCAAGGTGGGCGCCACCGCGCGCAAGGCCGTGGAGGCCCTGCGCCGCGGCGTGGTGTCCTACTCCTCGGTCGGCTGAACCCCGGCCGGGCGGCCCGGAGACCGACGGCAAGGATCTTGGAGTCGAGGCAACGGAATCGGTGGATTCCCCACCTCGACTCCAAGATCTTTTTCCGTGGCGGGCTCGGCGGGGGGTTCGGGGTGTCGCGTACGGTGCGAGGCGGACGTGTTTCATGAGCGCTGGAGGGCACCGTGCGGATCGACGAGTATCGAACCTACGACGCGATCGGCCTCGCGGGGCTGATCGCGGCCGGTGAGGTGAGCGCCGATCAGGTGTTGGATGCCGCGTTCGACGCGATCAGGACGGCCGGTCCCGGCCTGGGGGCGGTCGTCGCCACGTGCGAGGAGCCCGCTCGGGCGGCGGTCGCCGGGCTGCTGCCCGGCGTGCTCGCCGGAGTGCCGTACCTGATCAAGGATTTGGAGTGTGACGTCGCCGGGCTCGCGACGACCAACGGCTCGCGGTTGTTCGCCGATCACGTGGCCGCTCGCGACAGCACCCTGGTGACGCGTCTGCGGGCGGCCGGTGTGTTGATCGTGGGCAAGACGAACACGCCGGAGTTCGGGTTCGGCACGACCACCGAGTCCGGCCTGCACGGGCCCACCCGCAACCCGTGGCGGATCGACCACAGCGCGGGTGGCTCCAGTGGGGGCTCCGCGGCGGCGGTGGCCGCGGGACTGGTCCCGGTGGCGCACGCCACCGACGGCGGCGGGTCGATTCGCATACCCGCCGCGTGCTGCGGGTTGTTCGGGCTCAAGCCCAGTCGGGGGCGGGTCACGCCCGGGCCCGATCACGGCGAGTCCTGGGCGGGGCTTTCGGTCGCGCACGCGGTGACCCGTACGGTGCGCGACAGCGCGACGCTGCTCGACATCACCGGCACGCCGGAGTCCGGCGATCCGTATTACGCGCCGACACCCGCCGGGCCGTACGCCGTCGAGGTGGGCACCGAGCCCGGCCGGCTGCGGATCGGGCTGATCACCGCCCCCGTGGACGGCGATGTCGTGGTCGACCCCGAGTGTGTGCGGGCCGCGGAGGAGGCCGCCGCGCTGTGTGCCGAACTGGGTCACTACGTCGAACCGGCCGCGTGGCCGGATACGGTGACCCGCCCCGGCGAGGTGATCGCCGTGGTCAGCGCCGCGCAGATCGCCCGCACCGTGGACGCGCGCCTGGCCGTGCTCGGGCGCGAACTCGCCCCCGGCGACCTGGACGCGGCGACCGCGATGATCGTGGACCGGGGTCGCGCGCTGACGCTGGGCCGCTACCTCGGCGCGATCGAGACGATGCACGCCATCGGGCGGGCGGTGACTCGGCTGACCGCGCGCTACGACGTGCTACTGACCCCGACGATGGCGGTCGCGCCGCCGGTGCTGGGCGAGTTGGACCCCAATCGCGACCCGGCCGGCGCGCTCAGGGGGATGCGGGGTATGGCGGCGTTCACGAGCTTGTTCAACGTCACCGGGCAGCCGGCGATGTCGGTGCCGCTGGGGCACACCGCGGCCGGGCTGCCGGTGGGGGTGCAGTTCGCGGCCCGCTACGGCGACGAGGCGACGTTGTTTCGGCTCGCGGGTCAGTTGGAGGCCGCGGCCCCGTGGACGCGGGTCGCGCCCGCTCCCGCGCCCTAGGTTCGGGGCGGGTCGTCAGCGCGCGCACAGCGTGTAGTGCGAGTCGTTTCT
>NZ_WWJX01000954.1 GCF_009865215.1 Streptomyces sp. SID3343 | reverse complement strand
GGGCCGGGGCGGCCAGGTGTGCGGCGGCAACCTCACGCCACTTGGCCTCCCAGCCCTCGGGCGTCGCGCCGCACGCCCGTACGATCGCCATGGTCACTCCCAGGGACGGGAGCATGCCACCGGAGAGCGCCGCGCCGAGCACGCTCTCGTCGATCCCCGCGTGCTGTGCCAATTCGGCTGACGGTACGTCACCCGCCGCTTCCCGTACCGCTCTGAGCGCGGCGGCGAATTCGATCAGCGGATCCGGATCGGTCATGGGTCCCCCCGTGCAATGTCCTCGAACCTTCATGATGGCGCGTCACATGATGGTGGATGGGCGGCCGTCCGCGAACGCGGGTCCGGAAACCGGAAGCAACCTGTTGCCATCACTCGCGGCGCGCGAACCGCCGGGCCGCGGCGGTTGGTGTCCCGGCCGACAGCGGTGCCACGAACGCGGGTTCGAAGCGATCGGCGGCTGCCCTTCGCCCCGGCTCGTTCCCGGCGATTCCGTGACCGGAACTGTACGCCGCAACGGGGTCGGCGCGTAGGCCGTCCGCGTACTGCCCGACGTCGACCCGGCGCGGTACACCGCCACTTCGCCGGCCCGATGGGTCGGCTCGCGCGGGCGATCGGCCACCTTGCGGTCAGCGGCCGAAGCCCGCGTCGCGAGCCCGCGCAGCGGCCTGCGTGCGGCCGGATACGCCGAGCTTGGCGAACAGGTTCGACACGTGGTTGCGGACCGTCTTGTCCGCGACCGTGAGCCGGCGTGCGATCTGCCGGTTGTCGTGTCCGCACGCGATCAGTTCCAGGATCTCGCGCTCGCGTGTGGTCAGGTCCGGAAACGGGGCGGGGCAAGGGAGTTCGGGTCCGGCGGTGAAGTACACACCGAACCGCCCGGCGACCATCGGGCCGAACACGGCGCCGCCCTCGGCGACTTTCCACACCGCACGGACGACCTGCTCGCGTCGCGCGGCCCGGTCCGCGAAGCCGGGCCCGCTCGCGCGCAGCGTCGCGAGCGGCGCGTCGTCGTCCTCGGCGATCGAGACCACGAGCACGCGTGGGGGATCGGCCGTCGCGGTGATCGCCCGGGTGGCGTCGATCCCCGGCCGGTGGGGCACCAGCAGGTCCATCAGTACGACGTCGGGGCGCAGTTCGGCGGCGAGCCGTACGGCCTCCTCCACGGTGCGGGCCTCGCCGACCACGACGATGTCCTCGGCCGTGTCCAGGGCCGGCCGCAGGCCCGCGCGATGCGGGGAGTCGTCGACGAGCAGGGCGCGGACGGGCATGGCAACCTCCGGGCGGGCACAGGCGCTCCAGCAGGACCTGCGTCAACTGTCCGCCGTCGCCCTTTTCCGACCGACCGTTTTGTTGTACAACTCACCCGAATGCCGCAGCGCGCACCAAGCGCACCCGCACATCGCACGCACCCGCCCATCGGCACACCGCACACCGGCACCGCGCCTACCGCGCATCGTGAACATCACGCCGAGCAGGTACTACTCGGGCGCAACGGCGCCCGACGTCAAGACGTCACGCGGGCAACGCAAACGCCGGGCGGGCCGATGTCGGCCCGCCCGGCGTTCGAGGACTGCTCGGCTCAGCCGGAGAACTCCGCCAGCGCCTTGTTCGCCTCGGCCAACCACTCCGCACGGGCGGTGATCGACTCCTCGGCCTCGCGCAGCTTGCGCTCGTTGCCCGCCGCACGCGCCTTCTCGGCCTGCTGGGTCAGCTTGTCGATCGACGCCTGGATCTGGTCGACCGCAGCCTGCGCACGGGCCCGAGCCTCCGGGTTCGTGCGCTTCCACAGGTCTTCCTCGGCCTCGCGGATCGCCCGCTCGACCGTCTGGAGGCGAGCCTCCATCTTCGGCCGGGCGTCACGCGGCACGTGACCGATGGCCTCCCACCGGTCGTTGATCGAACGCAACGCCGCGCGCGCGACCTTGACGTCCGTGACCGGCACGATCGCTTCCGCCTCGGTGAGCAGCAGATCCTTCGCGGCCTGGTTCTCCCGCTGCTCGGCGTCGCGCTCGGCGAACACCTCGCTGCGTGCCGCGAAGAACACGTCCTGCGCGGCGCGGAAGCGCTGCCACAGCTCTTCCTCGACGTCGCGCTGGGCCCGCCCCGCGGCCTTCCAGTCGTTCATCAGGTCGCGGTAGCGCGCCGCGGTGTCGGTCCACTCGGTGGACGTCGACAGCGCCTCGGCCGCCTCGACCAGCTTCTCCTTGACCCGCTTGGCCGAGTCGCGCTGGCCGTCCAGCTCCGCGAAGTGCGCCTTGCGGCGCTTGGCGAAGTTGGACCGCGCCTGGGAGAACCGGTGCCACAGTTCGTCGTCCGCCTTGCGGTCGAGCCGCGGCACGGCCTTCCACGCGTCGACGAGCGCGCGCAGCCGCTCGCCCGCCGGCCGCCAGTCGGTGCTCGCCCCGAGCTGCTCGGCCTCGGCGACGATGCGCTCCTTGGCGCCCTGCGCCTCCTCCTGCGCCTTCGCGCGGGTGGCCTTGCGCTCCTCGCGCTTGGAGTCCACCACGGTCACCAGCGCGTCGAGCCGCTTGACCAGCGCCTCCAGGTCGCCCACCGCGTTGGCGTCCACGATGCTCGCGCGCAGCCGCTCCAGCGCGTGATGCGCGTCCTTGGGCGCGATGTCGGTCGTACGTACCCTGCGCGCGAGCAACTCCACCTCGACGGCGAGTCCCTCGTACTTGCGCCGGAAGTAGGCCAGGGCCTCGTCCGGGGAACCCGCCTGCCACGAACCGACGGAGCGCTCACCGTCCGCCGTCTTGACAAAGACGTTTCCCTGCTCGTCCACGCGGCCCCACGGGTCGCTGCTCACAGCGGCCTCCTTCGATGCTGAATGCGGCGCACTTTACACAGGACCCCGGGGCGACGGCCCGGCCGCCGCCCCGGGACCGGAGTGGAACATGCGTCCGGTCGGTTACTTCTTGTCCACGGTCAGGGTGTCGATGACGACCTTCTCGTGCGGAGCGCCGTCACTGGAGTTGTCCGCGGTACCCGCGGCGGCGATCTTCGCGAGCACGTCCATGCCCGAGGTGACCTTGCCGAACGGGGTGTAGTTCGGCGGTAGCTTGCTGTCGCCGGTGACCAGGAAGAACTGGCTGCCGTTGGTGCCGGGACCGGAGTTGGCCATCGCGACCGTGCCCGCCGGGTAGTCCGCCGAGCCGTCGGCGCCCGCCGTACCCAGGTTCTCGTCGACGAACTTGTAGCCGGGACCGCCGGTACCGCTTCCGGTCGGGTCGCCGCACTGGAGCACCGCGAGGCCGCCCGTGGTCAGCCGGTGGCACGGGGTGTGGTCGAAGAACTTCTTGCCCGCGAGGAAGTTGAACGAGTTCACCGTGTGCGGGGCCTTCGCCGCCTCCAGCGCGACGACCACCTCGCCACACGAGGTCTTGAGCGTCATCGTGTACGACGCCTTGTCGTCGATCGTGAGCTTGGGCTCCTCGCCGAACTGCTCCTTCGTCGGCTCGCCCGGGGCCGGCGCCGCGCACGTGGTCGGCTTGGTGTTCGCCGCCGGTGCGGTCGACGCGGACGGCTGCGCGCTCGGCTGCGTGTCCGGCGGGTTCGAGGCCGCCGCTTCGGTCGTCTTCTTGTCGTCGTCACCGCCCGCCGACACCGCGAGCCACGCGCCACCACCGGCCACGACGACTACCGCCGCCACCGCCGCGATGACCTGGTTGCGCCGCCGCCGACGCGCATGGACGGTCGACCGCCGCTCCTGCTGGCGCTCGAACTTCTCGCGCGCGAGCTGCCGCTGTCGCTGCTGTTTGGTGACCACCGCGTGCTCTCCTGGATTCGATCGGACTCGATGTGGATGGAACTCGACCTTGGACACCCGCCGGTCGGGCGCGGACCGTGCGGGGTGACGGGATCCGTGCACCGGTCCCGACCTGCGGCGATCCCGTGGCACCGGGACCGGTCGCAACTCGCGCACAGTCTAGGCACCCGCCCCGTGCCTGTTCTTTTACCAGCGTCTTCCACCGGTGGTGAACGGGTTCGCGATCCGCCCCCGCGCGCCGGTAGTCTCATACCTGATTCCCACGTCCGCCGCATACTTCCGTGCTTGCCCCGCCGCCGGAAGACCCCGAGACCGAGAGGACGAACGTGATCGTCGCCGGGTTCCCCGCAGGGTCGTTCCAGACCAACTGTTATGTGGTCGCCCCTGCCGCCGGCGAGGAATGCGTCATCGTCGACCCCGGGCAGAACGCGTTCGACGGCGTGCAGGACATCATCCGCGAGCACAAGCTGCGCCCGGTGGCGGTCGTGCTGACCCACGGGCACATCGATCACATGTTCTCCGTCGTCCCGGTCTGCGCCGAGCACAAGGTGCCCGCGTGGATCCACCCCGACGACCGCGACATGCTGTCCAACCCCGGCAAGGGCCTGTCGCTGGGCGTGGGGCAGCAACTGTTCGGCGGCATGACGTTCACCGAGCCCGAAGACGTGCGCCTGCTCACCGACGGCGCCGTGCTCGAACTCGCCGGCCTCGAACTGACGGTCCATCATGCGCCCGGCCATACACAGGGGTCGGTGGCCTTCGGCACCCAGGGCTCGGCGGACATCCCGCCGATCCTGTACTCGGGTGACCTGCTGTTCGCCGGCTCCATCGGACGCACCGACCTCCCCGGCGGCGACCACGCGCAGATGATGCGCTCCCTGTCGCGGGTGTGTCTGCCGCTGCCGGACGAGACCGTCGTCCTGTCCGGGCACGGCCCCCAGACGACGATCGGCCGCGAGCGCGCGACGAATCCTTACCTGCAAGAGTTGGCGCCGCCCGCGGGACCGCACCGAGGAATGTGACGGATTTTCACACCGTGAGTACTTTCAACGCCCCCAAGGGCACCTTCGACATGCTCCCGCCGTACTCGGAGACGTTCAACCGGATCCGGATCCAGTTCGGCCTGGAGCTGCGCGACGCCGGGTTCCAGTACATCGAGACCCCCACCTTCGAGGAGACCGGTCTCTTCCTGCGCGGCGTCGGCGAGTCCACCGACATCGTCACCAAGGAGATGTACACCTTCGAGGACCGCGGCGGCCGATCGCTGACGCTGCGTCCCGAGGGCACCGCGGCCGTGGTGCGGTCCGTGCTCCAGCACAACCTGTACAACGGCCGGCTGCCGGTCAAGCTCTGGTACTTCGGCTCGTACTACCGCTACGAGCGGCCCCAGGCCGGCCGCACCCGGCAGTTCACCCAGGTCGGCGCCGAGGCGATCGGCAGCGACGACCCGCTGGTGGACGTCGAGATGATCGCGCTCGCCGCCGAGGGCTTCGGCAAGCTCGGGCTGCGCGACTACCGGCTCCTGCTCAACTCGCTCGGCTGCCGCGAGTGCCGGCCGCTGTACCGCGCCAAGCTCCAGGACTTCCTGCGCGGCGTCGACCTCGACGAGGACACGCACCGGCGGGCCGAGATCAACCCCCTTCGGGTGCTCGACGACAAGCGCCCCGAGGTCCAGGCGATGATCGCGGACGCGCCGCTGATCACCGACAACCTGTGCGAGGCGTGCGCGGCGCACCACGCGTTCGTGCGCTCGATGCTCGACGAGCTCAAGATCCCCTACGAGGACACGCCCAGGCTCGTGCGCGGCCTGGACTACTACAACCGCACCACGTTCGAGTTCGTCCACGACGGGCTCGGCGCGCAGTCGGCCATCGGCGGGGGCGGGCGCTACGACGGGCTGTCCCAGGACCTCGGCGGCCCCGACCTGCCGTCGGTGGGCTGGGCGTTGGGCATCGGCCGCACGATGTTGGCGATGGAGGCCGAGGGCCAGGCCGTCGAGACCCCCGCCGACTGCGACGTGTACGGCGTCGCGATCGGCGACCCGGCTCGGCGCGCGGTGTTCGGCATGATCACCCAGCTGCGCATCGAGGACATCCCCGCCGACATGGCGTTCGGGGGGAAGAAGCTCAAGGGCGCCATGAAGGCCGCGTCGCAATCCGGCGCCCGCTACGCCATCGTCGTGGGCGACCGCGATCTCGCCGACGGCATCGCCCAGATCAAGGACCTGATGAACGGGGAGCAGACCGCTGTCCCGCTCGACCAGGTCGTCACCGTCTTGAAGGAGAAGCTTCAGTGATCCGCACCCATGACGCCGGTACGCTCCGCGCCGAGCACGCCGGCCACACCGTGACGCTCGCCGGCTGGGTGGCCCGGCGGCGCGATCACGGCGGCGTGGCGTTCGTGGACCTGCGGGACGCGTCGGGCACGGTCCAGGTCGTCTTCCGCGACCTGGAGACCGTGCACAACCTGCGCTCCGAGTTCTGCGTCAAGATCACCGGCGACGTGCGGGTGCGTCCGGACGGCAACGAGAACACCGAGATCCCCACCGGCGCGGTCGAGGTCGTCGTGGACGACTTCGAGATCCTCTCGGAGGCGGCGCCGCTGCCGTTCCCGATCGAGGAGTACACGCCGGGCACGGTCAACGAGGAGGTGCGGCTCAAGCACCGCTACCTCGACCTGCGCCGCGCGCCGATGGCCCGCAACCTGCGGCTTCGGTCCAAGGTCACGCGGATCATCCGCGAGGTGATGGAGGACCACGACTTCCTCGACATCGAGACGCCGTACCTGACCCGGTCCACGCCCGAGGGCGCGCGCGACTTCCTGGTTCCGGTGCGTCTGCAGCCGGGCTCGTGGTACGCGCTTCCGCAGTCGCCGCAGCTGTTCAAGCAGTTGCTCATGGTGGCCGGCATGGAGCGCTACTACCAGATCGCGCGTTGCTTCCGGGACGAGGACTTCCGGGCCGACCGGCAGCCGGAGTTCACCCAGCTCGACGTCGAGATGTCGTTCTGCGACGCCGAGGACATCCTCGCGCTGACCGAGAAGCTGATCGCTCGCGTGTGGCGCGAGGTGCACGGCGTGGAGATCACCCTGCCGCTGCCGCGGCTGCCGTACGCCGAGGCGATGACGCGCTACGGCTCGGACAAGCCGGACACCCGCTTCGGGTGCGAACTGGTCGACTTGACGGGCTACTTCGAGGGCACGTCCTTCCGGGTGTTCCAGTCCGAGTTCACCGGCGCGGTGGTGATGCCCGGCGGCGCGGCGCAGACCCGCAAGGAACTCGACGGGTGGCAGGACTGGGCCAAGGCGCGTGGCGCGCGCGGCCTGGCGTACGTGCTCGTGGACGCGGAGACGGGGGAACTGCGCGGCCCGGTGGCCAAGAACCTGTCCGAGGAGCACCTGGCCGGGCTGGTCGAGGCGACCGGTGCGGCGAAGGGCGACTGCATCTTCTTCTCGGCCGGGCGGCGCACGGCCTCGCTCGAACTGCTCGGCGCGGCGCGCCTGGAGATCGCCCGACGCGGCGACCTGATCGACGAGTCCGCGTGGAACTTCCTGTGGGTCGTGGACTTCCCGATGTTCGAACCGATCGAGGACGCGGCCGGCAACCACCAGGGCTGGCACGCGATCCACCACCCGTTCACCGCGCCTACGGCGGAGTGGGTCGACTCGTTCGACAAGAACCCGGGCGAGGCGCTGTCGAACGCCTACGACATCGTGCTCAACGGCACCGAGGTCGGCGGCGGGTCGATTCGTATCCACCGGCGCGACGTGCAGGAGCGCGCGTTCACGGCGATCGGGATGTCGGACGAGGAGGCGCAGTCGCAGTTCGGCTTCCTGCTGGACGCGTTCGCGTACGGGCCGCCGCCGCACGGCGGGATCGCGTTGGGGTTGGACCGGTTGGTGGCGTTGTTGGGTGGGGCGGAGTCGATTCGCGATGTCATCGCCTTCCCGAAGACCGCGTCCGGGGGCGACCCGTTGACCGGGGCGCCGTCGCCGATCACGGTGCAGCAGCGGCGTGAGGCGGGGATCGACGCGAAGCCGAAGGCTGTGAAGGAGACGGCTCCGGGCGAGGGTGTGGCGGAGACCAAGGCGGTTTGAGCGGTAGGTGGGTGACGTTACCGCTGACGCGGTTTGAGAGTGGCGAAGGGCGATCGAGTCGGGGGGCTCGGTCGCCCTTCGGCGTGGGGTGCCTTTGGGGGCGGGCTGCGGTTTCGCGTTTGGTGGGCCGGGGGTTTGTTCCCACCCGCCCACCCGTTGCGTTTTGTGTGGCGGCTGCGGTTTTACCGCGACTGGGGTGGCCCGATTCGGCCTCGCGGTCTCGTGCTTCCCGCGCCACCCGTTGCGTTTTGTGTGGCGGTTGCGGTTTTACCGCGACGGAGGCGGCCCGATTCGGCCTCGCGGTCCTGTCCTTGGCTGACTTTGGGGCTCGCTGACGAGGGGCGGCTGCGGGTGGTGTGATGCGCGGGCTGCCATGGCTTGTCCTTTCCCGGGGGCGATGTGGCTTGTTGCGTCACGGCCCGACGGAGTCCCCGCTTGTCGACTTTGCCGAGTAGCAAAAACGGTTCTGCACAGGGCTCCGGCAGGCGGGAACGAGGGTGCCTACCTTGGGAGTCGGAGTCGGTACGAGACCGGCTCGGGTGACCTCGGGGAGGCCGACATGGCTGTGGTATTGACGAAGGATCAGGCGCGGGCGGACTACGTGACACGGGCCGTCGTGCTGGGGCGGGGCTGGACGCGGACCGCGCTCGGGAGGTTCATGGCGGAGCCCGACGCGACGATGCCCGATCTGCGTTATCGCGGCTCACCGCCGATCCGGCTGTACGCGATGAAGCGGGTGTCGGCCGTCGAGGAGACCCGCGAATGGCAGGAGTGGTACCGCGCGTCGCGGCGGCGCCGGGCGGCGTCGGCCCGCGCGGGTGCGGGTGTGGTCGGCGAACCGGCGTGCGGGGCGGGCGGCTTGGCCCAAGCGGGGGCGCCCGGGGCCTCGTCCGGCGAGCGTGTCGGAGTGGCCCGGGATGCTGGGAGCGGTCGAGGTCGGGGCTCGAATCGGGAGGTCGCATGAGCCGCACCGTGCACATCAATCCGCTGCGGTGGTTCACCGACGGCGAAGGCGGCCTGGAGTTCGTCGAGTCGTTCGGGACTCCGGTGCCCGCGGATCTGTTGGAGGAGGCGCGGGCGGCGTCCTACCCGGGCGTTGGTGACGTGCTCGCGGTGCTGCGCGCCGAAGGGTTGTCGGCGCGCTGTTGGTTCAGCCTGTGGGCCGACGGGGCGGAGGTGCCCGATCCGTTGCCCGAGCGGCCCGGCGCGGCCGACGCCCACTACCTGGGCGGTCTCGCGGTGGCGGTCGCGGGGGCGCGGCAACGGATGGGCGCCGAGGAGCCGGTGTCCGGGCTCACGTGCCGGTCGCCGGGGGAGGGTGCGGCGGAACGGGCGGTCGCGGCGCTCGCGGAGGCGTTCGGGCCGCAGGTGATCTGGGCCGGTGACGTCGGCGATGTCGTGGTCGTGCCGCCGGGGCTGACGGCCGAGCAGGTGCGGGCGCGACGGGCGGGATGCGACATGGCCGATTCGTGAGGGATCCCCCCTATTCGCAGGGGCGGCGGATCTGGGACCGTAGGGCCCGGGAAAACCCCGCAAGGGGGGCTCCCACACGACTCGTTCGACTGCTGGGAGCCCCACCATGCCCTTCTCGCTGTTCGGTCGCAAGAAGTCGAAGCCGGCGGCCCCGCCTGCCGCTGCGGCGCCGCCCGCGCCGGCCACGCCCTCGGCCACCGTGCGCAGCGGAAGCGGGTCGGCGGTCAGTCTCGACAAGGTCCAACGCTCGGCGCCGGGGCTGGTCAGCCTGTACAAGGCCGCCGGTGTCAGTCTGGAGAAGAACAGGCTCGCGGGAGTTCGGGCCGCGGTCTATCTGGTGCTCGACCGCTCCGGCAGCATGCGGCCGTTCTACAAGAACGGCAGTGTGCAGGCGCTCGCGGAGCGAGTCCTGGCCGCTGCGGCGCACTTCGACGACGACGGCACGGTGCCGGTGATCTTCTTCGACACCAAGGCGTACGAGCCGGCGGAGATCTCGCTCGACAACTACAAGGGTCGGGTGGCCGAACTGCACAAGCAGCACGGCCACATGGGCACCACCGACTACGTGTCCGCGATGGACGCGGTGATCGCCCACTACCGGTCGTGCGGCGCGACCGACCCGGCCTTCGTGATCTTCCAGACCGACGGCGCTCCCAACAACGCGAAGGCCGCCGAGAAGGCCGTCTGCAAGGCGGCCGGGCTGCCGATCTTCTGGCAGTTCATCGGCTTCGGCCGCGACGAGTTCCGCTTCCTGCACCGCTTGGACGACCTGCCGGCCCCCAAATTCCGGGTGGTCGACAACGCGGGCTTCTTCGAGGCCGGCGCGGACCCCCGCCGCATGGCGGACGACGTTCTCTTCGACAACCTGATGAACGAGTTCCCGGAATGGCTCCAGACCGCGCGTGCGGCAGGTGTCCTGCGCTGAGGTAGGGGGCCGCACTGGTCGAGGCGATCGAATCCCGATGTTCCCGAGTCGGTTTTGTCATCCGTTCGAGTGATGTACGGGTGCGAGGGACAGACCTGGTCCTAGCGTCGATGCGTCGGGATACGCGAGTCGACGGGCTGGGGGAACGAGGGTGAGCGGCGCGGTGACGGCGGCCTCGATCGGGTGCGGCTTGGCGGTGGTCTGTGCGCCGCTGCGGGGACACGGCCGGGTGCGGGTCGGGTTGGCCACCGTGATGGCGGTGGGCGGCCTGGCGCTGCTGCTGCGAGCAGTGGATCCGGATCTGCTCGGGTTCGGGGTGATGGCGTTCCTGGGCGGGCTCTTCCTGCTGATCGAGATGGGCTCCGACGCCCTGGTCGCGGCTGTGTTGTGGTTCGGCGGGGCGGTGGTATTGGCGGCACTGATGGTCTGGCCGGACGAACTCGGGCGATGGCTCGTGCGCGACCGTCCGTTGGTGGTCACGGCCGGAGCCATTGCCACGGCGGTCGCGTTGGTTCGGGTTCGGTGGTCCGTGCGGGCGTCCGCCGACCCGTCGGGAGGGCTGGGGGGCGTGTGATGGGACAGTCACCGACGACGGTGTCGCAGGTGGCGCTGTTGATCTGTTGCGTGTTGCCGGGGGTCACTCACCAGTTCGTTCGTGAGCGATTGCGCGGCCCGATCCCGGGCGAACGGGATCTCGCCGAGCGGGTTTTGCGGGCACTGGTGGCGTCCCTCGTGCTGGACGCGATGTATCTGCTCGTGGCCGGGCCGTTGATCGTGCGTGTGGTGCGGGGCCCGGGCGCGGACCGTTGGGACGGTCTCGTCCGGCAGCCGCGCGCGGTGGCGCTGGCGGGGTTGATCCTGTTCGTGCTCGTCCCTGTCGCCGCAGCGGTGGCGCTCACCTGGTGGGAGCGTCGGCACCGGGACGCGGCGCGATATCACGACACCCCCACCGCGTGGGATCGGATGTTCCGCAACCAGGGTTCGTGCTTCGTGCGGATGCGCATGCGGGACGGAGCGTGGGTCGGCGGCTGGTACGGGTCCCGTTCGTACGCCACCGCCTATCCCCAACCGCAGGAGGTGTTCCTCGAATCCGCGTGGTTGATGAATGCGGACGGCAGCTTCGTACGCCGGATCGCCGGCAGCATCGGCCTGCATGTGCGCGCGGGTGAGGTCGACGTCGTCGAACTGCTCTCGCCCGGTACCCGCACCCAAGTGGCGCCGTCGTGACGAGCGCGGCCGACGATCGGCTCGACCTGACTCCTGCCGAGGCGGCACTGCTGGCCGACCCGGGCGCGCGGCGCGGCGGCTACTCGCCGACGGACGAGATCCCGGAGCCGGCCTGCGGCCCGTCGGAACCCGCCACGGTGTCTGCGCCCGCTCCGGAGTCCCGCCCCGGCACCGTGCCGACGCCCACCCGTACCCAGGCACCACCGCCCGGCTGATCACGACCCCACGTGCACGTGCCCGGCCCACAGCCCGGGCAGGTTCGGATACTGCGCGCGGGCTTCCAACGTCGCCCGGTGCACTGCCGCCGCCGCGTCGGTTCGCTGGTCGCCGTGGGCGAGCTTTCGGTAGACGTCGGTCGCGAACGCGAGGGCGAAGCGATCGACGACCGGCCACAGGGTCGCGACGACCTGCGAGAAACCGGCGAGCTGGAAGGCGGAGGCGAGATGGATCGCCTCGTCGGCGTGCCGACTCCCGGTGCGCGCGGAGTCGCAGGACGACAGGTAGATCAGCTCTGCGGCACCGAGGTCGAGACCGGCGATGTCGGCCACCGTCAACGGCCGCTCCCGATGATCGTGGAGCAGGAGCCGGCCGCGCGACGGCGCGTCGTGGTCGCTTGCCGCGTGGCACGCGAAGTGCGCCCAGGCGTGGCGCGGCAGATCCGCCAGGACGCGATCCCGAGTGGCTCGACGGTCGGCCAGGATCCGGGTGTCGGGCAGGAAACCCCGGATCGCCTCGGCCTCGGCGGCGGCCTGGGGCAGCGGCTCCGCGCCGGGCGTTCGCGTCATCGCGACGACCAGCGGATGCCCTGACGCGGGCAACGTCGGGCGTCGGGCGCGTGCCGCCGCCAGGGACCGCACAGTCGGGGCATAGGAGGGGATCGTCCGGTCGAGGAGGGACCGGGACCGACCGTCGCCGGGGCGGTGATGCCCGGCGGCGTGGATCGGCAACAGGGCCAGCGGTCCGGTGGGAATCCACCACATTCGCGGCTTCGACCCGCCTGTGGTGGGCGCGGCCACCGCGTCCAGGACCGGCTCGGCCACGGTGTCCCAGAGCCAGGCCAAGACGTCGAAGACGGGCTCGCGTTGCGCGAGGTCGACGATGCGGTCGCCGGCGACCGCGTCGTGCAGGACGCTCGTCCACCGCGCGGCGTCCGCGGGGCGGACGGCCAGACGAACGGTACGGATCCGGCCGGCTTCGAGGATGATCGCATCGGAGCGCAGCGCGGTGACGTTGACGTAGACGACCGGGCCCTGGTGGCTCTGCGCGAGGCACCGCTCGAACGAGGGAGTGCGCGCGAATTCCGCGAAGTTCGGCTCGGCGCGGATGCGCTCCAGCAACTCGTCCCAGTCCTCGGCGAGAACCCGGCGCCGGCGTCGAGCCTCCTCGTGGGCCTTTGCCGCCGCGACATCCTCGGCGAGCCTGGTCGGCGTCTCGTCGGCGGGTTCGAACGAGCTGTCCAACGCTTCGCGCAGGTCCGTGAACCGTTTCGCCAGTCGCGGGTGTTCGGCCCGCAGCGCGGTGAGGTCGGATCGGGTGTCCAGGGTCCGGGACAGCAGGACACCGCGACCTTGTTCCAACAGCGCCACCGCCTTGTCCGGCCGACCCTCGGCAAGCGCGCACGCGGCGGCGGCCACGGCGATGCCCGCCCATCTGCCGAGCCGGAACTCCTGGTCCACGCGCCGCAGTTCACGCGGTGCCAGGCGGGGCAGCAGCGCGACGACGGACTCGAACGCGGACACCGCTTCCGGGTAGTCGACGGCCGAGACCGCGATGTCGCTCCACACAAGTCCCGCCCTCAGCCGGGTGGGGATGTCGGCGCCGGCGTGCTCGGTCGCCTCCCGGGCCGCCGCGATCGCGCGGCGCAGATCCCCCGCGTCGTGCTCCCGGTCGTGCCGGGCGTGCAGCGCCAGAGCCAGGTTGAGCCGGTGATCGGCGCGTCCCGGCGCGTCGACCGACACCTCGGCGGCGGCCCGTTCCGCCAGCCTGATCGCCTCGTCGAGATCGGCCGTCGGCGAACGCAGCAGGTAGGTGTACTCGCCGTCGAGTCGGGTCGCGCGATGTGCCACCTCGTAGCGAGTGCGCAGCGCGAGGGCCAGATTGTTCTGGCACAGATCGAACAGGGCGTGCCCCGGACCCGTGTGGTCGAGTGCGGTGCGGCCCGCGTCGACTGCCCGATCAAGGTCGGTCGACGCGGCGCGTACCTCCCCCCGATGGACCAGAAGGCGACACAGCGTGGTCAGGTCCGCGGCCCGCGTGTAGCCGCGACGACGGGTGACCTCCAGCAGATCCTGTAATTGATCCACCGCGACATCGAGGTGGCGCGGCTCCCGAGCGTGTACGTAGCGGCTGCGCGCGACGGCCGCCGCCTCGGCCCGACACGGCGCGAAATGCGGACTCCCCGGCTTGACCAGCCGGACGGCCTCGGCAGCGGCGCTCTCGGCCTCGGCCAGGTCGGCGGCGGCACCGAGGTGGTCGTACCGCAGCCGCAGACATCCCGCGAGTTCCGACAGCAACCGGCCGCCCCGAGTGCCGCGACACCACCTGGCCCGCTGCGTCCGGCGAGCGACGTCGATCGCCTCGTCGAGGTCGCCGGGCCGACGAAAGCGCTCGTAGCGCAGCCGCAGCGCCATCACCAGATGAGTGGCGTGTCTGGCGTGACCGAGATTGTCCAGGCGCAGCGCGAGGGGACCCGGAACGTGTTCGGGGCGCGCGGTCAGCCCGACCGCGGACCGAAAACTCTCGATCGTCTCGTCGAGCAGTTCGGGGTCGGAGCGGTGGACACACCATCGCAGCTTCTCTTCGGCCTCGGTCGCCCGGTCGACGGCGGGTTCGAGATCCCCGCGCACTGCCGCCAGGCGCGCGATCATACCGAAGCTCGCTATCGCGAAACCGACATACGTCGCGACGGGGAGCCACCCGCCATCGGCGGTGTCCGGGTCCCCGAAACCGTAGAAGCGACCGCCCGCCGCAGCCGGTAGACAGCAGCAGAACCCGATCGCGAAGCCGATGACCCAGTACTTGTCGACGAACGCCACCCGCCGTCCGCACGTGCACAGCACGACGAGCACGATGCCCAGCACTCCCCATACCTCGTACCAGGAGAGCATTCACCGGCTCCGCCGGTCGAGGTCCGGCGTGTTCGGACAACAGGCGTGGATTTCGGCGCGCGCCGCGGCGGCCTTCCGCGCGGGATCTCGATACTGCGGGGCGACGCGACACAATCCGGCGTACATGGCTACCGCTTCGTCCGCGAGCCGTCGCGCCTCGGCGCCGTGATCCAGACCCACGCAACTCGGCAGTACGGCCCGCCTGAAACGGGCCACCTCACGCGTGACGAAGATCCGTTGCCCGGTGCCGATCGGCCATCGTTCGCCGTCGTCGTAGCCCGGGTACCCCAGCATCAGTCGCGCCAGGTACAGGCGGGCCGCCGCAGCCGATGCCGTGCGCACGTGCGGCGTCAACTCTTCACCGGAACGCGGATCCAGGCTGAACACGGGCGGGCCGATCGCCGGCGCCCCGAAGCGGATGCGAAACGGGTCGCCGCGCGTGGGATCGGCCAGGTGTGTGACGGCGACGGCGATTCGCGCGTAGCGCAAGGTGTGGCGGGTCCGTCCGCCCAGACCCGCCAATGTCTCGGCGGTTTGGCGGGCCAATTCGCCCATGCCGTGGAAGACACGCGCACTGTGCGACGGCGGCGCGGTCGGCCGCCAACCCGTCTCGTGGACGTAGCCGAAGAACTGAAGCGTGCTTTGTTGGTACCTCCTCGCGGCCCACACGGGACGGCCCCACTCCAGCAGCCGGTGCCCGTCCTCCCAGCGGGACAGGCCCTTGCGGAAATACGTGTCGGCACGCCTCGAACTCACGACCGGTTCTCCCGTCGGATGCCGGGGAGCAGGTCGCGCACCGATCCGAGCAGGTACGCGTAGTCCGGTGACAGCGCGCGCAACTCGTCGTGGAAGCGAAGGCCCTCGGCGGCCATCCGGCGGCCCTCGGTCTCGCGGTCCAGGCCGGCGCAGGCGGGCAGTACGGCGCGCCGCCACCGCCGGCATTCCCGCCGCCAACTCACGGTGCCTCCGCTGCCGATCGGCCAGGGAGGCTCGCGCAGCTCGTCGCGGGCCGCATATCGACCGATGAGATCCGCCAGTTGCACCCGCGCGGCAGCAGCCGTGGCGATCCGCGCCTGCGCCGACAACGGCGGGCCGGGTCGCCCACCCAGAACCCGCTGGAACACGGGCCTGGTGTCCGCACGGCCCACCACCTCACCGACCCGGGACGGATCACCGCCCGTCGGGTCGGCCGAATGCGCGGCGGCGAGCGACATCCGAGCGGATGACAGGGCACCACGCGCGCTGCCGAGCCGGTCGTGGAACCGGACGGACTCCAGGCCCAGGTTGCCGAACGCGTAAAGGACGGCGACCGTCTCCGGAGTCCTGGGAACCCGACTGACGTAGCAGAGGAACATGCCTTGCGCCCGAATGTAGTGATGACTTGCCCTGCCATTTGACCCGTCGGCGGCCAACGCCCGCGCTCTCTCCCACCGCGCGAGTGCGCCCGACACCAGGTATTCGTGATCACGTGCTGTCGCCATGGCGATCCCCCTGCTCCTTCGCGCGCTCCTGCGGGAAGCAAGTGCCTGTATGCGCCGAAGGGTTCGTGCGCGCAGCGGATCCCTCCGCGGCCCCTCGTACGAGTGAAGAACGGAGATTTCGGTGGCCTGCGGCGCCGGGAGGTGCGTTGCGGTGGTCCGCGTGAGCCGGTGGCCGGGTGCCCGGCAGGCCGCCCGACGTGCCACCGGGCCGAGCGGCGAGGTCGTACGCCCCGGCCCGACCGGCCGACGGGGTCGGGCCGCACCGTGCGGTTGGTCGCCGGCGGGGGCCGGGCCGCGGTTCCGGGCAGCGGGTTAGGGTCGATGGGTGGACTCCGATCTGTTTACCGCCGCCGCCGAGGCTCGGCAGGCGAAGAACCCCTCGCTCGCGCCGCTCGCGGTGCGGATGCGGCCTCGGGATCTGGACGAGGTCGTCGGGCAGCGGCACCTGCTCGGTGACGGGTCGCCGTTGCGGCGGCTCGTGTCGTCGGAGAGTGGGGTCACCGCGCCGTCGTCGGTGATCCTGTGGGGGCCGCCCGGGACCGGCAAGACGACGCTCGCGTACGTGGTCAGCCATGTGACCAGGCAGCGGTTCGTGGAGTTGTCGGCGATCACCGCCGGGGTCAAGGAGGTGCGCGCCGTGATCGAGGACGCGCGCCGCCAGGCCGGGTCGCAGGGGCGCGACACGGTGCTGTTCCTGGACGAGATCCACCGCTTCTCCAAGGCGCAACAGGACTCGCTGCTGCCCGCGGTGGAGAACCGGTGGGTGACTCTGATCGCGGCCACGACCGAGAATCCGTACTTCTCCATCATCAGTCCGCTGTTGTCCCGGTCCCTGCTGTTGACCCTGGAGTCGCTCACCGAGGACGACCTGCGCGAGGTGGTCCGGCGCGCGCTCGCCGACGAGCGCGGCCTCAAGGGCACACTCACCCTCGACGCCGACGCCGAGGAGCACCTGCTCCGGATCGCCGGCGGCGACGCCCGCCGCATCCTCACCGCCCTGGAGGCGGGCGCCGGATCGGCCGCCGACAAGGGCGAGGCCGCGATCACCCTCGCCACCCTGGAAAGCGCCGTGGATCGCGCGGCGGTGCGCTACGACCGCGACGGCGACCAGCACTACGACGTCGCGAGCGCGTTGATCAAGTCCATCCGGGGCTCCGACGTCGACGCGACGCTGCACTACCTCGCGCGGATGGTCGACGCGGGCGAGGACCCACGCTTCATCGCGCGCCGCCTGATGATCTCGGCGAGCGAGGACATCGGCATGGCCGACCCCACCGCCCTGCAGATCGCGGTGGCCGCCGCGCAGGCCGTCGCGCTGATCGGCTTCCCCGAGGCCCGGATCACGCTCGCGCAGGCCGCGATCCACCTCGCGCTCGCGCCCAAGTCGAACACCGCGATCCTGGCCATCGACGCCGCGCTCGCCGACGTTCGCAAGGGCCTCGCCGGTCCGGTCCCGCCACACTTGCGCGACGGCCACTACAAGGGCGCGGCCAAGCTCGGGCACGCACAGGGCTACGTGTACCCGCACAACGTGCCCGGCGGTGTCGCCACGCAGCAGTACGCCCCGGACGCGGTGCACGGCCGCACCTACTACGAGCCCACCCGCCACGGCGCCGAGGCCCGCTACGCCGACATCGCAGCCTGGGTCCGAGCCCGCCTCGCCGGCGCCGAACCCCCCGAGGGCACGTAGGGTCGCCGCCGGAACGGGCAGAGGTCTCCGGCCACGGCCGAGGGAACTGTCGGGGCACCCGGGGCCGGGTCAAGCAGCGAACCGGACCCCGGCCGCGCGGTGGGTGCCCGAGCGTCGGCCGAAGCGCGAACCACGGCGAACCGACCCGACGTGCCCCGACCCGACGTGCATCGACCCGACCTGAACCGACCCGACCTGAACCGACCCGACCTGAACCGACCTGACCTGGCCGGACCCGACGTGAACCGACCCGACCCGACCCGCCCCGACCTGAACCGATCGACTGCGCTGCGTTCGCCCGCCGCGGTTGCCCGTCAGCTCCACCGGGCGCGGAGGCCGTCCGGCGAATCCATCGCCCCCGCCACGGTCGGGTCGGCGGTGCCGGTTGCCGTGCCTGCCACGACGCGGCGAACCAGGTCGTGCCAGGTGTCGGCACGGCGCAGCATCGCGTGGCCGTCGGCGAGTTCGAAGCGGCAGACCCGGTCGGACACGTCGCGGGTGTTCAGCGCGTACTCGTAGGACGCCTTCGGGCTCGTGGTGTGGTCGCGCGTGCCGTGCGCGACGATCAACTCGCGGCCGGCGAACTGGGCGAACGGTTCGTCGGCTTCGATCCACGGCGCGAGCGCGCACACCGTACGCACGCTCGCGTGGTCGGCGACCCGCAGCGCGGTACGCCCGCCCATCGAGTGGCCGACCAGCGTCACCGGGGCGCCCGGGTAGCGCGCCCGGATGCCGTCGAGTGCCCACCGCGCGTCCCGGACCGGGTCCTGGGACGGCTCGTTCCAGCCGCGCACGCGATAGCGGAGCAGGTAGGTGTCCACCCCGTCCGCCGCGCTCGAGCGGTGGATCGAGCGGGCGATCGGCACCATCCGGCGGTAGGCCAGATTGCGAGTGGACGCCGGCTGCCGGCCGCGCGAGCGACCCCCCGGCAGGACCAGCACCACCGCGCGGACGGCAGTGCCGTGCGGCGGTGACCAACTGCGCAGGGCCGCGGCTTCCCCGTCGAGTGCGTGCATGTCCTGCATTCGAAGCCCCCGGGGTGTCGGCTCGGTCGGGATACGGTCGCGATGCGGTGGCGGCGGGTCCGGGCGCGGCCCGAAAGCGCGGCCGCCCCGCCCCACGGTCTCAGAAACCGCGGGTGCGCTTGGACGCCGGCCGCATTTCCCGGCCCGTGCGCGTCGGCGGCGACGGCAGCACGAACCGGGCCGCCTCCGAGCCCACGTTCACGCCCGCGGCCAGGGCGAGCGCGAGCGAGGCCGCGTTGACCAGGCTCAACCAGCCCGTGTCGGTGTGACCCAGCGACAGACCCAGCATGCCCTGGTACATCGCGCTGCCCGGCAGCATCGGCCCGATCGCCGGGATCACGTAGGGCAGCGCCGACGTCCCGTGCCACCGCGCGAGCAACTGACCGAGCAGCCCGAGCAGTCCGGTCGCCACCGCCGTCGCGAGCACCGGCGCCGCGCCCGCCTCGCGCAGTACCTGGAACACCGACCACCCCACCGCGCCGCCCGCGAACGCGACCGGCAGCAACCGCCGTCGCACCTGGACGAGTACCGCGAACGTCAGCGACACCGCGCCCGCCGCGAGCAGTTGGACGCCGCGATGGTTGGCGTTGAGGTTGAAGGACCCCTCGACGGCGAACTCCACGCCGAGCCGGTCGCCCACGTAGATCACGATCGAGATGCCGACGATGATCCCGACGATCAGATAGAAGACTTCGAGCAGTCGGGCCGCGGCGGTGATGTAGAAGCCGGTCAGACCGTCCTGTACGGCCGCGACCAGGGCGCGCCCGGGAAGCAGGGCGAACAGGCCGCCGGTGACCACGGCATACGGACTGATCCCGATACCGAGTTTGATCATCGCCACGGTGATCGCGGCGGCGGGCATCGAGGCCAGTACGAACTGGTAGAACTCCGGCACGCCGCGATCGGAGAGCAACTGGGCCAGACGCTCGCCGATCAGCGCCGCGACGCACGCCGCGATGGCCACGACCGGCCCGCCGCCGACCATCACGCTCGCGAACGCCGCGATCAGTCCCGCGGACAGCAACAGCAGCCACCGCGGATACGGATGGCGATTGCGCCGGATGTCGGCGAGCCGGTGGTACGCCTCCTCCAGGGTCAGGTCGCCGCCGGTGATGTCCTCGACCAGTTGGTGCGCCTCGTCGAGCCGGGTGTAGTCCACCGCGCGCCGCCGCACCACGCGCTCGCCGGTGACCGGCGGCTCCACCAGCGACGGCTGGTAGGACAGCGTGATCGCGACGAACGTCACGTTGGGCTGGCAACGCTCCAGGCCGTACGCGTCGGTGATGCCGAGCATCGCCGCCTCGACGTCCTCACCGCCCTCGCCGCTCGCGAGCAGTAGTTCGCCCATGCGCAGCGCGAGGTCGAGCACGCGAGGCACCGACGGACCCGCCTCGGGAGTCTCCGCGGGCACCACGATCGGAATGGGCGCGGTATGGCCGCTGAAGCGCAGCTGGGTGCGCAGCCGGTCCTGCCAAGGGCTGGCGCCGGCACGCGAGTTCGGGCGGCGTTCGGGTTCCCAGGGCGCGCGGGTGCTCGGATGGTCGCGACCGCCCTCGCCGTCGGCCTGCTGTCGCGCGTGCTGCTCCGACACCCCGCGTAGTCCCTTCCCGCCGTATTACCCCCGGTTCGGCAGCGTCGCCCTCGAAGCGGTGTCGGCCTCGAGATGTGCGTACGGCACTCGATCGGCCGAGACGACGACGCCGTATCGATCACGCCCAGTCGATCTTCCCGAGTCGATCCCGCCGAGCCGATCGTGTCGAACCGATCTTCCCGAGTCGATCATGCCGTGTCGATCATGCGGGGAGGAGACTGCCCGTACGCCGACGCATCATGCGAACGGCCAAACCGTGCGACGCGGCGGTGCTCAGGCGTCGCCGTGGGCCCCGTGCAGGAGACGACGCAGGGCGCCGCCGAGTTCCCGTGCGGTGGAAACCGGGGTGTCGAACTCGAAGCGGATGTCGCACGTGCGGTCGGGGCCGCCGGTGCGCAGGCGCAGGCCGTGGCGGTCCAGCGACACCGGCGCGACGCGCTCCGCGCACGCGGGAGCGCCGGCCACGCTCGCGAGTCGGCCCAGGTCCTCGGCGTGCGCGACGGCCAGGTGTTGGAGCAATTCGGCCTCGTCGGCGGCGAGCGGGTCGGGCTCGGCGTCGGCGTAGTCCTCGGGCTCGACGTGGCCCGCGCCCCACAGGTCGTCGACCAAAACCTCGCCCACCTCCATGCGCACGACCGTGCCCGCGCGCGGCGACGCGGTCGGGTCGTTGCCGACCTCGGCCAGCCGCGCGGCGGCCCGCTCGGCGTCGTCGCCGGTCGGGATGGTCAGCCAGCCCGCGATCCAGCAGTGCGCGCGCACCCGATGCGGCACCGCGACCGGCGCGACGTCCACCAGGTGCAGCACCGCGGCCAGGTCGTCGCGCGCGGTCAGCACGAGGGCGGCGGTCTCACCGGGCACGAGCAGCAGCAGCGACCCGTCGGACTCGACCACGCGCGCCGCCGGCACCACGTGCTCGTCCTTGTCACCCGGCAGATCCAGCGTCGCGGAGGTCGCGTGGGCAGCCAGAGTGCGGGCCCGAGCAGCGGTGACCGGGCGTCGGGCGGAGACATCGGTGTGGCCGGCGTTGGCCTCGATGGGAAGGGACACGCGTCCTCCTGATGCCGGCGCGCTCGTGGGGAACCCCGGGTGGGCTACCGAACGCGTTCTCGTTAAGGTTAGGCTTACCTAAGTCGCCCGATCTTGGCAAGCACGCAAGACAGCACGCATGGAGGACCGACCTTGAACCAGACCCGGCCAAAAATCCGCCGCAGCCGCGCGCTGGGTGTGGCCCTCACGCCCAAGGCCGCCAAGTACCTGGAAAATCGCCCCTACCCGCCGGGCGAGCACGGTCGTGGCCGCAAGCAGTCGTCGGACTACAAGACCCGACTGATGGAGAAGCAGCGCCTGCGCTTCCAGTACGACATCTCCGAGGTGCAGATGCGCGCGGCCTTCGACCGCGCCAACAAGCACTCCGGCAAGACCGGCGACGAACTGGTGATCGACCTGGAGCGCCGCCTCGACGCGTTCGTGCTGCGCGCCGGCTTCGCCCGCACCGTCTACCAGGCGCGGCAGATGGTCACCCACGGCCACATCGAGGTCAACGGCGGCAAGGTCGACAAGCCCTCCTACCGGCTCAAGCCCGAGGACATCGTGGGCGTGCGCGAGCGCAGCCGGGAGAAGCCGCTCTTCCAGGTCGTGCGCGCCGGCGGCTTCGCCGCGGCCGAGACCCCGCGCTACATCGAAGCCCGTCTGGACAAGCTGATGGCCCGGCTCGACCGGCTGCCGCAGCGGCGTGAGGTCCCCGTGATCTGCGACGAGCAGTTGGTGGTCGAGTACTACTCCCGCTGATCCACGAACGATCCACATACGACGGATCCGCGGACCGTCCATCGCGACACGCGCCACACCGACCGCGCGGGTTTCCTCGTACGAGGAGACCCGCGCGGTCGCGGTAGGGTCGGGCTTTCCGAGGCGAGCGAGTATGACGAGCCGCCTCGACCGAATCCCACTCATCAAGGAGCGCATGACGGTGTCGGGTGGCGAAGTCGCGCTGATGATCATCGCCGTTTTCTGGGCGATTCTGGTCGCATTTCTCGCATTGGCGCTGGTCAAGCTGACCAAGGTGCTCAAGGAGGCGACGCGCCTGGTAGCCGACGTCGCGGACCGGGCGGTCCCGTTGCTCGACGAGGTGACCGAGACGGCCAAGGCGACCAACGCCCAGATGGCCCGCGTCGACCAGATCGCGGGCAACGTCCAGACCATGACCACGAACGCCACCGCGCTCTCCTCCACGGTCGCCGCCACCCTCGGCGGCCCGCTCGTGAAGACCGCGGCGTTCAGCTACGGTGTCCGCCGCGCGCTGTCCGCACAGCAGCGCGCCGAGCTCAGCCGCCGCGTGCGCACCGCAGCCAAGGCCCAACGTGCCGAGCGTCAGCGCACCATGCGCGGGAGAGGCTGAGTCGTGGCGAGGCTGTTCTGGATCGCGGTCGGCGCCGGAGCCGGCGTATGGGCCGCGCGCAAGGTCAAGGACAAGGCGTACAAGTACACGCCCGAGGGCGTCGCCGACAACGTCACCGGCGTCGGCGAGGCCATCAAATACTTCGCGGACGAGATCCGCGCGGGAATGGCCGAGCGCGAGCAGGAGCTGTACCGGGCGATCGGCGCGGACGTGCAGGCGGCCGCGCTGCCGCCGGCCCCGGCCCGCCGGGTGTTGCCGGCGTCGCGTGACGCGCACGAGGACCGGCACGACGGGCGCGACCTGTACGCGCCACGTGAGCTGTACGACCCCCGTGAGCGGTACGACCCGCGTGAGCGGTACGAAAACAAGGCAAGGTACGACCGAAGGGACGGCAGCTGATGGAATCGGCAGAAATCCGCAAGCGCTGGCTGCGCTTTTTCGAAGAGCGCGGACACACTGTCGTCCCGTCGGCATCGCTCGTCGCGGACGACCCCACGCTGCTGCTCGTCAACGCCGGCATGGTGCCGTTCAAGCCGTACTTCCTGGGCGAGGTCAAGCCGAACTTCAAGCGCGCCACCAGCGTGCAGAAGTGCGTGCGCACCCTGGACATCGAAGAGGTCGGAAAGACCACCCGCCACGGGTCGTTCTTCCAGATGTGCGGCAACTTCTCGTTCGGCGACTACTTCAAGGAAGGCGCGATCGGCTTCGCCTGGGAGCTGCTCACCAACTCGGTCGAGGACGGCGGCTACGGGCTCGACCCCGAGAAGCTGTGGATCACCGTCTACCTCGACGACGACGAGGCCGAACGGATCTGGCGCGACGTGATCGGCGTGCCCGCCGAGCGCATCCAGCGGCTCGGCAAGTCCGAGAACTTCTGGTCGATGGGCGTGCCCGGGCCGTGCGGCCCGTGTTCGGAGATCAACTACGACCGCGGCCCCGCCTACGGCGAGGCGGGCGGTCCGGCCGTCAACGGCGAGCGCTACCTGGAGATCTGGAACCTGGTCTTCATGCAGTTCGAGCGCGGCGCCGGCACCGGCAAGGACGACTACCCCATCCTCGGTGACCTGCCCGCGCAGAACATCGACACGGGCCTGGGCCTGGAGCGCCTGGCGACCATCCTCCAGGGCGTCGACAACCTGTACGAGATCGACACGTCGCGGATGATCCTCGACCGCGCCGCCGCGCTCACCGGCAAGAAGTACGGCGAGGACCACAAGACCGACGTGTCGCTGCGCGTGGTCGCCGACCACGTGCGCACCGCCGTGATGCTCATCGGCGACGGCGTGGTCCCGGGCAACGAGGGCCGCGGCTACGTGCTGCGCCGGATGATGCGCCGCGCGATCCGCAACATGCGGCTCATGGGCGCCGACGGCCTGACCCTGCACGACCTGGTCGAGACCACGATCAAGGCGATGGGTCCGCAGTACCCGAACCTGGTCGAGGAGGCCGAGCGCATCGACGCGGTGTCGGTGGCCGAGGAGAAGCGCTTCCTCGCGCGTCTTCAGGAAGGCACCGCGCTGCTCGACGAGTCGATCGTCAAGGCGAAGAGCGCCGGGCAGAGCGCGCTGCCGGGTGAGGTGGCGTTCCTGCTGCACGACACCGAGGGCTTCCCGATCGACCTGACCCTCGAGATCGCGGCCGAGCAGGGCCTCGCGGTCGACGAAGAGGGCTTCCGTCGGCTGATGAACGAGCAGCGGCAGCGCGCCAAGAAGGACGCGCAGGCCCGCAAGCAGGGCCTCGCCGCCGACCTTTCGGTCTACCGCGACGTCGCCGACGCGGCCGGCGGCACCGAGTTCACCGGCTACCACGACAACTCCGACGAGGCGACCGTGGTCGGCCTGCTCGTCGACGGCGCGGCCTCCCCGGCCGCGCACGAGGGCGACGAGGTCGAAGTCGTCCTGGACCGCACCCCGTTCTACGCCGAGGGTGGCGGCCAGCTCGCCGACACCGGCCGGATCCGGCTCGACACCGGCGCCGTGGTCGAGGTGCGCGACGTACAGAACCCGGTGCCCGGGGTGACCGTGCACCGCGGCCGGGTCCAGGTCGGCGAGGTCCTCGTGGGCGCCAAGGCGCTCGCGCAGATCGACGTCGAACGCCGCCGCTCGATCGCACGCGCGCACAGCGCCACGCACCTGACCCACCAGGCGCTGCGCGACGCGCTCGGCCCGACCGCGTCGCAGGCCGGTTCGGAGAACGCGCCCGGCCGCTTCCGCTTCGACTTCGGCGCGCCCGGGGCGATCCCCGGAACCGTCCTCGTCGACGTCGAGCAGAAGATCAACGAGGTGCTCGCCCGCGACCTCGACGTCACCGCCGAGGTGATGTCGATGGACGAGGCGAAGAAGTCCGGCGCCGTGATGATGTTCGGCGAGAAGTACGGCGACCGCGTGCGCGTGGTCACCATGGGCGACTACTCCAAGGAACTGTGCGGCGGCACGCACGTGGACAACACCGCCCAGCTGGGCCTGGTGAAACTGCTCGGCGAGTCCTCGATCGGCGCCGGCGTGCGTCGCGTGGAGGCCCTGGTGGGCACCGACGCGTACAACTTCCTGGCGCGCGAGCACACCATCGTCAACCAGCTCACCGAGGTCGTGAAGGGCCGGCCGGAAGAGCTTCCCGAGCGGGTCGCGAGCATCATGGCCAAGCTGCGCGAGGCGGAGAAGGAGATCGCGGCCATGCGCGGCGCCCAGGCGCTTCAGGCGGCCGGCGGTCTCGTCGACTCCGCGCAGGACATACACGGCGTCGCCCTCGTCGCCGCGCAACTGCCCGACGGCACCACGCCCGACGACCTGCGCAAGCTCGCGCTGGACGTGCGCGGTCGGCTCGCGAGCCGCCCGGCCGCGGTCGCGGTCGTGTCGGTGGTGAACGGCAAGCCGATGGTCGTGGTCGCCGCCAACGAGGCAGCCCGCGAACGCGGCGTCAAGGCGGGCGAACTGGTCCGCGTCGCGGCGAAGACGCTCGGCGGCGGCGGTGGTGGCAAGGACGACGTCGCCCAAGGCGGCGGGTCCGACCCGGGCAAGGTGGCCGACGCGCTGGCTGCCGTCACCCGGACAGTCGCCGAACGCACGTCCTGAGCCGTCCCCTACCCTCGATCCCCCGGCGGATATGGAAGTCTGAATCCCGGACTCCCATCACCGCCGGGGGACTTGTATGACGGGGCGCCGTGCCCGAATAGTGAGTGACGCAGAGTCTGTGACGGAGAGCCGACCTTGAGACGTGGAGTACGAATTGCCGTCGATGTGGGCGACGTCCGCATCGGCGTGGCGGCCAGCGACCCGCACGGGTTGATCGCCACCCCCGTCGAGACCGTCCCGGCCGGCAAGCGTGATCTCGCCCGGATCCTGGAGATCGTCGCGGAGTACGAAGGCATCGAGGTCGTCGTCGGCCTGCCTCGCTCACTGTCCGGCAAGGAGGGCGCCGCCGCCGCGAAGGCTCGGGCCTTCGCCGACCGACTCGTTCGCGCGCTCGATCCGGCGATCGGTGTGCGCCTGGTCGACGAGCGACTGAGCACCGTCACCGCCACCCGGGGCCTCCAGGCGTCCGGCGTCAAGGCGAAGAAGGCCCGCGGCGTGATCGACCAGGCCGCTGCGATCGTGATCCTGCAAAACGCGCTCGAGATCGAGCGTGGCTCCGGACGCCCCCCGGGTCTGGCCGTGCGATCCGCAGCGGCCGGGTCCGTCTCCGACTCTGAAAGGCCCACGGCATGAGCGATCTCGGACTGCGGATGGATTCGGAGTCGGAGCCACGCAGCCGGCGACGGGGCAAGGACGACAATTCGCGGCGCGGCGGTCGCGGTCGCGGGCGCGGACGCAAGAAGAAGAACCGCAGTGGGTGCGCGGTCGCGGTCGCCCTCGCGATCGTGCTCGCGATCGTGGGCGGCGGCGGCTACTGGGCCTACGGATTCCTGAAGGACCGTTTCGGCCCCCCACCGGACTACAGCGGCAAGGGTTCGGGCCAGGTGCTTGTCGAGATCAAGGTCGGATGGGCCACCCCGAAGATGGCCAACGAGCTCAAGCGGGCCGGGGTCACCAAGAGCGTCGAGGCGTTCACCAAGGTCGCGCGCGAGGACAAGGACCAGCGCGCGTCCAAGATCCAGCCCGGCGCGTACACGATGGCCAAGCACATGTCGGCCAAGGCCGCGTTCGAGGTACTGGTCAACCCCAAGAACAAGCAGGACCTGATCGTGCCGCCGGGTCGCCGGGCCACCCAGGTGTTCGACATCATCGCCAAGAAGCTCAACGTGCCGAAGGAGCAGGTCGAGGCCGCCGCGAAGGATCCCTCGCTCGGGCTGCCCGACTACGCCAAGGGCAACATCGAGGGCTTCCTCTACCCCGCGTCCTATGTGGCCGCGCCGGGCATGGACCCGCTCGTGGTGCTCAAGGACATGGTGGCCAAGTCGGTCAAGGCCTACGAAGGGCTGGGCGACAAGGCCGCGGCGGTCAAGAAGAGCCCGTACGACATCATCGTCATCGCGAGCCTGATCGAGGCCGAGGCCAAGACGATCGACCACAAGGGCAAGGTCTCCGAGGTGATCTACAACCGCCTCAAGAAGAACATGTCGCTCGGCTTGGACTCGACGGTCAACTACTACCTGAACAAGAGCAACGTGCAGTTGACGCAGAAGGAACTCAACGACGCGAACAACCCGTACAACACGCGCGTGCTCAAGGGCCTGCCACCGGGACCGATCAACACGCCGGGGAAGGACTCGATCGCCGCGGCACTCGCGCCCAGCGACGGTCCCTACCTGTACTTCGTGACGGTCAACCCGGAGACCGGGGAGACCCTTTTCTCCTCGACCGACTCGCAGTTCCAAAAGGACAAGGCCCAACTGACCCAGTGGATCAAGGAAAACCCCGGCAAGTGACGACCTCCGATTCCTCCCCGTGCCGGGCCGCCGTGCTCGGCTCGCCCATCCGGCACTCG
The DNA here is from genome assembly GCF_009865215.1 of Streptomyces sp. SID3343. GTDB lineage: Bacteria > Actinomycetota > Actinomycetes > Streptomycetales > Streptomycetaceae > Embleya. The sequence continues at coordinate 812 of NZ_WWJX01000954.1, read as the reverse complement.
CTCTCCCCGGTCCTGCACCGGGCCGCGTACGCCGAACTGGGCCTGACGCACTGGTCCTACGACGCGCACGAGATCGACGAGGGGACGCTGGCGGACTTCGTCGGCAGGCTCGACACGTCGTGGGCCGGGCTCTCACTCACGATGCCGCTCAAGCGGGCGATCCTGCCGCTGCTGCACGAGGTGAGCGAGGTCGCGCGGGACGTGGAGGCGGTGAACACGGTCGTGTTCACCGCCGACGGCCGGCGCGTCGGCGACAACACCGACGTGCCGGGCCTGGTCGCGGCGCTGCGCGAACGCGGCGTCTCGCGGGTGGAATCGGCGGCCGTGCTGGGCGCGGGCGCGACCGCCACGTCGACGCTCGCGGCCTTGCGCGAGGTCACCGACGGGCCGGTCCGGGTGTACGTGCGCGGCGAGGAACGGGCCCGCGAGATGCGCGGGGCCGGCGCCCGGCTCGGGATCGACGTCGAGGTGCGGGCGTGGGCGGACGCCGCCGAGGCGTTGCGCGCGCCGTTGGTGGTGGCGACCACGCCCAAGGGCGCGGTGGACCACTTGGCGCTGCACGTACCGGCCGACCTCGGCGTGCTGTTCGACGTCGTGTACGACCCGTGGCCGACCGCGCTCGCGGCGGCCTGGGCGAACGCCGGCGGGACGGTGGTGAGCGGGCTCGACCTGCTCGTCCATCAGGCCGTGCTCCAGGTGGGGTTGATGACCGGGCGACCCGGTCCGCTTGCCGCGATGCGCGCGGCGGGGGAGGCGGCGCTGGCCGGACGGGGGTGAGCGGTGCGGGCTCGACCGATTGGCCGGGCGGTGCG
>NZ_WWJX01000953.1 GCF_009865215.1 Streptomyces sp. SID3343 | reverse complement strand
GTCCCCACCGACGTCGCCGACCCGGCCGCGATCCGCCGCGCCGCGGTGACGGTGCGGGCCGCTCTCGGCCGGGTCGACCTCGTCGTCGCCAACGCGGGCGTCATGTACGGCGCGCCGTTCGAGAGCGGCGACACCGACGAGTGGGACCGGATGCTCGACGTCAACGTGCGCGGGCTGCTGCACACCGGGCGCGCCTTCGTCGACGACCTGCTCGCCGCCGCCGACGACGGTGGACGGGCCGACCTCGTCCACGTCGGCTCGGTCGGTGGGCACGCCCTGTTCCCGGGCTGGGCGGCGTACTGCGGGACCAAGGCCGCCGTCGCGCACCTGACCCGCAACCTGCGGGCCGAGCTCGGGCCGCGTGGCATCCGGGTGAAAAACGTCGAGCCCGGTGTCACCGTGACCGAACTGGGTGCCGACATGCTCGACGCGCCCGCCCGTGAGGCGCTCGCCGGCATGCGTACGACGACGACCCCGCTCGCAGCCGCGGACATCGCCGCGGCGATCGCGTACGCCGTCTCCGTCCCGGCCCACGTCAACCTGGCCGAACTGGTGGTCGTACCCACCTGACCACCGACCTCGGACGAGCGAGAGACGAGCAAGGGACGAGCGAGAGACGAGTGAGAGACGAGCAAGGGACGGGCGAGGGACGAGCAAGGGACGAAGCAGTGAAGGACGAGCCAGGGACGGGCCCTGAGAGGGACGCTAGGAGCGTGCGCACCGGGGTAGAACTGGGCCGTGAAAACTGTCCTGAACGTCATCTGGCTCGTGTTCTCCGGCTTCTGGCTCGCGCTGGCCTACGCCCTCGCCGGCATCATCTGTTTCATCCTCTTCTTCTTCGTGGTCACCATTCCGTTCGGCATTGCCTCGTTCCGTATCGCCGGATACGTCCTGTGGCCGTTCGGTCGAACCACGGTGATGCGCAACGACGCCGGAATCGGTTCGCTGCTCGGCAACATCCTGTGGATCGTCGTGTGCGGGTGGTGGATCGCCATCGGTCACCTGGTGACCGGTGTCATCCTGTGCATCACGATCATCGGCATCCCGCTCGGGCTGGCCAACCTGAAGATGATTCCGATCGCGTTCACGCCGCTCGGTCGGGAGATCGTGCCGACCGACGCGCCGTTCGCCACCCGCTGACACAGGCGCAGCACACCGCCGGGCACCGGCCGATCCCGGCTGGGCCCGTACAGGTCAACCACGCGACCCCGTAAGAGGGAGACGGGCCGCAACCGCTGAAGCCGGGCTCCCGGTGTGTCGATATCTGCCGATACATCCTGGATACCCCCACACCGGGTCCCTCGTCTTCGGTTTCGTGCGGAGGTTGCCGTGGCGGCGACGGTCAGTGTCATCGTTCCGACCCGAGACCGCACCGACCTCCTGGCCGACGCCCTGCGCAGCGTGGTTCTGCAAGATCTGTCGGGCATCGAGGTCGTCGTCGTCAACGACGGTGGCGCGGACGTCGCGGGGGCGTTGCCGCTCGGCGTGCGCGGGATGACCGTGCGCCTCCTGTCGTTCCCGCGCTCGCGGGGACCGGCCGCCGCGCGCAACGCGGGGCTGGAGATCGCGGGTGGGCGGTTCGTCGCCTTCCTGGACGACGACGACATGTATCTGCCCGGGCACCTCGACCGGGCGTTGTCCGCGCTGGAGAGTACGGGCGTGGACGCGGTATACGCGGACTGCGTCCTCAGCGGTGTGCGGGCCGTGCCGGGCGAGACGCCGACGGGCAGCCCGTACCGCTACGACTTCCCGTACGACCCGGACATGCTCTCGGTCGCCAACTTCGTACCGACCACGGCCGTGGTCGCGCGCAATCCCGCGCACACCGCGCCCGCGTCGTGGTTCCGGTTCGATCCGGAGCTGCCGATCCTGGTCGACTGGTCACTGTGGCTGCGCCTGGTACACGACCGCGGTTGGTCGTTCGCGCGGCTGCCGACGCCCGGGGTGGTCTATCACCGGTCCTTTGCCGATCCCAGCCTCGCCGGTGGCGCGGCCGCGCACATTCGTTCGTTGAGCCTGTACGAGGACACCTATCGCACGATCATCGCCCGCTGGCCGGTGCCGCCCACCGGGCGGGTGGCGCGGTTTCGCGGGCATGCGTTGACCATGTTCGAGGTCGCGCTCGGGCAGTTGGCCACGGGGTCTCGTCTCACGCCGTTCGCGTACGAGAACGCCTTGCGGGTGTTGCACGCGGGGTTCACCGGGCGGCTCGACGAATCCGCCGTCCGGGGGCAATTGGTCGCGGTGCTCACCGGGGTGGGCGCGGTGGACGTCGACCCGTGTGGGCCGCTGGTGGCGCGGGTCCAGTTGTAGGTGTCGTCCCGGTCGCGTTCCGAGCTCAATGCCCTGCCATGGCTTCCAGGCGGGCGATGCGGTCGGCCATCGGGGGGTGGGTGGAGAAGAGTTTGCTCATCCCGCCGGCGCCTCGGCGGAAGGGGTTGGCGATCATCAGGCTGCTGGTGGTCTGCAGCTTGGGGTCCGGGGGAAGCGGCAGCGCTTGGGTGCCCGCGTCGAGTTTGCGCAGCGCGCTCGCGAGGGCCATCGGGTCGCCGGTGAGGTTCGCGCCCGAGGCGTCGGCCTGGTATTCACGCGAACGGCTGACCGCCAGCTGGATGATGCTCGCGGCCACCGGGCCCAGGATCATGATCATCAGCATTCCGAACAGTCCCGGACCGTCGTCGTTGTCGTTGCGGCCGATCGGGATCAGCCACGCGAAGTTGACCAGGAACATGACCACGCTCGCGAGCGCGCCGGCCACCGACGAGATCAGGATGTCGCGGTTGTAGACGTGCGAGAGTTCGTGCCCGAGGACCCCGCGCAGTTCGCGTTCGTCGAGGATGCGCAGGATGCCGGTCGTGCAACACACCGCCGCATTGCGCGGGTTGCGACCCGTCGCGAAGGCGTTCGGGGCCTCGGTGGGTGAGATGTACAGGCGCGGCATCGGCTGCCTGGCCTGGGTCGAGAGCTCGCGCACGATCCGATACAGCTCGGGGTTCTCGGCCTCGCTGACGGGCCGCGCCCGCATCGAACGCAGCGCGATCTTGTCGCTGTTGAAGTACGCGTAGCCGTTCGTCGCCAAAGCGATGACCAGCGCGATGATCAGGCCCGTGCGGCCGAAGAAGCTGCCGATGAACAGGATGAGCGCGGACATCCCGCCGAGCAGTACGGCGGTCTTGAGTCCGTTGTGCCGGCTGTGCACGGGAGAGTCCTCTCGCAGCGATTGGGGGGACATGCGGGTCTATGAACCGGCTTGTCGCCCTCTGCCCGTTGTCTCTTCTTTCGCAACGGAACAACGGCACGCAGAGTTCCCTCCCCGGCCGGGCCTAATCCCCGGCCGAAGGCCCCCAGCCGCAGGTCAGCCGAGCAGACCCGGCACCGTCAGGACGTGCAGAACCACCTGTGGCGCGACCGAGAGAACCACCCCGAGCGTGCCCGTGACGGCGAGCGCGGCGGCGAGCGGCATCGGGATCGCGGCGGTACCGGTCCCCCCTCCCGCGCCCGCCGCGAGCCCCGGCGCCGAGGGCGCGAAGAGCTGTGCGGTCCACGCGAGGTAGTAGTACAGGCCGATCACGACGTTGACCGCCATCACCACCGCCAACCACCCGGTCCCCGAACCGACAACCGCCTGGAACACCGTCACCTTCGCGAACAGGCCCGCCAGGCCGGGCGGGATGCCGGCCAGGCACAGCAGGAAGAACGCCATCCCCAGGGCCGCGACCGGGTGCGCCCGGAACAACCCCCGATGGTCGGAGACCAGGCCGCCCCGCTCGCGCGCGACCAACGTCACCACGGCGAACGCGCCCAGGTTCATCACCGCGTACACCGCGAGGTAGGCGACGGCGGCGGGCAGCGTGTCGGCGAGGTCCTCGCCGTGGCCCGCGGCGGTCCCGAACGGCACGAGCACGTAGCCCGATTGGGCGATCGACGACCATGCGAGCAGCCGTACCGCGTCGGTCTGCCGCAGCGCCGCCACGTTGCCCGCGGTCATCGTCACGGCGGCGACCACCGCGAGCCCGGGTCCCCAGATGTGCGCGTACGGCTTGAACGCGATGCCCGCCACGAGCAGCAGTCCGGCGAAGCCCGCCGTCTTGGACACCACCGAAAGGTAGGCGGCCACCGGAATCGGCGCGCCGCGATAGGTGTCGGGCACCCAGAAGTGGAACGGTACGGCCGCGACCTTGAACGCGAACCCGACCAGGGTCAGCACCGCGCCGGTCGCCGCGACCTTTTCGAGCCGCGGGTCGAGCGTGCCGAGGTCGGCCGCGATCCTGGCCAGGTGCACGCTGCCGGTGCTTCCGTAGACCAGGCTCACACCGAACAGCATCACCGCCGTCGACGCGACCGACAGCAGGAAGAACTTGAGCGCGGCCTCCCCGCCGTGCCCGTCACGGCGCAGCCCGACCAGCGCGAACGCGGGCAGCGACAGGGTCTCCAACGCGACGACGAGCGTGAGCAGATCCCGCGCACCGGCGAGCGCGACCGCTCCGGCGACGGAGGACAGCAGCAGGAAGTGGTACTCACCGGCGGGGATCTCACTTTCGGTGTCCTCCGCGCCGTCCGGCCCCCCGTCCCGAGCCATCGGCATCGACAGCAGCACCACCACGAACGCCGACCCCAGCAATACCAACTGGAGGACCAACGTCAGATCGGTGACCTCGTACGAACACCCCGACGGCGAACAAAACGTCGCCCGCGCCGTGTCGTCGTCGCGCAACGGCAGCAGCAGCACCAGCGCGATGCCGAGCCCCACCAGCGTGAGCCACGGAAGCGCGCGCTTGCGCGCCCCTTCCAGGAACAGGTCGGCGAGCAGCACCACCAGCGCGGCGGCCGCGACGGCGACCACCGGTGCGATCGCGAGCCAGTCGATCGACTGGACGTCGAACGGCATGTCAGCTGCCTCCCATGAGCGCACGCACGGCCGGGTCGGTGACCGCGAGCACGGTGGCCGGCCACAGCCCCGCGAGCAGGGTCAGTGCCACGAGCGGTGTCCACACCGCGATCTCCCGACCCGTCACGTCCGCCGCGACCGGCCCGTCCGCCGGGCCCATGCACAGCCTGCGTACCAGGCCGAGCATGTAGGCGGCGGTCAACACCGTGCCGAGACCGGCCAGGACCAGGAAGGTCCGGTAGCCGCCGGTGGACAACCCGGCGGCCGGTTCGTACGCGCCGTACATCGCGAGCAGTTCGCCCCAGAAACCCGCCAGCCCCGGCAACCCGAGCCCGGCTACCGCGCCGAACGCGACGAGCGCGCCGAGCCGCGGCGTGCGGCCGTACATCCCGCCGCCCAGGCGACCGAGCAGCGCCGTGCCGTGTCGGTCCTTGACCGCGCCGGCCAGGAAGAACAGCAGGCCGGTGACGAGCCCGTGGCCGATGTTGACGAACAGCGCGCCGTTGACGCCCTGCGGGGTGAGGGTGGCGATGCCCAGGAGTGCGAAGCCCATGTGGCCCACGGACGAATAGGCGATGATGCGCTTCAGGTCGCCGTCGGGGTCGCGCAGCAGCGCGAGGCACACCAGCGAGCCGTACACGATGCCGACCACGCCGAACGCGGCCAGATACGGCGCGAACGTGTGGGCGCCTTCCGGCAGCATCGGCACCGCGATCCGAACCAGGCCGTATGTCCCCATCTTCAGCAGGACGCCGGCCAACAGCACCGAACCCGCCGTGGGCGCGGCGGTGTGCGCGTCGGGCAACCACGTGTGCAGCGGCCACATCGGCACCTTGACCGCGAGGCCGAGCCCGATCGCGAGGAAGGCGAGCACCTGGACGCCGTGCGACATGCCCGCACCGCGGCGGTCGGCCAACTCGACCATGTCGAACGTGCCGGTCTTCGCCTGCACGAGCAGGAAGCCGAGGAGCATGACCGCCGAGCCGAGCAGCGTGTACAGGATGAACTTGAACGACGCCGGACCGCGCTCGCCCGGCGCCCCCCACCGGTTGATCAGGAAGTACATCGGGACCAGGACGACCTCGAACAGCAGGAAGAACAGGATCAGGTCGAGCGCCGCGAACGTGCCGAGCGTGCCCGCTTCGAGGAGCAGCACGAGCGCGACGAACGCGCGGGAGGACGCGCCGTCGGGAATGTTCCACAGGCTGTGGACGGCGACCAGCAACGTCAGCAGCGTGGTGAGCACCACGAGCGGCAGCGAGATGCCGTCGATGCCCAGGTGGAAGCGCAGGCCGAGCGAGGGCGCCCACGACACGTCCGTCTCGAACTGCATGCCGCGGTCGCGACGGAAGCCGCACGCGAGGACCACGCTGCCGACGAAGGTCGCGGTGGTCGCGCCGACGCCGACGAGTCGGGCCGCGCGATCACCGATCCTGGGCAACAGCAGCACGGCGGCGCCGAACAACGGCGCGACCACGACGAGGATCAGCAGGACGCTCACCGTGAGGTCTCCTGGGCATGAGGGGGCGCCATGTCCGACGGGGTCACGAGCTTCGCGTGGATCACGCGCTCACCGCCACCGCGACGGCGAGCACGACCACGCCCGCGAACAGGCCGGTCAGGTAGAGCCGGGCGTTGCCGTTCTGGCCGCGGCGGACGCCGCCGCCGAGCAGCCACGCGCTCTGCGCCGCGCCCTTGACGTAGGTGTCGAGCACGGCCCGGTCGGTGAACAGGGACGCCTTCGCGGCGAGCCGGACGGGGGCTCGCACGAGCACGCCGTACAGGCCGTCCACGTCGAACCCGCGCAGCGCCGGGCCGCGAACGGGTCCCAGCATTCGGGCGGGGTCGCCGGCCGGGTCGCGTCGCCACAGCGCGGCGACGGCGCCGGCCCCGATCAGCACGGCTGCGAGGGCGAGGACGGTGGTGAGCGGATGCGGGGTCAGCTCGTCGTAGCCGAGGGCGCTGCCGAAGGACGGCAGACCGGTGAAGGCCGCGAAGCCGAACAGGACGGTCGGGACGGCCAGGACGACGAGCGGCCACGTCATCGCGGCCGGGGCCTCACCCACGTGCGGGACAGGCCCGTAGTCGGCCGCGTCCGCGTGCGCGGGCACCTCGGCGCCCGCCCGCGCCGAGCCATCCGCCCCGAAGAACACCCGCAGCCACACCCGCGTCGCGTACGCGGCCGTCAGCACCGCCGTCAGCAGCCCCGCGACCAGCACGAGCCACCCGGCCGCGGTCGAGACGCCGCCGTGCCCGGCCGCGGTGTGCTCGGCCGCCCCCAGGACGGCCTCCTTGCTGAAGAAGCCCGAGAACGGCGGCACACCGGCCAGCGCCGCGAGCCCCGCCGTCATCGACCAGAACGCGATCGGTGCCCGGCGTCGAAGCCCGCCCATGCCCGCGAGCGCCCCCGTTCCGGCGACGTGGATCACCACGCCGGCGGCCAGGAAGAGCAGCGCCTTGAACGCGCCGTGCGCAAGCAGGTGGAACATCGCCGCGTCGCGCCCGCCGACCGCCAGGGCGCCGGTCATGTAGGCGAGCTGACTGACCGTCGACCAGGCCAAAACCCGCTTCAGGTCCTCCTGCGCGAGCGCAGCCAGCGCCGAGCCGATCATCGTCACGGCCGCCATCACCGCAAGCACGACCAGCGTCGCGTGCGACGCCAGGAAGGCCGGGTACAGGCGGGCGACCAGATACGCGCCGGCCGCGACCATGGTGGCCGCGTGGATCAGCGCGGACACCGGCGTGGGGCCGGCCATCGCATCGGGCAGCCAGGTCTGCAACGGCACCTGGGCCGACTTGCCCGCGACACCGCCGAGCAGCAGCAGCGTGCCGGCGGTGACCCAGCCGGCGCCGCCGTCGGGCACGGCCGCGAGCACGTCGCGGATCCGGAACGAGTCGGCGCCCGTGGCCAAAACGAGGATGCCGATCAAAAACGGCACGTCGCCGAGCTTGGTGACCACGAACGCCTTGATCGAGGCGGACCGGGCCGCCGTCGTCTCCCAATGGTGGCCGATCAGGAAGTACGAACAGACACCCATGACCTCCCAGCCGACGAGCAGCACGATCAGGTCGCCGGTGTAGACCACGAGCAGCATCGCGGCGGTGAACAACGACACGAGCGCGGCGTAGGACGAGTAGCGCGGGTCCTCGCGCAGGTAGGCCGCCGAGTACACCTGCACCAACAAGGCGACCACGGTGACCAGTACGGCCGACAGCGCCGCGAGCCCGTCCACCCGCAGCCCGAGCGTCAGGTCGAGCGCACCGGTGGGGGTCAGCCGCACCGCCGACTCGCGCACGTCGTCGCCGATCGAGGCGGCCACGACGATCGCCAGGACCGCGGCGCCGGCGGCGGCGGGTACGGCGATCAGGATCGGTCGGACCCGCCGACCGAACAAAAGCCCGAACAGGGCCGCGAGCGCGGGCAGGCCGGTGGCCGTCGCGGCGACGACCGTCATACCGATCCCTCCTTGTGCTCCGCGAGTTCACGCAGGTCGGGTACGTCGGTGGTGGCCCGGTTGCGGAACACCATCAGCACGATCGCCAGGCCCAGGCCGATCTCGGCGGCGGCGATCGTGATCACGAACAGGGTCAGCGCCTGGCCGGCGTGCAGGGTGTCGCGCAGGTACATGTCGAACGCGACCAGGTTGATGTTGACGGCGTTGAGCATGAGTTCGATCGACATCAGCACGAGGATCGCGTTGCGCCGGGCGAGCACCCCGTACAGACCGATGCCGAACAACAGGACGGCGAGGACGAGCGGATAGACCAGATGCATCGCGGGATCAGTCCTTCCGGCCCGAGCGTTCACCCGAACGGGAGCGTGCACGTGAACGGGACAGCACGATGGCGCCGATCAGTGCGGCCAGGAGCAGGACCGACAGGATCTCGAACGGCAGGACCCAGACCCGGAACAGGCTCTCGCCGGTGACCTTCGCGGTGCCGACCGTGTCGTCGCCCAGGTCCAGGTACGCGGTCCGGAAGGCGTCGACGATCACCGCGCCCAGGGTCGCCGTGGCGCCCAGCGCGACGATCGCGGCGGGGATGCGGGCCGCGCGGTCGGCGGGTTCGGACCAGCCGATCGGCGCGCGGGTGAGCATCAGGCCGAACAACAGCAGGACCACGACCGCGCCGACGTAGATCAGCACCTGCACCCATGCGACGAACTCGGCGGTCAGCAGGAGGAACTCGGCGGCCAGGCCGCCGAGTGTGACCACGAGCCACAGCGCGGCGTGCACCACCTGACGGGTGGTCACGACGAGCAGGGCCGACCCGACCACGACGAGGCCGATCAGGACGAAGGCGATCTCGGCGCCGGTGGGCGAGAGGAAGCCGTGCTCGGCGGCGGCGAGGGTCACGGGGCCTCCCCCGGGGTCGGCGGGTCCTGGGTGTCCTGGGCCTGTCGGGCCGCCGCGGCGGCCTTGTCGGCCGCCTTGCGGGCCTGGACGAGTTCCTTGGGGTCCTCGGCGTGCTCGTCGAGGGCGGGCGGCGGCGGGACCGTCCACATCCACTCGCGGAGCTTGTCCTTCTCGTGGGTGAGTTCGTGGATGTCGCCGGTGGCGTACTCGAACTCCGGGGACCAGAACAGCGCGTCGAACGGGCACACCTCGACGCAGATCCCGCAGTACATGCACAGCGCGAAGTCGATCGCGAAGCGGTCGAGCACGTTGCGGGTGCGGTCGCGCGCGCCGGGCTCGCGCGCGGGCACGACCTCCTTGTGCGAGTCGATGTAGATGCACCAGTCGGGGCATTCGCGCGCGCACAGCATGCACACCGTGCAGTTCTCCTCGAACAGCGCGATCACGCCGCGCGAGCGGGGCGGCAGTTCGGGGAGCACTTCGGGATAGGACTGAGTGACGGACCTCTTGGTGAGCGTCTTGAGCGTCACCGCGAGGCCCTTGGCCAGGCCCTTCATCAGGTCGCCACCTTTACGACGCCGGTCAGCACGAGTTGGCCGAGGGCGAGCGGGATCAACACGGTCCACGCGAACTTTTGCAACTGGTCCTCGCGCAGCCGCGGGTAACTGACCCGGAGCCAGATCACCACGAACGCGAGCGCGCCGGTCTTGAGCAGGGTCCACAGCCAGCCGACCGAGTCGGACCACGGTCCGTGCCAGCCGCCGAGGAAGAGCACCGCCGTGAGCGCGGACACGACGAGGATGCCGGCGTACTCGGAGAGCAGGAACAGCGCGAAACGCAGGCCGGTGTACTCGGTGTAGGCACCGAAGATGATCTCGGAGTCGGCGACGGGCATGTCGAACGGCGGGCGCTGGAGTTCGGCGAGGCCGGCGGTGAAGAACACCACGGCACCGACCGCCTGCCACGGGATCCACCACCACTCGAAGCCCTCGACGATGCCGGTGAGGGACAGCGTCCCGGCGGCCATCGCGGCGCTTGCCGCGGCGAGCAGCATGGGCAGTTCGTACGCCATCAGCTGTGCGGCGGAGCGGATGCCGCCGAGCAACGAGAACTTGTTCGCCGAGGCCCAGCCGCCCATCAGCGAGCCGAGCACGCCGACGCCCATGACGGCGAGCACGAACACGATGCCGGCGTCGATCGAGCGGCCCACGAAGCCGTTCGGTCCGATGGGGATCGCGATCAGCACGACGAAGTACGGGATCAGCGCGACCGCCGGCGCGAGCTTGAACACGCGGCGGTCGGCGCCGGCGGGGACGATGTCCTCCTTCTGCGCGAACTTGACCCCGTCGGCCACCAGTTGCGCCCAGCCGTGGAAGGCCCCGGCGTAGATCGGGCCCACCCGGGCCTGCATGTGCGCCATGACCTTGTGCTCGGTCTGCCCGATCACCAGCGGCAGCACGAGGAAGGCCCCCAGCACGAGAACGAGCCGAAGACAGACGTCGAGGAAGCTCACGGGGCGTCCCCTTCGTCGGCCGAGGGCTTGGGCGCATCCGGCTTCGCCGAGGCGGCGGGGCGGCGGTGGGTGGGGGAATCGTCGGGGTCGGCGGAGTCCGTCGGCGGCGCGGGTGTTGCCGTGGGCGCGGGCTGCGCTGTCGGCGGGGTCGTCGGCGGCCGAGGTTCCGCCGAAGGCGTGGGCCCCGGAGGGGCCGCCGCATCGGCCGGTTCGGGCGAGGGTGCGGGGGCCGGCGAAGGC
>NZ_WWJX01000952.1 GCF_009865215.1 Streptomyces sp. SID3343 | reverse complement strand
GTGACGTCGCCCCGTTCGCGGTCTTCGGCGCGAAGTCTTCGCGTACCCGGCCACCCGGGCCGCGCGCCGCTTGCGCTGCCGGCCGCACCGCCCCTCTCGCCCCGGCTCGGGCAGATGTCGCCGTCAGGCGTTCTCCTTTTGGAATGTCCGGGTGCCCCACACCAGCGCCGATCCGGCCATGATCAGCAGGACGAGGGAACCCGTGAGCAGTCCCGACGACGTCAAGTCCCCGCGGAAGGCCGCGCGTTCGGCGTCGACCACGTGAGTGAGCGGGTTGACCCGGGCCAGGCTGTACAACCACCCCGGGGCCAGATCCTCGGAGACCGGCAGGAGCACGCCGGACAGCAGGAGCAACGGCAGGAGCACGGCGTTCATCAGCGAGGGGAACACGACCTCGCTCTTGAGGACCATCGCCAGTGCGTAGGATCCCGAGGACAGCGTGATGGCCAGCACTGCGGCGATCGCGAGGCTGAGCAGCATGCCGGACGCCGGCGCGCTCAGGTCGAAGGCCAGCAGCGTCACGAGCACGATGAGCGACGACTGCGCAGTCGCCTGGACGGCTTGGGCCAAGACCTTGCCGAACAGCAGGGCGGACCGGCTGGCCGGGGTGCCCCGGAAGCGGTCGACCACGCCGACTCGGTACTCGGAGAGCAGCCCGATCCCGGCGAACGAACCGCTGAACAGGGCCGTCTGCACGATGAGCGCGGGTGTGAGTACGGCCCAGGCGTTGCCGGACGGGAAACCGGGGGTGTGGTCGACCACCGTCACCATGAGCGGTCCGAAGAGGAACAGATAGAGCAGCGGCTGCATGATGCCGATGATCAGCCAGGCGGGATTGCGCAGGCACAGTCTCATGTCCCTGAGGAAGATCAGCCGGGTGTCACGCAGCATGGGTGGCCTCCGTGACCGGGGTAGCGGCTTCGCCGTCGCGCAGCGAACGTCCGGTCAGGCCGAGGAACACGTCGTCGAGGGTGGGCCGGTTCACCTTGACCGAGGTCATGGTGATCCGATGACTGTCGAGCGCGCGCAACAGGTCCGGCAGCGCGGCGTCGCCCCGTGGTACCCGGAACCGCACGGTCTCGGCGACGACGGTGACCTCGTGCGCGCCGGGCAGTCCGCACGCCACCTCGGCGGCCTCGGCGACCCGGTCCGCGACCTCGACGGTGACCGAATCACCCGCGACGCGGTCCTTGAGCTCGTCCGGGGTGCCTTCGGCGACGATCGTGCCCTCGTCCGTCACCAGGATCCGATCGCACAGGGCGTCGGCCTCGTCGAGGTAGTGCGTGGTGAGGAAGACGGTCATGCCCTGCTCGGCGCGCATGCGGCGGACGTGGTCCCACAGGTTGGCCCGGCTCTGCGGATCCAGTCCGGAGGTGGGCTCGTCCAGAAAGACCAGGTCGGGCTCGTGCACCATGCCGAGCGCGATGTCGAGCCTGCGTCGCTGGCCACCGGAGAGCGTCTTGGCGAGGCGCTGGTCCAGGCCGGACAGGTCGAGCCGCTCGGCCAGCAGCGCCCCGCGTTGCCTGGCCTCGGTCTTCGAGAGGCCGTAGAGCCGGGCTTGTAGTTCGATCTCCTCCCCGACCTTGGACTCGGGCCACGCGGAACCGCCCTGCGCCACGTAGCCGATCCGGCGCCGAACCCCCTGGGGGTCGGCCAGCAGATCGCAGCCGGCCACGGTGCCCGAGCCGCGGGTGGGTCGCAGCAGGGTGGTCAACATCCGCAGGGTCGTGGTCTTGCCGGCTCCGTTGGGGCCGAGAAATCCGACCAGTTCGCCGGCCGCCACATCGAAGTCGATGCCTCTGACCGCGTCGACGGTCTGCCCCCGGAGGGTGAACGACCGCGCGAGACCTCGCACTTGGATCATGAGCCCTCTTTCTCGTGCGGACCGCTCCCCGGGCGGAGCGCGGCGGGGCTCGGCCTTGGTGCCCGGCCCCTTCGAGCGGTTCATTCGGTGCGGCCTTCGGCGGCGGCGCGGAACTCCGCGAGCCGCTCTTGCGCTTCGGCCATGTCCTCCGTGGTCGGGGCGTCGTCCTGGGTCAGTGTGAACCGCCAGTAGCCGGCGAAGTCGATCGACCGCTTGTCCAGCCCCCGGTCGTCGACCAGATGACGACGGAGTGCCCGGACCGCCCCCGACTCGCCGGCGAGCCAGGCGAACGGGCGGCCGGGGGGGAACTCGGCGTTGCGTACCGCGTCGATCAGCACGTCGCTCCGACCGGCGGCGGTGTGCTCGCGGTACAACCAGTTGACGGTGACATCGCCGTCGGTCTCGATGTTCTGGCGCTCGTCGGCGTCGGCGACTTCGACGAAGGCCACGGCGCGCCCTCCCCGGGGCAGGGCCTCCAGCAGGGTGCCGATGGCCGGCAGCGCGCTCTCGTCGCCCGCGAGGAGGAGCCAGTCGGAGTTCGCGATCGAGTCCGTCAGGGAGATCGGCGCGGAGTAGATCGCCGATGGGCCGACCATGCCGAGTTGATCACCGGGTCGGGCGGCAGCGGCCCACCCGGTGGCGGGCCCGGTGTCCCCGTGCAGGACGAAGTCGATCTCGACGGTATTGGTGCCCGGCAGCCGTCGGCGGAGGGTGAAGCTGCGCATCCACGGCCGCTCGCCTTCGGGAATGGCCAGATACGCCTGGTACCAGCCGCTCGCGTCGTCGCTCTCCTCCGGCAGGACGGGCAGGCGCTGTCCGGCCCGCGGGAAGCAGAGCTTGACCTGCTGGTCCGGCGCGTGGCCGACGGAGTCGTCGAGGTGGTCGGCATCGAATGTCACGCGGGCCATGCGCGGTGTGACACGGGTGATGTCGATGACGTGGATGAATGAAACGGGAAGCTCTGTCATCGAAAACCTTCCAAGGGCGCCGGGCAGGCCGAGGCGGGGCGGGGCCCATCTGATATCTTTACGCAGTAAGGAGATGCCTGGGCGAGGTTACTTTATGTTGTAAGGAGTTGCAAGATGGTGGTGTTTGCCGGCCAGGGTGATGCTCGTCGCTCGATGGCTCTGCTGTGGCGCTCGGACGATTTCGGGAGCGCCAGAGCCGCACCCGGGCCCAAGCCCGGACTCGACGTCGACACGATCGTGGCGGCGGGCATCGCGGTCGCCGAGGCGCAGGGGATGACGGCCTTGTCGATGCGGGCCGTGGGAACGTGGCTGGGGCGCACCGCCATGGCGCTGTACACCTATGTGCCGAGCAAGAGCGAACTGGTCGACCTCATGCACGACCGGGTGCTGAGCGAGCTGCCCACCGAGTACGACACCGCTGCGGGATGGCGCGCGGCGATCACCGTGTGGGCCGACGACACGTGGGCGTTCTACCTGCGGCACCCGTGGATGTTGCAGGTCTCCCAGGCCAGGCCGGTGCTCGGGCCGGGTGAATACGCGCAGCTGGAGACGGTGGTGCGGATCCTGGGCGGGATCGATCTGGAGCCGTTGCAGATCCGCCGGGTCATCGCGGTGCTGTTCCAGTTCGTCCGGGGCATGGCTCGAGTCGCCGCGGAGCGTCGGCAGGCGGCGCCGGAGACCGGGGTGTCGGACGAGGAATGGTGGACCGCGCGAACCACCGTGCTGATGGAGGTGGCGCCGGACTTCGCTCGCCGTTTTCCGGCGTTGGCGGCGTTGGAAGCGCACGCGACCGCTGCCGCCGGCGACGTCGCCGAGGAGGGGCCGGACGACGACGTGGCGTACCTGGAACGGGAGACCAAGGAAGCCTTCCGGGTCGGCTTGAAATTGATCCTCGACGGCATCGACGCGGCCGAGCGGTGCGGTCGCGGTGGCGTCGACCACGCCGCTTCGGCCACGCCGTAACACCCGGGCCCGGTGGATCACGGCCGTGCCGAAATCACCCACACGCGAGGGTGTGCGGCGTGAGCTTCTATTACGCCCGCACTGTTCAAATCCGTCCAGAAATGATCATTGACGATACATCGATCGGTACTCTACGGTTTTTTGGGCTGGTGACCTCTCCTGGTTCTCGGCCGCCGACGACCGGTACGAAATTCGACAATGGCTCAATTCGAGGGGGGAAAGTTCGTGCAGCAATTAGCTCAGTACCACCGGCGCGACAGTCGATTGCCCGTCGGCCGTAAACCGGGTGACGCGGCCCCTCGCCGTGAAGGCGACGACCAGGGGCAGATCCTGACCACTCGGGTCGGCCTGAAGATCCCACCCGTCCTGTCGTACGACCGATGGGAGAAGGCCGGACTGCATATCTTTCGGATCGCCGACTCCTCCGCCTGGTGCCTGGGCGACTGGCTCGTGTACGGCCAGGAACGGTACGCGGACCGCTATCAGACCGGTGTCGAGGCCGCCGGGCTCGACTACCAGACACTGCGCAACTACGCCTGGGTGGCACGGCACTTCGAACTCGGGCGGCGCCGCGAGACGCTGAGCTTCGGCCACCACGCCGAGGTGGCCTCCCTCCCTCCCGCGCAGGCGGACACCTGGCTCGACCGTGCCGAGCAGCAGGGCTGGTCCCGGAACCGACTCAGGCTCCGACTCAGGGAGAGCCGTCAGGGGGCTCGGGCGGCCCCGCTCGTTCGCGCCAGTCTGCCCAGGATCAGCGCGCCCGTCGATCGCGTGGAGCGCTGGCGCGAGGCCGCGTCGAAGGTCGAGGAGAACTTCGAGGAATGGATACGCGTGGCTCTCGATCGCGCCGCCGCGCACGAACTCGGTGACTGACGGACCCTGCCCGCGCGACCACCGGAGACGGCCTCTCATGCAGATCCGCATCGACCATCACACGTGCATCGGGTCCGGGCAGTGCGTCCTGACTGCGCCCGGTGTGTTCACTCAGGACGAGGACGGGTACTCGGAGTTGGTACCCGAAGGAGCCGCGGCGACGACGCGGCGACAGGTGCAGGAGGCGGCGTTGTCCTGCCCTGTTCAGGCCATCACCTTGGAGAACGGGTCGCCCGGCGACTGAGCGTCCTTCCGTTCTGCTGCCAAGACGCACGTACGGACAGGGGGCCGTCCTGGACATCGGGCGGTCCCCTGTCCGCCGGTTCGGTCAGGGCCGCAGCCGCAGCCGCAGCGAGTTGAGTCGCCAACTGCCGGGCAACAGGGCCCGATCCGGTTCGGTGCCGGCGTCCGCGAGCGCCACGTCCGGGTAGTGTTCCAGCAGTTTGGCCAAGGCCGCCTCGCCCTCCTGCCGGGCCAGTGTGGCACCCAGGCAGTAGTGGATGCCGTAGCCGAAACCGACGTGGTTCTCGGCCTGCCCGTCGTGTTGGCGCGTGATGTCCAGCCGATCCGGGTCGGTGTAGTGGCGCGGGTCGAAGTTCGCGGACACCAGCACCAGTTGGACCGCGTCACCGCGGGCGATGGGCGTGCCGGCGAGTTCCAGGTCCTCGGTGGCGTAACGCAGACGCGCCACGTGCACCGACCCACACCATCGCATCAACTCGTGTACCGCGTGCGGCATCAGCACCGGGTCCTTGCGCAGCAGTGCCAGTTGGTCGGGGTGCGTGAGCAGTGCGGCGGTGCCGTTGCCGATCAGATGCGCGCTCGTCTCGTGGCCGGCCAGCACCAGGGTGATGATCATGGTGACCATCTCGGTGTCGCTGAGCCGTCCACCGTCGTCGTCGTGGGCTCGGATCAGCTCACTCAGGAGATCGTCCTGAAGCGCTTCCCGGCGCTGCTCGATCAGCTTGTGGCAGTAGTCGATCATCACCGGGAAGGAGTGTCGTAGTCGTTCGGGCCGCATCGAGACCAGGTCGCCGCCCCATTCCCGCCACCGGTCGAGGGCGTCCGCCGGGATCCCGACAAGTTCGCAGATCACCGTGATCGACAGCGGATACGCGAAGTGCTCCAGAAGATCGACCGTGCCGTCCTCGTCCTGCCGGTGCGGCAATTCGACCAGCAGCCGATCGGCGATCCGCTCGATCTCCGGCCGCAGATCCAGGATCCGGCGGGCCGTGAAGGCCCGGGTCACCAGGCGGCGCAGCCTGGGGTGATCCGGCGGATCGCTGTCCAGGATGGAGCCGAGCAGATAGCTGCGCAGATGCTCGGGGACGTTGAGGAGTTCCATCATGCCCTCGCGCGGATCCGCTCCCCCCTCACCCGGCACGTTGGAGGGTGTATTGACGAACCGAGGATCGCGCAGGGCCGCGCGGACGTCGTCGTAACGGGTCACGAACCACACCGGAGTGCCGTCGACGAACCTGCCGTCGACCACCGGGCCCTGTTCGCGCAGCCGGCCGTAGCCGGCGAAGGGGTCCCTGAGCAGGTCCGGATCCATCATGTGCCGACCGACGGGGCACACGGCTCCCTCTCCGGTCGGCGAGGCGTCGTGGGAAGTGCGGGGCATGGCCGACTCCAGTTCTCGCTGAGGCGTCACTTGAGCGCGCTGATCACGCCGTGCGGCGTCCATCGACCGCCCGGCAGCCGCTCGAACTTCACGAAGCCGGCCGCGGCGAACCACTCCTCGTACTGGTCCCACCGGTAGATGGTGCTGCTCGCGGCGGGCAGGGTCGCGAAGTACACGTTGTCGAGGGCCGCGTACAGCGGACCGTCTCCGCCGTCGTCGGACACGGCGTTGAACACCAGCACCCGCCCGCCGTCGGGCAGGGCCGCGTATGCCTTGCGCAGCAGGCGCACGTTCTCCTCGGGCGACCAGATCACCAACTGGTTGGCGAACAGTACGCAGTCGTGCCCGGACGGGTAGTCGTCGGCGAAGATGTCCGCCGCCCGCACGGAAATGCGGTCGGCCAGGCCGTGTTCGGCGATCCTGCGGCGCGCGATCTCCACGGTGCCGGGCAGGTCCAGCACGGTGAACTCGACGCCCGGGTTCGCCTGGGCGAGGGCAACGGCGTTCACCCCGTCGCCGCCGCCGACGTCGAGCACCCGGCGCACGCCGGTCAGGTCGGCCTTCTCGACGAGCACGGGGTTCGACAACCGCGACCACGAGCGCATGCAGCGGTAGAACAGCTGCTCCAGGTCGGGGTTCGCGGACAGCCGGTGATACAGGTCCGTCCCGGTGCCCTCGATCCGCCGCAGGCCGACGTTGGTGTTCTCGCGCAGCGACGCGGTGAAGTCCACCTCGGCGGGTCGAACGATCTGCTCCTCGTACTCGATCAAGTCCTCGATGATCTCCCACGTATCGTCCTCGAACATGGCCTTCAGGACCTCGGCGTTGCGGTAACCCTCGCCCTGACGGACCGTCAGTCCCAGGGCGGTGGTGCCCAGCAGCAGGATCTGCACCGGGCGTGCCACCAGGCCGAGTTCACGCCCGATCTCGTCCGGGGTCAGGCCGGGGTTCCGGTGGAGCAACGGGAACAGGCCCAGGTTGCGGCCCGCGTTGAGCATCTGGAAGGCCGACGAGCCGAACAGGATCTGTACCAGGCCGTCGGTGGTGAGCGGGGATGCGTCTGCCATGAGCACTCCGTAGCCGGTGTGGTGGGGGTTCGGGCGGGCGGTGGGCCGCGCCGAGCCGACGGTCATGTCACCCGGGCCAGGTCGGCGGGGCGCGAGTCATAGGTGGGCTCGGCCGCGATCCGGCGCACGCGGTCCAGCGCGTCCCAGACCTCGGTGAACCGGGTGTACAGCGGGGACGGTCCGATCCGCAGCCGGTCCGGGACCCGGTAGTCGCAGACGACCTTCGCGTCCTCGGCGAGCGCCTGGCAGATCTGCCAGGCATCGGGGTGGTACAGCGCCACGTGCGAACCCCGGCGCTCGGGTGTCCGCGGTGAGGCCGCACGAAACCCCAGGGGGGTGAGCCAGGCCTGCGCCAGGTCGTCGGCCAGCCGGCTCAGCAACAACCCCTTCGCCCGGATCCGCGCCACGCCGGCCTGCTCGACCAGGTCCAGGGCCGGCTCGATCGCCGCCAGCGACAGGAGCGGCGGGGTGCTCACCAGGAACCGTTCGATCCCGGGCACCGGATCGTAGTCGGGCCCCATCCGAAACTGCTCCCGCTGCCCGTACCAACCCCACACCGGCTGCCGCAGCACGGTCTGCAACTCGCGGCGCACGTAGAGGAACGCGGGCGAACCCGGGCCACCGTTGAGGTACTTGTACGTGCACCCCACGGCGAGTTCCGCACCGGTCGCGGTGAGGTCGAGGGGAACGGCCCCGGCCGCGTGCGAGAGGTCCCACAAGACCTTGGCGCCGACCGCGCGGGCCAGTTCGTTCACCGTCGCCATGTCCGACAGTGCGCCGCTGCGGTAGGACACCGACGACAGCACCACCAAGGCGACGTCCCGGTCCAAAGCCGAGCGCAGTACGTCGAGGTCGAGGCCGCCGTCGAGGTCGGAGGCGAGCCGACGCAGGCGCAGCCCGCGCTGATCGGCGAGGCCCTGTAGGACGTAGCGGTTGGTCGGGAAATCCTCGGCGTCGATCAGGACGGTGTTCCGCCCCGGCGCGGCGTCCAGCGCGGCGCCGGCCAGTTTGTACAGGTTGACCGAGGTGGAGTCGGAGATCACCACCTCGCCGGGGCGGGCGCCGAGCACGTGTTCCGCGAGACGATCGCCCAGTCGGGATCCCCAGTCGATCCAGTCCTGCCACGACCGCACCAACCCGCCGCCCCAGCCCTCCTCGACCACCTCGCGCAGCCGCTCCGAGGTGGCCGCGGGCAGCCGGCCCAGCGAGTTGCCGTCCAGATAGATCAACTCCGGGTCGGTGACGACGAACCGCCCTCGGAACTCGGCCAGCGGATCGGCCGCGTCCAACTCCTCGGCCGCCGCTCGGGAGATCGCGCCCTCCATCGACCCTCCTTCTGTTTCGTGTCGTCGGCGTGTTCCGTGTCCCCTGCTGTTCTCCGTCACGACCGCGAAGCCGTCGGCCGCCCCACGCATCACAGCGTCGAACGCACCGACCACAGTTCGGGAAAGAAGCGGTGCTCACTGATCCGGGCGAGCCAGGCCACGCCTTCGGTGCCCCCGGTGCCCGGCTTGGCGCCCAACATCCTTTGCACGGTGAGCAGATGGGTGTAGCGCCAGCGCGCGAACTGCTCGGCGGTGTCCATGAGCGCCTCGGCGAGCAGGTGCAGATCGTGGTGACGCACCGGATCCCGGTAGACCGTCCGCCAAGCCTGCTCGACCTCCGAGCCGGCCCGGTACGGCAGCGTGGCGTCCCGGGACCCGGAGTCGTCCGGTTGGAGCAGCCCGCGGCGAGCCAGCAGCGCGAGCGCCTCGTCGTACAGGCTCGGCTCGTGCAGTTGCCGCAGCACCGCGTCGTGACCGACCGTGTCCCGGTGTGGCCGCGCCATCGCCGCGTTCTTGTTGCCGAGGAGGAATTCCAGCCGCCGGTAGCCGGCCGACTGGAAGCCGGACGCCGACCCGAGAACGTCCCGGAACTCGGCGAACTCCACCGGTGACAGCACGGAGAACGTCTCCCACGACACCAGCAGGACCTGCTGCACCCGGCCCGACCGGCGCAGCGTCCACAACGCGTCACCGAGACGGTCCTTGCCCAATTGGTCGCGGGCCGTGCTCAGTTCCGTGTGCAGCAGCTTGAACAGGAGTTCCTTGACCTGGCTCATGATGATGAAGCCCGGCTCGGTGTCCGCCGGGCTGAGCGGATGCTGCAACGCCAGCAAGTCGTCCATCCGCGCGTAGTGCGCGTAGGCGGTGGTGCCCGGCGGGGGGTCGACGGACAGCGGGCAGCGGAGGTTCTCCCGGGAGTCGGGGTCGGTGCGGTCGACGCGTTCGGTGTGTTCGACGCGGTCGGTGTGTTCGGTGTGTTCGGTGCTCATGTGGTCGCTCCTCCCAGTCCCATCTGCGCGAGGACCGCATCGCCCAGTTCGGTGCCCCGCACGCCCAGGTCGTAGGGAAGGTCGAAGTGGTTGCGTCGCTG
Organism: Streptomyces sp. SID3343; assembly: GCF_009865215.1. Lineage (GTDB taxonomy): Bacteria > Actinomycetota > Actinomycetes > Streptomycetales > Streptomycetaceae > Embleya. The sequence continues at coordinate 3,326 of NZ_WWJX01000952.1, read as the reverse complement.
GGCGACGATCTCCGTCGTCGCCGCCCGCCGGCGCAGCGCCGTCACCATCCGCTCGTGTTGGCGGACGTACTCCTGCGTCTCGTTGCCGCCCAGGGCGATCACCACCTCGGGCAGCCGCTCCGGCAGCAGGTGGATCGGGCTGTTGCGGCGAGCCCCGGCCTCGTCCAGCCCCAGCGCCTCGTTGACGTACGACAGCCGGACCGGCTCCAGGTCGTACATGCCGCTGAGCAGCACCGCCCCCGCGATCCGCCCGGACACGTCCGGGCCGAACGGCGGAGCGGGCACCATGGCCATCGTGGCCAACTGCGCGCCGGCCGAGGTGCCGCACAGATGGAGCCGGTCCGGGGCGAACCCGAGCCGGTCCGCGTGGTGCAGCAGCCAGTCGACGGCGCGCTGCACCATCGCCACCATGGCGTCCAGACCGACGCCCGGTGCCAGGCCGTACTCCACCACCGCGACCGCCGCGCCGGCGGCCAGCAACTGCGGGACCGCGAAAGCCGATTCGTGCCGTCCGAGGGCCTGCCAGTTTCCGCCGTGGACGAACACCAGCAGCGGCGAACGCCCGGAACCCGTGCCGGGAAAGTAGTCGAGTACCTCTGCCGGATGCGCCCCGTAGGCAAGACCGGTCCGCACCGAGTGGTCCCGGCGGGCGGCCTCGCTCAGTCGCTCGTACTCGCGGAGGTAGGCATCGAGGCTCGGCACGCGCGAACTCGGCGAGTACTGCCGATCCAAGGTGCTCTGATCCATTCCCCGATACACGGCGGTACTCGTCATCGCCGGCACCCGGGCCGCGGTTGGTCGCGCATCCGCTCAGCTCCCCGACTCGTGGGTGGCGCGGGCTCGTTCGTACATCTCGGTCAGCACCGGGTCGATGCCGCGCGTCGAACTGCGGTAGCGGGCCCCGAAGCGCTTCGCGTACTCCTCGAACCACTCGCGCCGGTCCGCCAGGAAGAGCACGTCATGGATCGCCATCGAGCGCACCGCCATCATCGGCACGGGGGCATAGCTCACCTCGAACTCCGGGTTGCGGGCCGCCTTTTCCCGGCACTGCTCGTGGAACTGGGCGATCATCAGCCCGCGGCGCACGCTTTCCGGCTTGAGCGCGGTGTGTGCCGCGTCCAGCAGGTGCAGATGCTCGGGCGGCAGGTCCGGCAGGACGAGCAGCAGCGAACGCAGGTTCGGATTGCCGTCCTTCCAGCCGACCTCGCTGAACTCGTCCAGGCCGCAGCGGACGATCTCGTCGATGAGAGTCTGGCTCGGGGTCGGACCCACCAGTCTGACCCGGACCTCCAGCGCGCCGGCGCGCTGGGCCGGTGCGACGAACGGGCACACCGGTCCGGAGCGTCCGAGTTCGCTGTGCGGTTGGCGGATGTAGTCGCTCAGCCATCCCTCGACGGCCTCTAAAGCCTTGGCCAAGTCGACGGAGAGCACGTCGGTCAGCATCGTTGTCAGTCCTCGGGTGTCGGTCCTCGCAGAAAGCGGACGGGATGTGTCTCGAAGGCGGCCTGCGAACGTCACTCGTCGCCGGTGAGCTCGTGGAGTTTGGCCGACAGGATCCGACCGATCTCGGCCAGCGTGTCCGGTCGGGTCAGCATGGTCCCGTGTTCGCCGGGCACCACGTGTGCCTCGACGGAGCCACGGACGTACGGTTGCCAAGCCGCGGCGTCGACCGGCGGGTCCTGTGGATCCGAGCAGGCGATCAGCAGCAGATCGCCGTCGATCGGGCCGGGCCGGTAGTCGATGGCCAGGTGGGTGTTGTTCGCCGAGATCTCGGTGATCGTCGCAAGCCGGTCCTCGTCCAGGTTGGCCAACACGCTTCCCTGGCGGCGCAGGATCTCTCGCGCCTTGGCGAAGGTCATCTCCTCGTCGTCGGGCCGATGGGTTCCGTCGTCGACGAGACCCACGTGATAGAGCAGCATCACTCGGTCGTCGGGGGCGGGCACGTCCGCATGGGTCAGCCCCTGCCAGTTCGGGATCACGTCGAGCACCGCGACCAGCGCCACCGGTTCGCCGCGCCGTTGGAACTCCGCGGCCAGCGCATGCGCGCACAGCCCGCCGAAGGACCAGCCGGCCAGGTGGTACGGCCCGTGCGGTTGCACGCTGCGGATCTGGTCGGCGTAGTCCACCGCCATCTCCTCGATGCTGCCCGGCCGGGTCTCCGGACGGGCGAGGCTGCGCGCCTGGATCCCGTACAGCGGGTACTGCGGATCGAGTTGCTTGATCAGTGCGCTGTACGACCAGCTGATGCCGCCACCCGGGTGGATGCAGAACAGCGGCGGCCGACTGCCCCGGGCGCGCAGCGGCAACACCACCTCGTAGGAGCCGTCCGCGTCGTCGAGGTCCAGCCGGGCCGCGATACCGCCCGGGGTCGGCGCCTCGAACAGGCTCCGCAGGCCCAGCTCGACACCGAAGGCGGCCCGTAGCCGGGCCATCAGTCGGGTGGCCAGCAGCGAGTGCCCGCCCAGGTCGAAGAAATCCTCGTCCACCCCGACCACCGGCCGTCCGAGTACCTCCGCGAACAACTCGCACACCACCTGCTCCTGCGGCGTCGCGGGAGCCCGGCCGATGTCGGCGCTCGCCGCCTCGAACGCGGGCAGAGCGGCGCGGTCGAGCTTGCCGTTGGCGGTGAGGGGGAGCCGTTCGAGGGGGACGATGGCGGCGGGGCGCATGTAGTCGGGCAGATGCCGGCGAGTGTGCTCGCGCAGGGCGATGAGCACGGCGCCGGTGTCTCGGCCGGTGGCCGGGCTCGTGGTCCAGGAGGACAGCGGCAGGTCGGCACCGGCGGCGTCCTTGGGCGCGTAGGCGCCGACGACGACGTCCGTACCGAGGAGCCCGCACTTGACGTAGGTGACCTCGATGGCGGCCGGATCGTCCGGGCTCCAGCTGATCGCGGTCCGGTAGCCGTGCTCTTCGCCGAGGCGGTGAAGATCTTCCGGATCGACGCCGGGAGTCCCCGGATCGGCTTGCGGCGTCCCGGTTTCCAGGGCGCGCCGGACGGCGAGATCGGCTGCGATGCGTGCGTTGGGTACGCCGGTCACTCGCAACCGGTCGGGCCGGGCGGTGCGCAGTCGATCGGCCAGAACGCCGATGTCTCGGGTCCAGGGTCGGGTGGGGGTGTCGGTGAGGGGGTATGGGGTGATGCCGGTTTTGTAGAGGGTGGTGTCGTAGCGGTAGCGGGTGAGTTCGTTGTGTGCGGTGCCGCGTTTGAGTTGGATGTCGATGCCGGCGAGGTCGGGGATGTGGTGTGCGAGGGCGGTGAAGTACTCGGGGTCTACGAGGAGTTCCTTCTCCAGGACCAGGCTTTGTTCGACGGCGCGGCGGATGGC
>NZ_WWJX01000096.1 GCF_009865215.1 Streptomyces sp. SID3343 | reverse complement strand
ATCCCCCGATCCCCGATCCCCCGAGTCGGCGTCAGGACCGCGGCAACGGGGACACTCCCGGAAGACCTGCCGGTGCCGATGCCGGTACCGGTGCCGCTATGAGAGTCGAACACAAAACTGAGACGAGGTTCGAGATGAGAAGAATCGTCTTGTCCATGTCGGTGTCGCTCGACGGGTTCATCGAGGGCCCCGAGCAAGAGATCGACTGGCATCTGGTCGACGACGAGTTGCATCTCCACTTCAACGAATATCTGCGCGGCATGGGGGCGTTCGTGAGCGGACGCGTCACGTACGACCTGATGGCCGGGTTCTGGCCGACGGCCGACGCCGACCCCGCGTGTGCTCCCGTGATGGCCGAGTTCGCCGGGATCTGGCGGGACATGCCCAAGATCGTGTACTCCAGAACCCTGCAACAGGCCGACTGGAACACCACCATCGTGCGCGAAGTCGTCGCCGAGGACGTCCTCGCCCTGAAGGCGCAGCCCGGCGGCGACCTGGTGATCGGCGGCCCCGACCTGGCCGCGACCTTTCGACGCCTCGACCTGATCGACGCGTACCGCGTGTACGTACACCCCGTCCTGATCGGCCGCGGCAAGCCGCTGTTCGGCCCATCCGACACCAGAACCAACCTGCGCCACACCGAAACCCGAACATTCGGCAACGGCGTCGTCCTGCTCGGCTACGAGCGGGTCGAACCCGACCCGCCGAGCTGAGCCGATCCGAGCTGGGCCGGGACGGGACGGGACGGGACGGGACGGGACGGGAAGCTCGGCGTCGGCCTGGCTGGACGGCCTCGCCGGGATCGCCGCCGTCCGAACCGGTCGCCGACGCGGTCCGCCACTCCGGGTCGCCGGACTTCGCCGTCGAGGCGTTTCTGTCGGAGGGCGACCGGCGCGGCGCCATCGGTGTACGGGTCTCCGACCGCGACACGATCGGCGATCCGTACGAGTACGTCGACTACTCGCGCGGCGAGAAGACGCGTAGGGACGCGCGGGCGGCCGTACGGCTACGCCGGGGTGGCGAAGGTGATCCATACGTCCGGGGGCAGGTCGGGGCGGTTGGGGACCAGGCGGTGTTCCTCGGTCCAGGTGGTGTCGGCGAGGGCGGTGGCGACGCGGCGCCAGAAGCGCACGGCCGTCGGGTTGTCGTCCTGGAAGGCGACCTCCCACAGGCCGGGGTGTTCGGCGACCACCTCGCGGACGGCCCGCAGGCCGATCCCGGTCCGTTGCGCGCCGCGGACGACGAAGAAGCTGTTCATCACCCGAGTCGGACCGGACAGGCCGCGGACGAGAGCGAACCCGACCGGGCGCTCGCCGAGCGTCAGCAGGTAGGCCGCCCAGTCGGGGTCGTTGACCGCGGACCGAAGGCGTTCGTTGCGGAACGTGCCGTCCGGGCGGGGCAGTTGGTCGCGGAACTCGGACAGGTCGTGGGAGAACATCAGCCACAGCCGCTCCAGGGCGGCGTGGTCTTCGGTGTCGGCGCGGCGCACGGACAGGTCGACCATGACGGTTCTCCTTCAGATCGTGTTCGGCGACGCCGTGGTGCGGCGGCGTACCAGCATGGCCCCCAGCGCGGTGCGCAGGTGTACGACCGAGCGGCCGGCGCGGACCGTGGTGATCAGGCCCGCGCCGCGCAACGCGGCGGTGTGGGTGGAGACCGTGGCGTTGCTGACGCGCAGTCGCCGGGCGACGTCGCTCGTGCTGTGCTCGTTCGCGAGCAGGAGCAGGATGTCGAGCCGGGTGCGCCCGAGTACTCCGGCCAGCGCGTCGTCACCGCCGCCCACCTCGGCCGGCCCCGGCGGCAGACCCGGGCCGGCCGCGAAGGTCACGTACAGCGGGCGATCGGGCAGCCAGGAGACGAGCGGATGGCCGGTCCAGTGGAACGTCGGCAGCAGCACCACGCCACGACCGCACAGCTTGACGTCCCACTCGCCGGGACCGTCGACCTCCCAGACGTCCCCGACTTTCCCCACTTTCCCGACTTTCCCGACTTCGCCAACGCCTCCAACGCCTCCAACGAATCGACTGCCGGGCACGAGCGCGGTGAGGGCGGCGCCGATGCCGTACTCGGCCGCGATCAGCGCGTACCGGGTGAACTCGGCCTGATGCAGATCCTGTACGAGGGGCCACACCGGGCGCAGCACCGCGTCGAAAGCCGCGTGCTGGGCGCGAAGCAGGACGCGCCAGGCGTGCGCGTCGCCCCGGTGCAGGTCGCGGATCCACGGCGGGGGCGGAGCGGGATGCCCGGCGTACACCCGCTCGATCTCGGAGCGGACCAGCGCCGGCCGCGCGGAGCGTACCGTCTCCAGTCCCTCCTTCAGCGTGTCGCTGAAGACGTCGAGGAAGTTGGGCGCCGCCGGCCCCGGGACCACGTCCCGCAGCGGCTCGACCGCGCCCGGCAGGGAGCGCAGTGTCCTGCGTCGCCAGCGGCCGAAGAGCACGTCCTCGTCGGGGATGCCCATCTTCATCAGGGCCACGTTCAGTTCCAACAACGGGGCCGGTCGCGGCGCGAACCGGACTCGGCTGAAGTCGGCCGCGGTGAAGTGGATCCGGATCACTACTCTCCCCGGCGCCGCGGCGCCATCCTTTCGGGCCTGGCCTGAACCATCGCCCACTCCTCCCGTCGGACGCGAACATCGGGTCGTGCCTTCGCCGTTCATTCACGCAGACGGCCGCCGCACAGCACCAGGACCGAAGTCACAGCGCACGAGGGAGAGCCATCGCCATGCCCCACGACCACGCCCCCGAACCGACCCGCCGGACCGTCGCCAGGTCGGCTGTCCTGGCAACCACCGCACTGCTCCTCGCGGGCGGCACCGTCGCCCGAGCACAGCCCGGGAGGGCGCAGCAGGCGCCGACCGGGGGTGACGTGGTCCCGACATTGCCGGCGCCGACCGGCCCGCACCGGCTCGGGGTCACCACCCTGTATCTGGTCGATCGCTCGCGGCGTGACCCGTGGGAGCCGGCGATCCCCGTGCGGGAGGTGATGGTCACGATCTTCTATCCCGCCCGCACCGTGCGCGGCTTCCCGGTCGCGCCCCAGATGAGCCGAGGTGCCGCGGACACCTTCACGGGCTTCGATCCGGCCGTCCTGCACCGGGAGTTGCCGATGGCGGGGGTGAACTGGGCGGCCACCGCGACGCACGCGCACACGGGCGCGCCCGCGCAGCCCGTACGCAGGCCGGTGCTGCTGTACAGCCCGGGCGGCGGCGACCCACGCACGATGGGCACCGGCCTCGCCGAGGAACTGGCGAGCCACGGCTGCGTCGTGGTGACCATCGACCACCCCGGGGACGCCGGCGAGGTGGAGTTCCCCGTGGAGATGGAGGGACGGGACGGAACCGTCCGGCCGACCGTCTTCCGGGGGAACCCCCGCGACAACCCGCAGATCTTCCGCACCGCGATGGACACCCGGATCACCGACACCCGCTTCGTCCTGGACCGGTTGCACGACCTGGCCGCCGGACGAAACCCGGACGCACTGGGCATCGCGTTGCCCGAACACCTGGGCCGGGCACTGGATCTGCGCCGGGTTGGCATCTACGGCCACTCGGCGGGCGGCACCGTCGCAGCCCAAACCCTGTACGAGGACCGCCGCTTCGGCGCGGCGATCAACCTGGAAGGCTACCTGGACCAAGCCCCCGAAGCGCCGGGACGCGACGGAGACCTGTACCCGGTCGCCGCACACGGGGTCGACCGACCGCTGCTCCTGCTCGGAACCGACGGCTTCGCCGACCGCAACGGCCTGAAACGCTCGTGGTCGGCCATGCTCGCCCACCGCCCCGGCCACACCACCCACCGGCAACTCGACCACGCCAACCACTGGGTGGTCACCGACTACGCCGCCATCGCACCACAGTTGCAGTCCGCCGACCTGATGACCCCCACCAACCGCAACCAACTGATCGGCACCATCCCCCCATCCACATCAATCCCCCTGATCCGCCGACACGTACGGTCCTTCTTCACCCACAACCTCCCACCCCACTGACCGGCCTCTGCTCCGAAGTGCCCTGCTACGAGGTGACGTTGCCGAAACACGGGTAGATTCGGTGAGTCTCGTGCGTCTTGTCGACACGCGGAGCGCGCAACTCGGCCTGCAGGCGAGTCCGGGCGTCCGCGAGTGTCTGCAGGCGTTCCTCCAGCCGGCACCTTGTCCGTGCCGTCGAGGTCGAGTCGGGCCGCTTGGCGCGATTCGGCGAACAGCCTTCGGGTACCGAATTCGGGGTGAAATACCCCTATCGGCATGGACTCCGACACATGCGCGCACGACAGCGACGGAACAACGCGGCACGTATTGCGCCCATTTGGGAGGCCGACATTCTTGACGGGGATATCGCCGTGCGTCGCCGTATGGGCAGGTGGTATTTCTTGTCCCGTGATCACTCTTTTCCAGGCGACGTCCTTCCGTCGCTCCATACCTGCGGCCCTGGCTTTGCTGTTGGCCGCAGGGTGTTTCGGTGGCGGCGCCGCGTCCGACGCCGCCGACGCGAAGCCGGTTCCCGCATCGCCGACCACCGCTCCGACCGCGACCGTTCCGGCCGTGGTGACACCACCTCCCGCGCCGCCGAAGCCCAAGGGTGCGGCCGACCCCGCACTGCGTTCCTTCTACGAACAGAAGATCGCCTGGAAAGCCTGCGAGGACGACCCGGCGACGAAGAAGAAGGACGAGGGCGATTTCAACTGCGGGACGCTCAAGGTCCCGATGGATTACACCGCTCCCGAGGGCAAGTCCCTGGACATCGCCGTCATGCAATATCCGGCGGCGAAGCCCGACAGGAAAATCGGGTCGCTCGTGTTGAACCCCGGCGGACCGGGTGGGTCCGGGCAGGATTTCGTCAAATACGGCTTTTCCGAATTCGACGGCGTCCTGCACGACCGGTACGACGTCCTCGGCTTCGATCCGCGTGGTGTGGCGGCAAGTTCCCCCATCCGGTGTATCGACGACAAGACCCGCGACAAGCGCAACGCCGAGGACTCGCCGCGCGATCCGGCTGCGCGCAAGGCACGTGGTGAAGAGAGCAGCAAGGAATTCTCCGCCGCGTGCAAGGAACAGGCGGGCGACCTGTTGAACTTCGTAGGGACGCGCAACCAGGCTCGCGACATGGACGTACTGCGCGGCGCCGTCGGTGACACGAAGCTCAACTATCTCGGCGTCTCGTACGGCACCTACCTCGGCTCCCTGTACGCGGAGGAGTTCCCGGATCGCGTCGGTCGCCTCGTGCTGGACGCCGTGGTCGACCCGGCTGCCGACCAGCTCGACGCGTCGGTGGACCAAGTGGCCGGCTTCGAGCGCTCGTTCCAGGCGTTCTCGGCGGACTGCGCCGCCCGCGTCGGATGCCCACTCGGCAACGATCCGGACAAGGCGTGGCAGGTCGCCGCCGACTTCCTCGACGGGCTCCAAGATCACCCACTGCCCACGCAGGACGCCGGCCGAAAGCTGACCTCCAGCCTCGGCTGGACGGGAGCGAAGAGCTTGCTGTACGGGGACAAGGACCAGACGTGGAAGCTTCTGCGCGAGGCGTTCGACTACGGCATCAAAAGCAAGAACGGCGGCGCGCTGCTGTTCTACGCGGACAACCAGATGGGTCGGGACAAGGAAGGTCACTACGACAACAGTCAGGACTCCAGGACTGCGATCAGGTGTGCCGACGGCGCCGCCGCCGCCTCGTCCCCCGAACGGATCGAGCAGATTCTCGCCAAGCTCCGCGCCAACGCACCTCGGATGACGAAGGACACCGTCGCATCCGACCTGGAGGGTCCCGGCTGCGAGTTCTGGCCGTACAAGACGCCCGAGAAGCCACACGTGATCCGCGCGGAGGGCGCCGCTCCGATTCTGGTCGTGGGGACCACCGGCGACCCGGCCACGCCGTACGCCGCCTCCGAGAAGTTGTCCAAAGACCTCGCGAACGCGACGCTGCTGACTCTCAAGGGCGAGGGTCACGGTGCGTTCGGTCGCGGGAACACATGCATCGAGTCCGCAATCAACGCGTACATCGTGGACGGCACGCTCCCGGCAGCCGGGACGAAGTGTGAGACCGAGAAGAAGAAGAAGTAGACGGTAGTAGACAACCGACGTCGGCCGACGGGCCGACCCGACCGACCGCGACCCGAACACCCGGGTCGCGGTCGGTTCGGCGCTTTCACGGGAGGAACGGGCCGTAGCACAATTCTTGGGGGTTCGATCGGTACGTGTCTTCTGCCATGATCGCCGCCGGTTGGGACCGAGAGGAACAGGCGTCGCGGTGGATTTTGTTCGGGTCGAGGCGTTGGGCCGGGTGGTTCCGTTTCGGGTTTGGGCGAGGCGACACAGGACGCGACGTCGATGGGCGTTACAGCACCGAGTCACCCGAAGGAGCAGCAGTGATAGCGGACCGTATGAGGTTGGACGGGCGAACCGTGGTCGTGTCGGGGGCCGGTGGTGGCGGTATCGGTACGACGTGCGCACGCGGGCTGCTCGAAGCGGGGGCGACCGTGGTGGGGGTGGACCGTGACCCGGAGCGGCTGAACGCTGTCGAGGCCGATCTCGCCGACGCGGTGGGCGCGGGTGGGCCCGCCGGCACACTTGTCACGTTGTGCGCGGACATCTCGACCGCCGAGGGTGTCGAGGCCGTGGTCGAGGCGGCCGTCGCCGCGCCCGGCGAGTTGTACGGGCTGGTCAATGTGGTCGGTGGCAGCCTGCTCCCGCACTGGGCGCCCGCGCTCGACTTCGCGCGCGCCCAGTGGGAGCAGTCCCTCGACCTGAACCTGCATCACGTGATGTTCCTGTCCCAGGGCGTGGCCCGGCATCTGGTCGCGCGAGGGTCGGCCGGCTCGATCGTGACGATCTCGTCGACCGGCGGCGTGATCGCGGCGCCCTACCACGTCGGCTACGGCACCGCGAAGGCCGCGGTCCTGGGCCTGACCCGCACGCTCGCGGTGGAGTGGGGGCAGTACGGGATCCGGGTCAACGCGGTCGCGGCCGGTTCGATCACCACGCCGCGCGCGTCGAGTACCCCGCAGGACCCGGCGTTCGCGGGCCGCGGGGTACCGATGCGCCGGCGCGGTACGCCGGCCGACGTCGCGGCGGCGGTGTTGTTCCTGATCTCCGACCTCGCCGCGTACACGACCGGCGCGGTGATCCCGGTCGAGGGCGGCGCCCTCAACCGGCTGGGCCTGTTCGACGAGGACAACGTGCCGGTCCACGTCACCAACCCGCGGATCCTGGCCCGCATCCGGGGCGAGGAGGAAGCGGGGTAGGCGCCTGGGCCGAGGAAACCGAGGGACCGGCCGTCAGAGTCCCAACGCCTCGCGGGTGCGCGCGAGTTCGTCGGGGTCGGCGGTCGTCGGGACCAGGAAGAGTTCGTCGAAGCCCGCCGCGCGGACCGTGTCGACCGCGTGCCGCAGCGCCTTGGGCGTGTAGGCGCTCACGTTCTCGGCGACCGCCTCGCCGATCTGGTCGCCGAACACCCGCAGGTAGTCGAACGCGTAGCCACGCAACCGGGCTTCGGCGTCGTCGCCGAGGGCGTACCACAGGCTGGTCGACAGGTGCGGCGCATCGGTGCGCCCCGCCTCGCGCCACGCGGTGCGGACCCGGTCGGCGACGTCGCGCAGGGTGTCGAGATCCGGCGCGGCCACCGCCGAGCCGTCGTCGACGCCCATCGCCCAACGGGCGGCGCGGGCGGTCGCCTTGGGGCCCATCGCGCCCGCCACGAGCGGCGGGCCGCCGGGCTGTACGGGCGGCGGACCGACCGGGTCCAGGTCGGGTTCGGGAGGGGTGCCGGCCCAGATCGAGCGCATCGTCGCGATCTGGTCGTCCATCCGCTGCCAACGCCGGTCGAAGGGCGCGCCCACGGCCCGGTAGTCCTGCTCACGGCCGCCGACCCCGACGCCCACGGTCAGCCGGCCCTCGCTCAATCGGTCGACCGACGCGAGGTCCTTGGCCATCCGCACCGCGGAGTGTGACGGCAGGATCACGATGGTCGTGCACAGCCGTACCCGCTCGGTGAGCGCGGCGGCCGCCGCGAGTTGCACCATGAGCGAGTGGCTGGAGTAGGTGATCCGTTCCGGCACGGCCAGGCTCGACCACGGGCCCTCGTCGATCCCGTGGCACCACCGCAACACCTCGTCGCGGCCGTGCGGGAGCATCGTCGGCAACGTCATCGCTATGTCCATGTCGCGGGATGCTGTCGTACCCCGCGACAAGGATCAATGGCCGAAAGGTCAATGATCGGAAGGTCGATGGCCGTACGGTTTATGGCCGTACGGTTCATGCCGTACGGTTTATGGCCGTACGTTCGACGGCCGCGACCCGTCGTGGGGTCGCGGCCGGGTGGTGGACCGGCCCGCCGCCGGTGACATCGGGTGGCTACCGGCGGCGGGGGTCGTCTCGGGGTGGACGGCGGCCGGCACTCGGCCGACCGCCGTCCTCGGGCTTCGGGCTTCGGGCCCCGGGCCTCCGGCTTCGGGCCTCGGGCTTCGGGCTTCGGGCCTCCGGCTTCGGGCCTCGGGCTTCGGGCCTCGAGCCGCTCCTCAGCCGCCGAAGTACGTGTCGAAGTTGCGGGAGAAGTCGAAGTTGTTGAACCGGTCCCAGTTGACCGACCACGTCATCAACCCGCGCAGCCCCGGCCACTTGCCGTGTACCGGGTACGAGCCGCAGTTGGTGTTCTTGGTCAGGCAGTCCAGTGCCTTGTTCACCTCGCCGGTGGAGACCCAGCCGTTGCCGGCCTGGACCGACGCCGGCATGCCGATCGCGACCTGGTCCGGGCGCAGCGCCGGGAACACGTTGGCGGTGTTGCCCGCCACCGGGAAGCCGGTGAGGAGCATGTCGGTCATCGCGATGTGGAAGTCCGCGCCGCCCATGCTGTGCCACTGGTTGTCCAGGCCCATGATCGAGCCCGAGTTGTAGTCCTGGACGTGCAGCAGGGTCAGGTCGTTGCGCAGGGCGTAGATGACGGGCAAGTACGCACCGCAGCGCGGGTCCTGGCCACCCCACTGACCGGTTCCGTAGTACTGGTAGCCCAGTTGCACGAAGAACGTCTCCGGCGCCATGGTCAGCACGAACTTGCTTCCGTACTTGGCCTTGAGCGTCTTCACCGCCGAGATCAGGTTGACGATGCCGGGCGTGGTCGGGTTCTTGAAGTCCGTGTCGCCGGTGTTCAGCGACAGTGAGTGGCCCTCGAAGTCGATGTCGAGGCCGTCGAGGCCGTAGTCGTCGATGATCTTGCCGACCGACTCGACGAACTTGTCCCGGGCTGCCGTCGTGGACAGTTGGACCTGTCCGTTCTGGCCGCCGATCGAGATCAGTACCTTCTTGCCGGCGGCCTGCTTGGCCTTGATCGCGGCCTTGAAGTCGGCCTCCGACTCGACGGTCGGGCACTCGGCGACCGGGCACAGCTTGAACCGGATGTCGCCGGAGGTGACCGAAGTGGGCTCGCCGAAGGCGAGGTTGATGACGTCCCAGCTCGCGGGTACGTCGGCCATGCGGGTGTAGCCCGAGCCGTTGGCGAAGCTCGCGTGCAAGTAGCCGATCAGCGCGTGCGGGGGCAGTTCGCCGCCTCCGCCGCCGTCGGTCGCGGTGGTCGCGGTGACGGCCGCGGACTTCGCGGACTCGCCGGCCGCGTTGGTCGCGCTGACCTGGAAGCTGTAGGAGGTGGACGCGGTCAGGCCGGAGACCGTGGCGCTCGTGCCGCCGGCCGCCTGGGCGAACACGCCGTTGCGGTAGACGTTGTAGCCGGTCGCGCCGGAGACCGCGGACCACGACAGCGGGACGGTCGTGGTGGTCGGGGTGCCGGCGGCGAGGCCGGTCGGGGTGGCGGGGAGTTGGGTGCCGCCGCCGGCGGTGGTCGCGGTGACGGTCGCCGACTTGGGCGATTCCCCGGCCGAGTTGGTCGCGGTGACCTGGAAGCTGTACGCGGTGGACGCGGTCAGACCGGCGACGGTGGCGGTCGGCCCGGTCGCGGCTTGGGCGAACACGCCGTCGCGGTACACGTTGTAGCCGGTCGCGTCCGGGACGGCGTTCCAGCTCAGCGGGACGGTCGTCGAGGTCGGCGTCCCGGCGGCGAGGCCGGTGGGCGCGGCGGGGAGTTGGGTGCCGCCGCCGGCGGTGGTCGCGGTGACCGTGGCCGACTTGGGCGATTCCCCGGCCGAGTTGGTCGCGGTGACCTGGAAGCTGTACGCCGTCGACGCGGTCAGGCCGGAGACCGTGGCGCTCGTGCCGCCGGCCGCTTGGGCGAACACTCCGTTGCGGTACACGTTGTAGCCGGTCGCGCCGGGTACGGCGGTCCACGTCAGCGGGACGGTGGACGAGGTCGGCGTACCGGCCGCGAGGCCCGTGGGAGCGGCGGGGATCTGGGTGTTGCCGCCGGGGCCGATCAGGGACAGGTCATCGGCGTAGTAGGCGCCGGTGCCGTACCAGCCGTGCGTGTACAGCGTGACCGAGGTCGTGTTCGGGCCGGTCTTGAATGTCGTGCTCAGGCGCGTGTAGTCCGGCGCCGACCCGGTCCACGTGGACGGGTCGGTGGTGCCGGTCCCGGTCGCGCCGAGGTAGACGTAGCTGCCGCGAACCCAGCCGGCGAGCGTGTAGTCGGAGGAGGGCTGCACGGTGACGGTCTGCGTGCACTTGGCGTTGTCGCTGCCGGCGGGGGTGGCTTTGAGGGCCGAAGTGCCGCCGTGCACGGGGGTGGTCGCCGCGACACCGCTGCCGGCGGTACAGGTCCAGCCGGACAGGCCCGCCTCGAAGCCGCCGTTCACGACGAGTTCGGCGTTTGCCGCGTCGGCCGATCCGGCGACGGCGGTGAGCATGGCGGCGGTGAGCAGCGCGGTACTCGCGGCGGCGATGAGGGGGCGGACCCGCCGGCGGGGGCGGGCTTGATGGGGTACAGGCATGGGTTCCCTCGCGTGATCGGGACGGAGTTCACGGGGACGGGGGCGAACTTCACGGGGGACGAGGCGAAGTTCGCGGGGTCGGAGTCCACGGAGATCGAAGCTCACGGGTGGCGGAGCGAAGTCCGCGTGCTCGAGGCGAAGTTCACGTGAACGTGGGTGCGGTGAACGAGCCCGGGCCGGCTGCGTGGTCCGGCCCGGACTCGGATGAGGGGTGGTGCCTGTCGGGTGCTACGGAAGCGTGTCCAGGTGCGGGCCGACGGTGTTGGAGAACTGGTTGCCGTTGAGGGCGTCCCAGTTCGTGGACCACGTCATGGCTCCGCGCAGCGACGGGTAGGTCTTGGTGGGCTTGAAGGTCCCGCAACCGGTGCCCTTGGTCAGGCAGTCCAGAGCGTTGTTGACCACCGACGGCGAGACGTAGCCGCCGCCCGCGCCGCGCGGCGAGGCCGGCAGACCGAGACCGACCTGCGACGGGGCGAGACCGCCTTCGAGCTGGATGCAGGCGAGGCCGGTCATGAAGTCGACCGTGCCCTGGCTGTAGACCTTGCCGTCACAGCCGAGCATCGCCCCGCTGTTGTAGTACTGGGTGTTGACGACGGTGAGGATGTCCTTGATCGCCAGCGCGGTCTTGAAGTACTCGGTGCCGGTCGACTGCATGTCGAGGGTCTGCGGCGCCATCGTGATGACCAGGCTCGGGCCGACCTTGCCGGACAGCGAGCGCAGTGCCTGGCTCATGTAGGTCGAGTTGATGCCGTTTTCGAGGTCGATGTCGACGCCGTCGAAACCGTAGGTCTGGATCAGCGTGTAGAGCGTGTTGGCGAAGTTCGTCGCCGACGACGAGCTGTTGACGGAGACGGTGCCCTTCTCGCCGCCGACCGAGATGATCACCTTCTTGCCGGCCGAGTGCTTGGCCGCGATGTCGGCCTTGAAGGCCGCCTCGGTGTAGTTCAGGGCGGGGTCGAGGGTGAAGGAGACACCGCCGGGCGTGCTGGTGGCGTCGGCGAACGAGACGGCGATGATGTCGTATTCGGCCGGCACCTGCGCGATGGTCTGGACGGTCGCGCCGTTGTTGAAGTTCTGCCAGTAGCCGGTGAGCACGTGCTTGGGCAGGTTGCCGCCGCCCCCGCCGGTCGTGGTGGCGGTGACCGTCGCCGACTTGGGCGACTCACCGGCGGAGTTGGTCGCGCTGACCTGGAAGCTGTACGCGGTCGACGCGGTCAGGCCGGTGACGGTGGCACTCGTACCGGTCGCCGCCTGCGCGAACACCCCGTTGCGGTACACGTTGTAGCCGGTCGCGCCCGGGACGGCGTTCCAGCTCAGCGGCACACTCGACGACGTCGGCGCACCCGCCGCCAAACCGGTCGGCGTGCCCGGGATCTGGGTACCGCCACCGGTCGTGGTCGCGGTGACCGTCGCCGACTTCGGTGACTCACCGGCGGAGTTGGTCGCACTGACCTGGAAGCTGTACGCCGTGGACGCGGTCAGGCCGGACACCGTGGCACTCGTACCGGCCACCGACTGCGCGAACACACCGTCGCGGTACACGTTGTAGCCGGTCGCGCCCGGGACGGCGTTCCAGCTCAGCGGCACACTCGACGACGTCGGCGCACCCGCCGCCAGCCCGGTCGGCGTGCCCGGGATCTGGGTACCGCCACCGGTCGTGGTCGCGGTGACCGTCGCCGACTTCGGCGACTCACCGGCGGTGTTCGTCGCGGTGACCTGGAAGCTGTACGCGGTCGACGCGGTCAGACCGGACACCGTGGCACTCGTACCGGCCACCGACTGCGCGAACACACCGTCGCGGTACACGTTGTAGCCGGTCGCGCCCGGGACGGCGTTCCAGCTCAGCGGCACACTCGACGACGTCGGCGCACCCGCCGC
>NZ_WWJX01000951.1 GCF_009865215.1 Streptomyces sp. SID3343 | reverse complement strand
GGCCCCCTCTACATCGGCGACTACGCCAAGGTCGAGGGCGGTGTGGAGATCCGCGAGCACACCGTGCTCGGCTCGAACGTCGTGGTCAAGCGCGGCGCGTTCCTGCACAAGGCGGTCATCCACGACAACGTCTACATCGGCCCGCAGACCAACCTGCGCGGCTGTGTGATCGGCAAGAACACCGATGTCATGCGCGCCGCCCGGATCGAGGAGGGCGCGGTCATCGGCGACGAGTGCCTGATCGAGGAGGAGTCCCTGGTCGCCGGGGACGTGCGGATCTACCCGTTCAAGACGATCGAGGCCGGCGCCGTCGTCAACACGTCGGTGATCTGGGAATCGCGCGGCCAGAAGTACCTGTTCGGCCCGCGCGGGGTCTCCGGCATCCTCAACGTCGAGATCACCCCCGAACTGGCGGTACGGCTGGCCGGGGCGTATGCCACCACGCTCAAGAAGGGCGCCACGGTCACCACCGCGCGCGACCACTCGCGGGGTGCGCGAGCGCTCAAGCGCGCGGTCATCTCGGCACTGCAGACCAGCGCGATCAACGTGCGCGACCTGGAGAACGTGCCGATGCCGGTGGCCCGTCAGGAGACCGCGCGCGGCTCGGCCGGCGGCATCATGATCCGGACCACGCCCGGCGTGCCCGACTCGGTCGACATCATGTTCTTCGACCAGAGCGGCGCCGATCTCTCGCAGGCCGCGCAGCGCAAACTCGACCGGGTCTTCTCGCGCCAGGAGTATCGCCGTGCGTTCCCCGGCGAGATCGGCGAACTGACCTTCCCTGCAAGGCCGTTCGACAGCTACTCGGGTTCGCTGCTCAAGGCCCTGGACATCACCGGGGTGCCCGAGGCGAACCTCAAGGTCGTGGTCGACGCCGCGCACGGCAACGCCGCGCTGCTGCTGCCCAGCATCCTGGGCAGGCTGGGCATCGACGCGCTGACCGTCAACTCCGGGCTCGACGACGCGCGGCCCACCGAGACCGCCGACGAGCGGCACGAGGGGCTGGTCCGGCTCGGCGAGCTGGTGGCGTCCTCCCGGGCCGCGTTCGGCGTGCGGTTCGACCCGGTCGGCGAGCGGATGTCGCTCGTGGACGAGCGCGGCCGGATCATCGACGACCACCGGGCACTGCTGGTCCTGCTCGACTGTGTCGCCGCCGAGCGTGGCGGCGGGATGATCGCGCTGCCGGTCACCACGACGCGCATCGCCGAACAGGTCGCGGCCTATCACGGGGTCCAGGTGCAGTGGACCACCACGTCGCCGGACGACCTCGCGCGCGCGGCCCAGTCCGACGAGACGATCTTCGGTGGCGACGGGCGCGGCGGGTTCGTGATCCCCGAATTCAGCACCGTGTTCGACGGCACCGCCGCGTTCGTCCGGCTGATCGGGCTGGTCGCCCGGACCCAGTTGACGCTGAGCCAGATCGACGCGCGCATCCCGCGCGCGCACGTACGCCGTCGTGACGTGCCGACGCCGTGGGCGGCCAAGGGCATGGTCATGCGCCGCGTGGTCGAGGCGGCGGGTGAGCGGGAGATCGACACCACCGACGGCGTGCGCGTCGTGGAGACCGACGGCCGCTGGGCGCTGGTGCTGCCCGACCCGGCCGAGGCGGTCACCCACGTGTGGGCCGAGGGCCCCGACGACGCCGCGGCCGACGAACTGCTCGACGAGTGGGGCACGGTCGTGGAGCACGCGGGCGACTGACCTCGAGGGTCGCGGGTTCGATAGGGTCTGGTCCGGCCGTGGATCGCCGTAGGCGGTTCGCGGCCGGACGTGTGTCCGCATCACGACTCGAACCACGACTCGAACGTGGCTCCGGCCCGCGGTCGGAGCCCGGACTCGGACATCGGGGTCGGAACGGAGCCCGAATCCGAGCTCGGATCCGAGCTCGGATCCGGACCCGAATCCGGCCGCGAACGGGGTTCGAACCCCGGTGGGGATTCGCGCCCGGACCCCGTTTCGGACCCTGCACCGAGCACCGTCCCGGGCATGGAACGATGGGGCGCATGTCATCGCGGGAGACACCAGGCACGAGCCGGTACCGGCGGCCGGACGCCTCGATGTCCCTGCTTGTGGACATGATGGCCAACAGCCTCGACGCGGGCTACGCGGAGGCCACCGCACGTCGCGCCGTGCGCGGCGACACGGGGATGAACAAGGGGCCCGCCGCCCGGGTGCTCGCGATCGTCGGCGTCGCGCTGATCGCGATGATCCTGATGGTCGCGGCGATGAAGGTGCACGCCGCCGCGCCGCAGGCCGAGCGCGAGCGGCACCAGCTCGTCGACCGCATCCACACCGACGAGGACGAGGTCGACGCGCTCCAGGACACCGTCGAGCGGCTGCGGGGCGAGCTCGATGCCGTACAGGAACTCTCGCTTCCCAAGGGCGCCCAGGAGCGGGTCAAGATGCTCGGCCTCCTCGCCGGCTCGGAACCCGCCGAGGGCTCGGGTCTGAAGGTCGTCGCCGACGACGCCAAGGAGGTGCCGAACACCAACGGCACGTCCGACCCGCGAGCGGCCGAGGCCGCGGCGAACGGCCGGATCCTCGACCGCGACCTCCAGCGGCTCGTCAACGGCCTGTGGAAGGCCGGCGCGCAGGCCATCGCGATCAACGGTCAACGGCTCACCTCGCTCTCCGCGATCCGCGCGGCCGGCGCCTCGATCCTGGTCGACAACCGGCCGCTCGCCCCGCCGTACACGATCCTGGCGATCGGCGACGCCAAGCCCATGCAGGTCGAGTTCATGGTCGGCTCCGACGGGCGCTATCTGCGTGGGCTCCAGGAGTACGGCATCCGGATCAACGTGGGCACGCAGAAGAAGATCAAACTGTCGCCCGCGATCGGCACGGTCCTGCGCTACGCGACCGTGCCGGGGGCGGTGCCCGGCGCGGCCCCGACATCGAGCGCGGCACCGGGTGGCGCGCCCGGCACGGCGGCACCGGGCACCGCACTCCCGTCCGGCAAGAGCCCGAGCCCGAATGCGAGCCAGAACCGGAACCCCCCGCCGAGCGCTTCGGCCAAACCGACCGCCTCGCAAATACCGACGCCAAAATCGTCCGAACGGAAGGACAAACAGTGATCGCGGTCCTCGGCCTGGTCCTCGGGGTCGTGGTCGGGTACATCGCCCGGCCCGTGATCCCGCACGAGCTGGAGCCGTACCTGCCCATCGCGGTCGTCGCCGCCCTGGACGCGGTCTTCGGGGGCTTGCGTGCGCTGCTCGACGGCATCTTCGACGACAAGGTGTTCGTGGTCTCGTTCCTGTCGAACGTGGTCGTCGCGGCGCTCATCGTCTTCCTCGGTGACAAGCTGGGCGTAGGTGCGCAGTTGTCCACCGGTGTGGTGGTCGTGCTCGGCATCCGGATCTTCTCCAATGCCGCGGCCATCCGCCGGCACGTCTTCCGGGCCTGACGGGGAGTCATACATGGCCGACGAATCGGACGAGACGCGCGGGCGGCACGCCCGCCACGACGACGACCCGCGCGATTACGGGATCCCGCGCGCGACGGACGAACCGGACCCCAAGCCGGCCGGACAAGCGGAACCGGAACCCGTCGCGAAGACCGAATCGAAATCGGAGCCGGAACCGGGGGCAGCGCCGGCAGCGCGGTCCGAGTCGAACCCCGACCGCGCTTTCGACCCGATTCCCGGTCCGATTACCGGTCCCGTCGAACGCACCGACGCGGAGGCGGAAGCCGAGCGACACGTCGCGTCCGCGCGCAAACCCACGATCGAGAGCCGCCGACCGGCGCTCGGACCCACGCCCCGACCGGCGCTCGAAAGCGCCGGTCGGGTCGACCTCTACCACCAGGGTCGACACATTCGCGAACGGATACGCGAGCAGGCCGCGGAGGTCACGTCGGAGATCGAGCCGATCACCGCGCCGGTGCGCGAATCGGCGCACGAGGTACGTACGGGACCTCGCGACACGCCCGACACGCCCGGGCTCGAAATGGGTTCGAACGCGGTTTCCGAGCCGCATCCGGCCGAGCCGGTCGACGACCAACCGGGCCGGCGCAGGTTGATCGAAGCGTTCTGGCCGCCTCGGGTGAGCCGGGCCCAACTGGTGGGTGCCGTACTGCTGTTCGCTCTCGGCGCGGGACTGGCCATCCAGGTCAGATCGACCACTTCGTCCGACCCGCTGCGTGGCGCCCGGCAGGAGGACCTGGTCCGGGTGCTCGACGAGATCAGCGAGCGGACCCGGCGCCTGGAGGACGAGAAGCACCGCCTGGAGACCAGCCGCACCCAGCTCCAGAACAGCAACGACCGGGTCCAGGAGGCCCGGGAGCAGAACGAGGCCAAGGCGGATGCCCTGGGCGTGCTCGCGGGCACGGCCAAGGCCGTAGGGCCCGGGATCACGCTGACCATCGCCGATCCGGCGCACAAGGTCACCGGCGACATCCTGCTCGACACCCTCCAGGAACTGCGCGCGGCGGGCGCGGAGGCGATCCAGATCAACGACGTGCGCGTGGTCGCGGGCACGTGGTTCACCGGCACGCCACCCGGAGAGGTGATGATCGACGGCACCAAGGTCCAGCCGCCGTACGTCTTCAAGGTGATCGGCAATCCGCAGGATCTCCAGCCCGCGCTGAACATCCCCGGGGGCGTGATCAGGACCCTGGAACAGAAGCAGGCTTCGCCCGTGGTGACGCCCTCGCAGGAGGTGCTGATCGACGCCTTGCGGCCTGCGAACAAGCCTGGTTACGCTCGCTCGGCACCGGGCGCCGGTAACGGGTGAGCACACCTGACAGAATCAGGCACCGATCGCTCGCCGTCACGGTCGGTGCACCACTCATGAGGCAAGAAGGGCAGGCAGTCCGCATGTATCCCGCTGATCTCGCGTACACGACGGAGCACGAATGGGTGCGCGTCATGGAGGAGATCTCCGGGACGGTGCGGGTGGGCATCACCGAATTCGCGCAGGACGCGCTCGGTGACATCGTCTACGTCACGCTGCCGCCCGCCGGCACCCGCGTCCTGGCGGGCGAGCCCTGTGGCGAGCTGGAATCGACCAAGAGTGTCAGCGACCTCTACGCGCCCCTCGACGGCGTCGTGACCACCGTCAACGACGTCCTCGACGGCGCACCGGAGTTGGTCAACTCCGATCCCTACGGCGACGGTTGGATGTTCGAGGTACGCCCCGACGATCCCGCCGCACCGGCCGCGCTCTTGGACGCGGCCGCCTATCAGAACAGCCTTGGCTCCTGACGGCCCGGCGAAGCGGTAGGCAGTCCATCACCACGACCCACTCCTCCTGCCCCACGGGCGGGCCAGGTTCTCTCGGGGAGGTTCGCCCGTG
This sequence comes from Streptomyces sp. SID3343, assembly GCF_009865215.1. GTDB lineage: Bacteria > Actinomycetota > Actinomycetes > Streptomycetales > Streptomycetaceae > Embleya. Next base: position 10,511 of record NZ_WWJX01000951.1, on the reverse strand, counting down.
AAGTTGTTCGCGAAATTGTTCGGTCGTTCCCGTCGCTCCGGCGACGCGCCGGCTGCGGATGCGAGGAGGCCCGGCACTGCGCCGGCCGCTCCGCCGACCATGCCTCCGGGCTCGCCGTACGGCGCGTCCACACCCGCCTCGGCCCCTGTGCCGCCGCCCTATTCGGATGGTTCCGATGCAACTGCCGGGCATGTCGCTGTTGACCCGGAACACACGGCGCGCATAAGTTTCGGGCAACTCTCGACCGCTGGTCGAGGTTCGGCCGGATCGGGTCAGGAGGGCGACATGGTGGTCTGTGCGACCTGCGGGCATCACAACCCCTCCGGCAGCCGCTTCTGTTCCAACTGCGGCACCCGACTGGGCGCGGGCGCCGAGCGCGCGTCCGAGCAGACCTCGACGATCTCGATCAGCGGCATCGAGGCCCTCGACGGCGAGCCCGCACCGCGCGAGATCCTCACCGCGGAGGCGCAGGCCGCCGTGGACGCGCTGCCTCCGGGCACCGCGCTCCTGGTGGTCCGCCGGGGCCCCAACTCCGGAAGTCGCTTCCTCCTCGACTCGGACCGCACCACGGCCGGTCGGCACCCGCAGAGCGACATCTTCCTCGACGACGTGACGGTCTCGCGCAAGCACGCCGAGTTCCGCCGCACCGGCGGGGGATTCGCGGTCGCCGACGTCGGCAGTCTCAACGGCACCTACGTGGGCCGCGAGCGGATCGACGAGGTTCCGCTGACGCCCGGCGACGAGGTACAGATCGGCAAGTACCGGCTCGTCTTCTTCCCCAGCCGCCACGCGCAGGTGGGGAGCGGGTGAGCCCGGCGGCGGCCGGATCCGTCTCGTTGAGCATCGGCGGGGTCCTGACCCTGCTGAGTCCCGAGTTCCCGGACATCAGCATCTCCAAGATCCGGTTCCTCGAGGCGGAAGGGCTCATCGAGCCGCAGCGGAGTCCCTCGGGCTACCGCAAGTTCGGCCCCGCCGACATCGATCGACTGCGCTACGTGCTGCGGGTGCAGCGCGATCGCTATCTGCCGCTTCGGGTGATCAAGGATCAACTCGACGCGATGGATCGCGGTCTGGAACCGGCGGACGCCGACCCGAGTGCGCCGGCCGGAGCCGCGGACGCCGACGGTGACGCGGGCTCGGCCGGTCGGGACACCACCACGGTGCTGCTCGACCGGCCGGGCCTGATCGCCGCCGCCGGCATCCAGGACGCGGACTTGGCCCGGCTGGAGGAATTCGGCCTGATTCGGCCGCATCGCCCTCGCCCGGAGGCGGGCGAGGGCGACGCGGCCGTGGTCTACGACGGCGACGCGCTCGTGGTGGCGCGGCTGGTCGCGGCGCTGGGGCGCTACGGCGTAGAGCCGCGCCACCTGCGCCAGGCCAAGTCCGCGGCGGATCGCGAGGCCGCCTTGGTCGAACAGATCGTCGCGCCGCTGCTGCACCGCAGGGGGGCGCGGGCCAAGGCCGGCGCCGAGGAGACCGTGCGCGACCTGCTCGCGCTCACGTCACGCCTGCACACCGTCCTGGTCACCGCGGCGCTCGCGCCGCGCCTGGGTCGGTGAGCGAGCCGGTGAGCAGGTCGGCCCCGCCGAAGGCGTTCGAGCTTTCGGCCGCACGGCGAAGAAAAAACGACGAATCGACGACCTATTCGACCCCCGGGGATCGGTCCTCGACAGTCGAGCGCGCTAGTGTGGCGATGTGAACGAGCTAGAGGTTGTGGGCGTCCGGGTGGAGATGCCCTCTAACCAGCCGATCGTGCTCCTACGGGAGACGGGGGGCGATCGTTATCTCCCCATCTGGATCGGCCCGGTAGAGGCGACGGCCATCGCGTTCGCCCAACAGGGCGTGGTACCAGCGCGTCCTCTGACGCACGACCTGTTCCGGGACGTGCTGGAGGCGTTGGGCCAGGAATTGACCCAGATCCGCATCACCGACCTGCGCGAAGGCGTGTTCTACGCCGAGTTGGTCTTCTCCGGCGGCGTGGAGGTGAGCGCGCGTCCCTCGGACGCGATCGCCCTCGCGCTGCGGACCGGGACGTCGATCGTCGGGAGCGACGCCGTCCTGGACGAGGCCGGCATCGTGATCCCCAACGAGCAGGAGGACGAGATCGAGAAGTTCAGGGAGTTCCTGAACGACATCTCGCCCGAGGACTTCGGCACCACGAGCCAATAACCGAACGTACGAGGAGGGGCCACCGCCGGCGGTGGCCCTGTGCCCGGCGCCGCCGGCCGCGCCTGTCGCGAGGGATTCCGACAGTGTCACGGTCGGCGGTTTTTGCGCGCCCGGCTCGTGCTCCGCGACGAGGCCGGGCGGCGACGTGGGCGAGGGGTCGACGCGTCACCCGATCGGCCGCGCTCTGGTTCGATCACCTTCGATCAGAGGCAAAGTGGCGACATGTACCCGTGCGGTCCCCATTCAAACCACTCGTGCGAGCAGCGTCACTCGGCGTGCCGAACGGCGCGGTCGTTGACGCGCTGTTGGTGACTGCCTACCGTCGAAATCTACAGTTCTCGGGATGACCCCTGCGCGTTGCACCTCGCCGCCTGCGGCCCGGGACTGAAAGAGACTCTCGACGCCGTACACGGGCGGCGAGAGACGAAAGGGAGGTCGGCGTGAGCAGCACCGGCGACATCACGGCGGCGGAACGCGCCCGCACGGCACGTCCTCTGCCGGCGACCGACCCCGGTGCGGGCCCTCGGCGTCAGGAGGTCACCCCGCCCGGCGCACCGTCGGAGGATGTGGGCTACCGCGGGCCGACGGCTTGCGCGGCGGCCGGCATCACCTACCGCCAGCTCGACTACTGGGCGCGCACCGGCCTGGTCGCGCCCACGGTGCGTCCGGCCCACGGGCCGGGGACGCAACGCCTGTACGGCTTCCGCGACATCCTCGTGCTGAAGATCGTCAAGCGGCTTCTGGACACCGGAGTCTCGCTCCAGAACATTCGGATCGCGGTCGCGCACCTGCGCGGGCGCGGAATCGGCGACCTCGCCGGGATGACCCTCATGAGCGACGGCGCAAGCGTGTACGAGTGCACGTCGTACGACGAGGTCATCGACCTGGTACAAGGCGGTCAGGGCGTCTTCGGGATCGCCGTGGGGGCCGTCTGGCGCGAGGTCGAGGGCTCGCTCGCCCAGCTCCAGGGCGAGGATTCGGGCACCGGGGAGCCGATCACGCAGGTCCATCCCGGAGACGAACTGGCTCGTAGACGCCGGGACAAGGCGGTCTGAAGCACAAAGCTTGGGAACCGGGCGGACGGGCAGGCACGTCCCCATGTACGTGCTCTCGCGTCGGCCCTCTCTCCCGCGCCCTCGTCTCCCGCGCTCCCGGCGTGCGCAACGACGTGGCTACCAGGCCGCCGTCCTGCTCGCCGTCGCCGGACTCACGCCGGTCACCTGGCTGCACGTCTACGCGGGAAACCGGGTCCGCACGGTGGCCGACGTGCCGTCGACGGACGTGACGATGGTGCTCGGCGCGGGCGTCTTCGGTGATCGGCCCTCCGATCTGTTGGCCCGCCGGCTCGACGTCGGCATCGACCTGTATCGGGCGGGCAAGACCCGGGTGATCCTCGTCAGCGGCGACGGCGGCGGCAACCGCTACGACGAGACCGGGGTCATGCGGCGCTACCTCGCCGACCGCGGAATCCCGCAGAATCGGATCGTGAGTGACGAGTCGGGATTCTCCACCTGGGAATCCTGCGTCCGGGCCAAGCGCGTGTACGGAATCGATCGGCTCGTCGTGGTCACCCAGAGCTTCCATCTGCGCCGTGCGCTCGCGCTGTGCAAAGGCGCCGGGATCGACGCGTACGGCGTCGGCGACGAGTCCCTCACCTGGGGGCACCTGGGGCCGACCCTGTACGGATCCGGCCGGGAGATGTTCGCGGCGATCAAGGCGACCGGGCAGATCGTGGGCAAGCCCGAGCCGCGCGTGGGCGGGCCCGTGAGCGACGAGATCCGACGCGCCCTCGACAGCTGAGACCGCTCGATGTCACACCGGTGCGCCATCATGGGCGAGTGTGAGACAGGCTCCGGGCATCCTCCACCTCGACATGGACGCGTTCTACGCGTCCGTCGAGCAGGTCGCCAAGCCCAGCCTGGCCGGCAAGGCCGTGATCGTCGGCGGCATCGGCGCGCGCGGCGTCGTGGCCACCGCGTCCTACGAGGCCCGGGTCTTCGGTGTGCACTCCGCGATGTCCATCGGCGAAGCCCGCCGACGTTGCCCCAACGCCGCCTTCCTGAGCCCCAGATTCTCGCTCTACCGCCAGGTCAGCGACACCGTCATGGAACTGCTGCACCGGCTGTCCCCACTCGTGGAGCCGTTGAGCCTGGACGAGGCCTTCGTCGACCTGGAGGCGGGCCCGCACGGCGGCACGCTCGACACCGCGCGGGTCACCGAGATCGCGATCCGGCTGCGCGCCGACATACACGCCGCCACCGGGCTCACCTGCTCGGTCGGCGCGGCGACGTCCAAACTGCTCGCCAAGATCGCCTCCGAGGCGGACAAGCCCGACGGCCTGTGCGTGGTCGCGCCCGGGACCGAGCGCGCGATGCTCGACCCGCTGCCGGTGCGCGCGCTGCCCGGGGTCGGGCCGGCGACCGGTGACGTGCTGCGCCGAGCCGGGCTCGACACCGTCGCCGACCTGGCCGCGGTCGACGAGAGCGAGCTGGTCCGGCTCCTGGGCCAGGCACACGGTCACGGCCTGCACGTGCTCGCCGCCGGACTCGACGCGCGGCCCGTGGTGGCCGACCGCGACGCCAAGTCGGTGTCGGTGGAGGACACGTTCGCGACCGACCTCGTGGACCGCGAGCGGATCACCCGCGAACTGGACCGGCTCAGCGCACGCTGCGTCGAGCGGCTGCGCGCGGCCGGGCGCAGCGGCCGCACGATCGTGCTCAAGCTGCGCCGCTACGACTTCAGCACCCTGACCCGCTCGGAGACGCTGCGCGGCCCCACCGACGACCCGACCGTGGTGCGCGAGACCATCCGCCGGTTGGCCGCGCAGGTGGACGTCACCGGCGGCGTGCGCCTGCTCGGGGTCGGCGTGAGCGGCCTGGCCGACTTCGCCCAACAGGACCTGTTCGGACAGGCCGTCGAGGCCGCCGCGGAGCCGGTCGAGGGCATCGACGACGAGCCGGACCCGCAGGAGGTCCGACCCGATCCGGTTCTCGTGTCGTGGTCGCCGGGCCAAGACGTCGTGCACGACGAATTCGGGCCGGGCTGGGTGCAGGGCAGCGGCGTCGGCCGAGTCACCGTGCGGTTCGAGGTACCGGGCTCGAAGCCGGGCCGGGTGCGGACGTTCCCGATCGCCGACCCCGCGCTCACGGCGGCCGATCCGATCCCGCTGCCGGCCGAATCCGCCGTATAGGCACACCGATTCGGGGCAGGCGCCGAGCAGACGACTCCTCGGGGGTGTCCCACATGACTGACGTCAAAGAGCGGTCGGAACGAGGGCAAGGTGCCTTTCGATCCGCCCGTCGCAGGCTCGGCCTGCCCGCGTTCGTGCTCACCGTCCTGGTCGGCTTCATCGTGCTAGCGCTGGTCCTGGTGGGTCTGGTCAATCTCCTGCCGGGCAAGTTCAACCCGTTCGGCACCGAGACCAAGGACCACAGCGGTCCGGTCATGCTCAAGGCCGTGCAGGACCTCAGCCGCTACGAGGCGGTCAGCGGCACCTTCCAGGTCGTGGTCGACCTGGAGAAGGACGCCAAATTCCTCCCCGACGCGGTCCGCGGCCAGCGCACGCTGTTCGTCGGCGTGGGCCAGGTGGGCGGCTTCGTCGAATTCGGCGGCATCGGCAAGGACGCGATCCAGTCCTCGCCCGACAACAAGACGGTGACCGTCAAGCTTCCGCACGCGCACCTCGCGCCCGCCGCCCTCGACCAGAAGAACAGCCACGTGATCGCCCAGGACAAGGGCCTGTTCGACCGCTTCGGGGACTTCTTCTCCAGCAATCCGGGCGACCAACAGCAGCTGTACGTCCTGGCCACCAAGAAGATCGACGAGGCCGCCAAGACCGCGGGACTGATCGAGCGGGCCGAAAAGAACACCACGGCCATGCTGGAGGGCATGATGCGGTCCCTGGGCTACACGACGACCACTGTGACTTACGCCTAGCGTGCCGCCGATCGCCGGCTGCTCGCTGCTACCGTTGAACTGCTCATTACGTTTGCGCGGGAGAGTTCTCGTGTACCAGACATGAGGCGCCGAAGGAGCAACTCCTCCCCGGAATCTCTCAGGCACCCGTACCGCGTGGTCGTGGGCACTCTGGAAAGCAGGTCACCCGTTTCGGGCAGACCTCGCCGACGGTGCAAATCGCGCCCACGGCACCCGGCCTCGCCGGGGGCGCGGGCGCGGTGAAGCTCTCAGGCAAAGATGACAGAGGGGGAGGCCGGTGGGCGCGCGACCCGCGTGCCCGTCCAGGAGCGATCCAGGAGGCCCTCCGCGATGACCCCGCGCACCCCTGCCCCGACGCGTGCCCACGCCGCACGTGCGTCCGGCCCCGGCTCGTTGACCGACCTGGAAGGCGCGTCGCCGTTCACCGGCCGGCACATCGGCCCCGACACCGACGAACAGGCGAAGATGCTCGCCGCCGTCGGCTACGGCTCCTTGGACGAGCTGACCGATGCCGCGGTACCCGCCGCGATCCGCGCCCTCGAAGGCTTCGAACTGCCCGCCGCGCGCAGCGAGGCCGAGGTGCTCGCCGAACTGCGCGAGCTGGCCTCTCGCAACACCGTGCTGACCTCGATGATCGGGCTCGGCTACCACGGCACGTTCACCCCGCCGGTGATCACCCGCAACGTCCTGGAGAACCCGGCCTGGTACACGGCGTACACGCCCTACCAGCCGGAGATCTCGCAGGGCCGGCTGGAGGCCCTGCTCAACTTCCAGACCGTCGTCACCGACCTGACCGGCCTGGACGTGGCCGGCGCGTCGCTGCTCGACGAGGCCACCGCCGCCGCCGAGGCGATGACGCTGGCGCGCCGCGCGGGCAAGGCCAAGAGCAGCGTTTTCGTGGTCGACGCCGCCGCCCTGCCGCAGACCCTCGCGGTGGTGCGCACGCGCGCCCAGGCGCTCGGCATCGACGTCGTGGTGGCGGACACCACCGAGGGCCTGCCGGAGGGCGGCTGCTTCGGCGTGCTCCTGCAGTACCCCGGCACCGACGGGCGCGTGCGCGACCTGACCGCGGTGATCGAGGCCGCGCACGCGCAGGGCGCCCTGGTGGCGGTCGCGGCCGACCTGCTCGCGCTGACCGTGCTGCGCGCGCCCGGCGAGATGGGCGCCGACATCGCGGTGGGCACGACCCAGCGGTTCGGCGTCCCGATGTCCTTCGGCGGCCCGCACGCGGGCTACCTGGCGGTGCGCGAGAAGCTCACCCGCAGCATGCCGGGCCGGCTGGTGGGGGTGTCCGTGGACGCCGACGGGGCGCCCGCGTACCGGCTCGCGCTCCAGACACGCGAGCAGCACATCCGCCGGGAGAAGGCGACCAGCAACATCTGTACCGCGCAGGTCCTGCTCGCGGTGATGGCCGGCATGTACGCGGTCTACCACGGGCCCGACGGGCTGACCGAGATCGCGCGGCGCACCCACCGCTACGCCGCCGTGCTCGCGGCCGGGCTGCGCGAGGGGGGCGTCGACGTCGTGCACGGCGACTTCTTCGACACGCTCACCGTGCGCGTGCCGGGGCGGGCCGAGGACGTGCTCGCCGCAGCCCGCGAAGCCGGCCTCAACCTGCGGCCGGTCGACGCCGACCACGTCGCCCTCACGTGCGACGAGACCACCACGCGGGCGCACGTCGAGGCGGTCTGGGGCGCGTTCGGCGTCACCGGCGACGTCGCGGCGCTCGACGCCGGCACCCCCGACGCGCTGCCCGTCGCGCTGCTGCGCGACACCGACTTCCTGACCCACCCGGTGTTCCACCGGCACCGCTCCGAGACCGGCATGCTGCGCTACCTCAAGCGGCTCGCCGACAAGGACTACGCGCTCGACCGGGGCATGATCCCGCTGGGCTCGTGCACGATGAAGCTCAACGCCACGGTCGAGATGGAACCGATCACCTGGCCCGAGTTCGCCGACCTGCACCCGTTCGCGCCGGTCGACCAGGCCGCCGGATACATCGAGCTGATCGACGGGCTCGCCGACTCGCTCGCCCGGATCACCGGCTACGCCAAGGTCTCGCTCCAGCCCAACGCCGGTTCCCAGGGCGAGTTGGCGGGCCTGCTCGCGGTGCGCGCGTATCACCACGCCAACGGCGACACCGCGCGCGACGTGTGCCTGATCCCGTCCTCCGCGCACGGCACCAACGCCGCCAGCGCGGTGATGGCGGGCATGCGCGTGGTCGTGGTCAAGACCGGCGACAGCGGCGACGTGGACCTCGCCGACCTGCACGCCAAGATCGAGCAGTACCGCGACACGCTTGCCGTGCTGATGGTGACCTACCCGTCCACGCACGGCGTGTTCGAGGAAGGCATCGAGCAGGTGTGCGCCGCGATCCACGAGGCCGGCGGCCAGGTGTACGTCGACGGCGCGAACCTCAACGCGCTGGTCGGCCTCGCCCAGCCGGGCGGCGCGATCGGCGCCGACGTGTCGCACCTGAACCTGCACAAGACCTTCTGCATCCCGCACGGCGGCGGCGGCCCGGGCGTGGGCCCGGTCGCCGTGCGCGCACACCTCGCGCCCTACCTGCCCAACCACCCGCTCCAGCCCACCGCGGGCCCGGCGACCGGGGTCGGCCCGATCTCGGCCGCGCCGTGGGGCTCCGCGGCGATCCTGCCAATCCCGTGGACCTACCTGCGCCTGATGGGCCCGGACGGCCTCAAGCGGGCCACCCAGGTCGCGGTGCTCGGCGCCAACTACATCGCCAAGCGCCTCGCGCCGCACTTCCCGGTCCTGTACACCGGCCCGGGTGACCTGGTCGCGCACGAGTGCATCATCGACCTGCGCGGGATCACCAAGGCCACCGGCGTGAGCGTGGACGACGTCGCCAAGCGGCTGATCGACTACGGCTTCCACGCGCCGACCATGTCGTTCCCGGTGCCCGGCACGCTGATGATCGAGCCGACCGAGAGCGAGGACCTGGGCGAGATCGATCGGTTCTGCGACGCGATGATCGCGATAAAGGGTGAGGTCGACCGGGTCGCGGCGGGTGAACTGCCCGCCGACGACAACCCGTTGGTCCACGCGCCGCACACCGCAGCGGCGCTCGGCGGCGAGTGGACGCACGCGTACTCGCGCGACGAGGCGGTCTTCCCCGCCGGCGTCGTCCCGGCCGAGAAGTACTGGCCCCCCGTCCGGCGCATCGACGGCGCCAAGGGAGACCGCAACCTGGTCTGCTCGTGCCCGCCGATCGAGGCGTACGGAAGCTGATCACCCGCGCGGCCCGCTTCGCCGTACCCCGGCTCACGAGCGGGCCGCGCCCCGGGTGATCAGCTCGGCCACCGACGCGGCGAAGCCCGGGTTGTCGGCCAGGTCGCTGCCCAGCACACCGAACATCAGGGCGCCGCTGAGCGATTCGAACAACAGGTCCGCGTCGAGGTCGGCGCGGGCCTCGCCGCGCGCGGCGGCCTCTTCGACGAAGGCCCGGAAGATCGCCCGGACCGGGTCCATCCTCGCGACGAGCAATTCCTTGAGTTCCGGCTGGTCGCGATACTCGGCGAGCAGGCCGGGCACCGCGGCGGCGGTCTCGGGGCGGCGGAAGGAGTCGAGCGCGGCGTGCGCGAAACGCAGCACGCCGGCGGCGAAAGCCTCGTCGGGGTGAGGCGCGAAGTGCATCTCGCGGGCCGGGTAGACCGCCTCGTGGACCAGGTGCGCCTTCGAGGGCCAACGCCGGTAGACGGTGGGCCTGGTGACGCCGGCGCGCCGGGCGACGGCCTCGATGCTCACCCGGTTGTAGCCCTGCTCGGCCAGCAGTTCGCGGGTCGCCACGAGGATCGACTCGTCGGTACGCGGATCACGGGGGCGACCGGGCCGCGGTGGGGTGCCTGTGCCGGCCATGGGGTGGGGACTCCGAGTCGTCGCGCGTACGTGGTGCGGTGTGCTGCGTGCCGGCTGTCGCCGGGTTGCCCGGACTGTATCGGGCCGGCCGCGAGCGGCTCGGCGGGGTCCGGATCCGTCGGCTCGGCGCGGTGCGACCTCGGGCGGCGCCGGGCGGCTCGACGTGACTCGGCCCCGGTTCGGTTCGGCCGGTCTGGCCGCGGGTACGGCCGGTGCCGCGGTCGTCTTCGCCGGACTCACCGTCGTCATCGCGTTGGCCGGACTCTCCGTGGTCGGCGTCCCGATGCTGACCAAGATGGGCCTGACCGCCGCAGGAGCGGTCGTGATCGGCGCGCTGATCGCACTGACCCTGGTCCCGGCGCTGCTCGGCTTCTGGCCGAACGCCGTACTCGCCCGCCGCGTTCGCAAGGGCGGCGGCCGGGTCCGCAACGGCGGCCGCCGGGCCCGAAAGGGCACGCCGAGCGGCCCGATCCACGCGGCCGAGAGCAGGAGCGCGCGCTGGGCCCGGTTCGTCCTGCGCCGCCCGGTGC
>NZ_WWJX01000950.1 GCF_009865215.1 Streptomyces sp. SID3343 | reverse complement strand
GTCGAGTCCGGTCCCGTCGAGTCCGGTCCCGTCGAGTCCGGTCCCGTCGAGTCCGGTCCCGTCGAGTCCGGTCCCGTCGAGTCCGGTCCCGTCGAGTCCGGTGTCACCGCACCAGGATCAGTCCACAGCTGTAAGCCCGAGCGTGGCCGATGCCCCGCGTGAGAGCCGCCACCAGTACCTGGGGATCCGTGACCGTCAAGGTGCCCTTGATCTCCGCCCGGGCGATGCGAAGTCCCGCGTGGGGCGCGGGACTCGAAACCTTGGGGAGCATGCGCAGGGCCAAGCGGTCGATGTCGGCGTCGGCGCCGATGCGGGTCACGCCGTCGGGGGCGATTGCCGGTGTACCGGCCGGTTGCAGGCGGCGGGCGAACCAGCCCTTCACGTGTTCGGGGCGGTTGTGGGCCACGCGGGTGCTGCGGGTCTTCCCGGGGGAACCCGGGGCGGGCGGGCGACTGTGCACGGGATTGACGACGGTACGGAAATCGATCCTGTCACCGACACGGAGCGTGCGGTCGATGGTGAGCGTGTGCGGTTTCTCGGCGAGCGCGGCCCTGGGCAGGCGATCCCAGTCGCCGGGTACACCGGACTGCACCACCAGGGAGAGCCGGGCCTGCCGGAGATCGATGGTCCACGTGGACAGGACGCCCATCTGGGAACGCGCCTCCGAACTGCCGTCCACCCAGCCCACGAAGCCACTCATGACGGTCCGGTGCATGTCCTGCGCGTCGATGAGGGACTTGGCGACGAAGGGGTGTCGAGCGTCCAAGGTCAGGAGGGTGTGCGTCGTCACGAACCTGGCCGCCCGGTCGGGGGCCGTGGCCACGGGAGGAGTGGTGTTCACGGAATGATGTCCCATTCGCCGGCATACGGGGCTACGGTGACGCGACGGCGGGTCTCCCAGCGAGGGCCGTGGATCGGGCCGTCCGCGTCGAATCGTATGGGCTGGTCGGCGACGGGGCCGACGCCCGGCAGTGGGTGCGGACTTTCGATCCAAGCCCATGGGCGAACGCTCGTCGCAGGAGCGGCTGCGAGCCCGCCGGCGGGCAAGAGGGGCTTTGTTTCAAACGCCTGCTCCAGCGTGCCCGGCACGATGCCCAAGGCCAGATCTCCCGACGGCGGGCAGGACTTCCGGCCGAGCCACAACAGGCGCTTCGGGTATTCCAGCGCATGCGCGACTTGCTCCAGGAACACCGGATCCGGATGTTGAAGGCCGACGAGGAAGGCGGCGTCGGCGAGATACCAACGCTCGGTGATCAGAGCATGGCGGGTGAGTTCGGCCGAGACGAGAGCACCCGAGTGCGGGTCGGCGGCGATCCTCTTCGGCGCTCCGTACCAGGCTTCCAGTGTGTGGTGGCCGAACGGCCCGGTGGCCTGCTTCTCCGGGCGGCCCGTGTCCCTCTCCACGACGATTTCCATGGCCTTTGCCCGACGGTGGTCGGTGACGAGGTCGCGAGGGCGCAGCGGGTAGGTCCCGCCGCCGACGGTGTGGTAGTCGCGGAGGGGGACGCCGGGGTGGTCCGCGCGGACCCCGAAGAGCACCGACGCGAGTTCGCCGAGGGGCTGGTCGCGGTCGAAACCCAAGGCCGCGGCGCACAGTCCGATGACGCCGGACTTGGTGGGCCGAGGGTGTGTGTCGCGGCGCGCGAACCTTCCGGCCACGCCCCAGGACTGTAGGGGCCCGGCCAGTCGGACGAGCAGGACATGGGTTTGCGTCATGGAGTGAGGTCCTCGGCCTTGTCCACCACAGTCACCGATGCGGACAGGTCCGGCTCTCCCAGGAGATCGTCGATCCGGGGGTCGTAGGTGAGGACTCGTGCGGTGCGCAGATCTTCGCGACGCCGGCTGACGAAGGCGTGGTGGCGCAGCAGCCTGCGAGTTGCCGCCGCGCCCGCCGGACCTTCGCCGCCGGCGTCCTCGGGTGTCTCGTCGACGGGCAGTTGGAAGGCTGCGGCGTAGTTGTAGGGGCGCTCGCCCTCGAACGCGAGGACCAGGGCGGGGAGCGAACCGGTGGAGGCGGTGGAGTTCTTCTTCGCTTCGGGGAACGCCTCCACGAAGGCGTTCACGAATTCCTTTTCGGCATGGCCTGCGGTTTCCTTCGCCTCATCCTCCGTCATTCCGGCGGCCCGCAGGTTGGTGCGGAGCTGGACTCGGTCGAGGACGGCGTGGCGGTAGAAGGTTCCGGAGATGAGGGATTGGTATCCGGTCATGCCGGCGCCCGCGTCGTCCGCCGCATCGAGAAAGCTGAGGGCGTTGCGCTTGCGATCGAGTTTCGCGTCGTCGGCCGCCGCGTAGAAATCGTCGATCTGTTCCGCTTCGTGGACGGTGAAAGCGTGCCCACTCTGCACCGCTCCGTCCACATTCGGCGAGTCCGCGATCTCGGCGAGGAAGCGTCCGTAGAGGGCGATGTCCACTGCGTCGCGAGGGGCGATGGCCAGGAGCACGGCATCGCGCGTCATTTTGGGGAAAGGCAGAAGCCCAGCGGAGGGGGCCGATTCGGGGCAGCCGTCTTCCTCCTCCGGCGGCGTGTCGGCTCCCTTTTTGGTGCCTCGGCGTGCCTTCTTGGCCGCTGCCTCTCGGGCTTGGGCCAAGAGGTAGCTGTCGCGCCACTTCTTCAATTCGTCGGCGTGTTCGACGATGTGCTCGGCGATCCGTACACCGGCGTCGGCAGGTGCGAAGACGAGGACCTTCGTCAGATTGGCCACGGTTTTCTTGCTCGGATCACCGAACTTCAGGCCGCTCGCCTCGAGGATCGCACGTGCGGTGGCAACGGCTTCATCCTCGGACCAGTTGTGCCGGGACACCAGGTGCCGGCCGGCCAAGAGTGCCCACTCCCGGGTACGAACGCCCATGCTCCGGCCCTTGAGGGCGCCGACACCCGCGTTGGCGCGATTGCGTGCGTGTACACGCTCCGCGCGCCGGCGAGCCTGGCTGGTGATCATGTGCCGTTCGACCCCGCCGTACACGAGGCTTTTGGGCTGGCCGTTCTCGTCCCGCACGGGCAGGACCGCGACGAGGGTCTCGAGGAGGTGCAAGGAGAGAAACTGGCTTCGAGAGTCCTCGGTCACGTCGTTGCGTCCTTCCGTAGCGTGTGCTCGCGCTGTGTCGCCCGGCTGCGTGTCACCGGGGCATGAAACTCGACCGACCACCCGTAGGCGATCCGTGCCTTGCGGTCGTTCCAGCGGATCAGGTCCTCCGTGAGCCGGGTCCAGGAAGGCGGGGGCTGGTCACAGGACCGGAGCCTGGTGATCGCGTGTCCGAGGTGGCGCCAGGGAATGCGGCGACTGACCACGATGCGATCGAACAGGCGCTGTGCGCCCGGATTTTCGGTTCCACGTCCGATGCCGTCTCCGATCCGACGGGCTGCGGCTCCGAGACTTCCGTGGCCGTACGAGGGCTCCGAACGTCCCTGGTGGTAGACCGCGAAGAGGAAGGCCGTCCGCTCGAACACCTCTCGGTGATCGTCGCCGCCGTACCAACCGGCCCGGATGTGCGCGGAGGTCGGCTTTCCGGCGCGCCGCAGGTCGGCCAGAGTGCCGTATTCCCGGTTGCGAACGAGGGTGGTAAGCCAGTTGACGAGCGCGGTGCCGTCGTGGGGGAAGGCGCTGTGGCGGGAGGCAACTTCGGCATCTCCGTACTCAGTCATGCGTGATCTCCCCTCGGAGTTCGGCCGGGGCCTTGTCGGCGGTCACGTCGTCCTCGAAACGCTGCTCGGCCCGGGCGCGGGCCCGGTGGCCTCGGCTGTTGGGCGGCAGGGCGTCGAGGTGGTGCGTCAGGTGGGTGCGGGCCGAGGCGACCAGGATGCGCGCGTAGTCGGCCAGGGGCGCCGAGACCGGGTCGTCGCCGGCCGCTCCCCCTTCGATCACCTCGTCGAGCAGGTCGGCGAAAGGTTGGGCGGCGGCGGGCCAGAACTGCCACCGGGCGTCGAAGCGGGCGAGTTGGCCGCCCTCGTCGGCGGCCCGCGCCGCCGGATGGACGACCTCCGAGGCGACGACGGCCGCGCGCTTGAGGCTCAACGCGACGTACTCGGCGATGATCGACCCGCGTCGGGAAGCTCGGTACAGGTGATCGGCCATACCGGGGGCGTACGGGTAGGCGCCTTCCGTCCAGGCGACCGGCAGGGCCTTGTTGGCCAGTAGACCCACGGCCCACATCTGGTAGGGGGCGCCGGGCCCTTTTCGTTCGTACGGCAGGGAGCGAAGCCGTGCGTACAAGCCGGTTTCCGCGTCCTTGACCGCACCGTACAGCGCGTGGGCCTCGCGCCAGAGCGCCCGCGTGGGGGACGGCCAGAGGGGCTTCACCAGGCCGTTCAGGGTCTGGCTGAGTACCGCGTCCTGGAGGTGCCGCTCCGGGTCCAGGTCGAGAACCTCGCCGGCCCCGATCAGGACTCGGTCGACCATGATCTGCCCGTGGGGCCCGTGACTGGGACGCAGCAGAATCGAACGCCCGAGGGCACTGTGCAGGTCGGCCGAACTCCTGGGTGCCCTGGCCTTGGCTTTCGCAGTGAAACCTCTCCGCTCGCCGCTCGTCCACGACATGTTGAGGGGCTCGCCGGGCTTTTCGGCCGGGTAGAGGTTGAGGCGCAGCGTCTCGCCGAGTGTCTGGCCCAAGGCGACGACGCGAATGCGACCTTGCAGCCGACCCGCCGCCAGGTTGGTGATCGTCGGCCCGAGCTCCTTGCCCGACATGCGGGCGCGGCCGTAGGGGGCGTACACGTGCTGGGTGAGCATTGCGCGGAACGCCGCGGCCGCGGACAACGCATCACCGCGTTCGAGATGGTGGTGGTCGAAGTGCTGGTTGTAGTCACCGGCATGCTCGATGACCAACTGGGCTGTGCCCGTGCCGCTTGTGGCCATGTGGGGAGTGAGCATGGAGTTCTGGCCGAGCGGCGCCTCAGGGTGGAACATGTCCCACTCGTCGTCCGGTTGCTCGGCCAGCCACCGGGATGCCCGACCGAGTTCGCGCTTTTCCACGACCCACGTGCGCCATTCCTCGGACGACGAGGGGCAGGTGGCCGAGGCGAAGCAGATGGCCAGCAGGTACTCGATGACGGCGACGGTCTCGCCCGGGGTGGCGCAGTGGATGGTGGTCAGTTTGTCGGCGTCGGCAAAGAGGCCACACAAGGAGTGGTGTGCCAGGGCGCCGTCAAGGGTCACGGTGGGTATGCATGGCCGAACCCGCGGATCCCAGCTGGGGCGTGGCCCGGCGGAGCGGAGAGGGTTTCCTTCGGGCAATGCCTGGCTACCGCTTTCTGGAGCACGACCAGCGAGATCTGGCGACGGTGTGCCGCAACGACAAGAACGCTAGCAGTGGTCCGTCGGTGAAGCACCGGGTTCGAGAAATCCGCCACCGCCCCCGACAACGAGGGCGACGGCGGCGGATCCCCACACGCAAGGACAGTCGAACTCACGGTGCCGGCAGCCCTGTTGTGGCTCATGAGGGCAGGTCGATGCCCGAACGATGCCACAGAGTCCATCGACTACCCGCGATGTTGCATTCGCTGTCGACTACCTTCTCAACGGGAACGGCGCCCCCTGATCAGGATGGTGAGCGTCGCGCGCGCGTCGCGACGGCGCTCCGGGGTGTGGGCCAGGACCGAGGTCAGCGCGACGACGGCGAGAACGCCTCCGTACAGTAGGCCGACGCCGGCTGTCACAGCGGCTGTGTGGTGAAGCAGGGCTGGGAGTACGGACATGGGGCTACCTTCCACACGGGGCCGAGGTGGCCCGGAGATCTGATGGCCCCAGCCTCGGATCCAACGGCGGTGCGCAAAGAGACACTTACCCGAGGGACCCTGGATCGGCGCAGGTCAGGATGGGTTTTCGGGACGAGTGCGCAGCAGGACGCATGCGCAGCTGGGCGAGTGCGCAGCAGGATGCTTGGACGAGTGCCCGCTGAAAAGGCACCATCGGAACCAAGAGGTGAGCAGTGGCGGACCAAGGTGGGCTAGAGCCGCACGCGACGCTCGGCGCAATGGTGCGGAAGGCGTTGGAGGCTTCGAAGCTCAGCCTGCGTGCGGCTGCGAAGGCGAGTGCGGGACACGGCCCGAGTGAAGCCACCATCCGGAACTGGCGCGACGGTAGGTCGGCCCCTGCCGCCGACCTGACGATGACGTCCCGTTTCCGGGCCTTCGTGGGCGTGTTGGAGGCGGCCGCCGGCTACCCCGTCTTCACCGACGCCGAGTGGGAGACCGCACTGCGAGCGGCCCGGCAATCGGCGCTCAAAGCGGTCCACGAGGCCAACCCTGCTTCGGACCGCAAGGACCCGACCGGCCCCTTCGTGCGAGCCCACTTACCGGAACTACGAGTTCGAGGTGCTCTCGTCGGGCGCCAGGCCGAGCGCGCCGCGATGAATGCTTTCGTGCGGGCACGCGATCCGCAGGCGCAGTCCTACATGTGCTGGCATGCGAAGCACGCGGCGGGCAAGACCGCCCTGCTTGCCGACTACGTGAAGAATCCGCCTCCGAACGTCGATGTCCTGAACTACTTCGTCTCCGCGGACCAAGGCACCAATACGCGTGTCGAATTCGTCGCGGAGATGGCAACGCAGATCCGGACTTTTCTACGCCGGAACGAGGCTTCCCTGCCGACCCCCCGCAGCCCTCGTGAGTGGGCGAATCTCTTCGACAGAGCCGCCAGGAAGAGCGCGGGCCGCGGGCGTCGGCTCCTGCTCGTGATCGACGGCCTCGACGAGGACGTTGCCTGGTCCGGTCCCGCGCATGGCGATGGTGCGCGGCACCCGAACGACCAGGCCCGGAACGTCGTGACCGGTGGGAGCATCGCCGCATTGCTTCCCACGCAGCCCGATCACGGTATGCGGGTCGTCGTCTCGGCCCGCCGGAGCACGAGACTTCCCGAGGATGTCGCCGCAGAGCATCCACTGCGTGTACGGGAGTGTCTGCGTCTGCTGAAACCCTCCGCCCCAGCCGTCGAGATCGAGCGGGCGGCTTGGGCTGCGGCGGAGCGACTGCGGGCGGACGACCTGGGCCGGGTCGTCATCGGTTTGTTGGCGGTGACGGGCGGCGGCCTGCGAACCGCGGATCTGGCGGTGCTGTCCGGGACTTCGGTCGAGGTGGTCGACGGGCTCGTTCACGGCGTGGCCGGGCGTTGCCTCGTCCTGGATGACGAGGTGACCGAGACCTACGCCTTGAGCCACGACGAGATTCTCGGGTCGGTGCTGCGGGAACTCGCTCCGAAGGCGGCGGAGCATCTCACCGGCTTGTTGCATTCCTGGGTCGAAACATGGCGAGCGGCCGGCTGGCCCGAAGAGACGCCTCTGTACCCGCTCACCGGCTACCTGCGGCTCTTGGACGACCCCGCCGACCGTGCCACGTTTGTTCTCGATGCCCGCCGGCAGGTGCGGCTCGCCGCCGTGGCCGGTCCCGACGTGGCCCTCGCGCAACTCGACGCGCTCGCAGAGGTGATCGACGGATGGGCTACCCGCCCCGATCACCTCGCGCCGGCCACACGGCTCGCCGCATCACGTGCCTTGCTGCTGTACGGAGTACGGGACGTGCCGTCTCAGGCCCCGGCGCTCTTCGTCCTGCTTCAAGACGTGGCGCGCGCCCGCGCGTTGGCCCGCTCGGCGCCGAGTCCGGTGATCAAGGCCGCTCGGCTGGCGGAGGTCGCCGTGGCCGCGTATCGCGGAGGACTGCGGGGAGCGGCTTCGATCGCGACGGAGGCGGCCGAGCAGGCGACCCGCGCCGACGCGGTCTTCCCCTGTCCGATCGAGGACGCAAAGGCATATGAGGAGCTTGCCGAGGCCGCCCGCGCACTTCATGAACTGGGTGCGATCGACGCCGCCCGCGCCCTGCTCCGGGCGGTGATCCTCAGTGGGGCAGCCGACGTCGAGTCGTTGGTGGCCGCAGTCGACCTCCTCACCGCAATCGACGGCCGGGATGGGTGGGTTGCGCTCGAACAGCGGGCAGAACACCTGAGTATGGGAGGCCCTCGGGCACGAGCCGCAGCCGTGGACATCTGGGCGACCGTCGCCCGGAGTCGGCCCACCCGCGCCGCCCACGCCAGGGCCCGCGTCGTCGCCCTCTGCGAAGAGTCGGGCCCGTCGGACGGTTTGGCATCGGTGGACGTCTTCGCACTCGCCGCCTCCATGCTGGCCAAGAGCAGTCCCAGGGCGAGTCACGGGCTGGTGCGGGACGCACAGGCTCGGCTGTCCGCGGCGCTCGCCGACCCGGACACACTCGCTCCCGCCGACCAGGCCCACCTGCAACGGGAACTCGGGAGCACGCTGACACGCCTGGCTCAGGCCGTGGACGACACCGGGATCGGGCCGGACGCACTCGACGGGCTTGGGGCGCTGGTAGCGGCACTTCCCGAAACGTTGCGTACGGGCGTGCTCGGTGACGATCCCACGGAGCCGGTGGCGGCGAACATCGCGGCGAGTGACCGGCGCAGAGCCGCGGAGGAGAAGGCTCACTGGGAGCAGGGCAAAGAGCGCCTCCTGGCCGAGAGAAGAGCGCGGGATGCGGCGAATCGCGATTATCTGCGACAACGGAAAGAACGGCAGGAACGGCAGGAACGGCAGGAACGGAAGGAACGCGAACAACCGGAGCGCTCGGAGCGACGGGAAGGGCCGCTGAGAACAGGGGAGTTGCGGGGGCAACAGTCCGCTGTCCCTGCACAACAGGCCGTCAGGCACAAAGCCTCACCACGCCGGGCACCCTCACAAGGTCGCCCGGAGGCTCTCGCGAGTCGACACGAACACGACGAGCAGCGACCGGCGCACATCGTCCTTCTCCGGCACGCCGGGCAACTGCTGCGAAACGACAACCACGTGCTCGGTCGTGAACGGCTTGAGGCGGCACTACGTTGTTCACCCCCCTTGCGGACGTCGGCCGCCGCCGTCGGCGCCTGGACTCCGGCTCTGTCTCAAGCGCTCGGTGCCATCGGGGAATTCGCGTGTGCCGCGGACCTGGCGGCCGGCTTGCCCGAGACGGAGAATCGCGTCCGACACCTGGCGGCCCTGTCCATGGGGTGTTCCCAAGGCGGGCACGACATCGAGGCCCGCCGTTACGCCCAAGAGGCGGCGGGGCTCGGCGCGGACGGATCCGGGCCCGGGTTGCGAGCAGTGATCGCCCAGGCTCTGGCTCACGCGGGGGAAGCCGCCGCCGCGGTGGAGGTCGCGCGCCGGAGGATGCCCGGTGACCCCGCGACCCCCGCGCAACTTCGTGTGCAAAGGCGTCGGGCGCTGACGGCCGTCGCCGCCGGACTCGTTCACCGGGCGCCGGAGACGGCCGCCGGGCTCGTCGACTCCTCGACCGAAGCGCTGCGGCTCAGGATCGGGCTCGGCGGCCCGTTCCATCCGCTCCCCGAATTGGCGGAACTCCTGCTCGCATGCCCCGACGTGCGGCGGCCGGGCCCGGCGCCGGCGGAGGCGCTTCGGCTCGCTGCCGCCTTCGTGCGCGAGCCGCTTCAGCAATGGCACCCGGAGTCGGCGGTCGTCCTGGCGCTGCTGGGGCGAATCGACTGTTGTGCGGAACTTCCGGACGTGGCCGACACGTTGGACCAGTGGCAACGCACGCTACCGCCGGATCGAACTCCACACGCCGAACTCGCCGTTCTCGCGGCCATGGCGGGCGATACCGCCGCGGCCCTGCGCCTTATCGAGGCATCTCCGACGCCGGACGGGCGGGCCGTTGCGCGGGCCGCCGTCGCCACTCACTTGGCGGGCGTGCCCACCGTACTCGCGGCCGATCGTGCGTCGCAGGATATGACACTCGGCCTGTGCTTGGCGCTCGCCCATGCGGCCGGCGACGGCTCCGCACCCGACGAAGCGGCGGCCCGGTTGCTCGTACGCGAGCTGTTGTCAGGTGAGTGGTGGGCCTACGCGATCCCGCTGCTCCCCCGTTTGGCGCCCGAAGCGCTGGTACCACTCTGCGAGTTGGCGCGAGTCCATGGGCCGAAGGGCGGGGACGGGCCGACCGGTGCCCGTTCGGACTGAACTTCTGCGAAGCGGCCCGTGGGGGGGTGGGACAGCGGGGTCGATCAGCGGGGCGGACAACGGGCCGTCGTTCACCGAGTGAACCCGACGGTTCCGAACGGTTCCCGAAGGCATCCGATTGCGGGCGTGCGTCCGGGGCCGGGCTCAGGGTGTCGGGCTCAGGGGGCCGGGCTCAGCGTGGCGGGCTCAACGTGACGGGCTCAAGGTGCCGAACGGGTGGTGTGGCCGGCGCGGACCAAGCCTGATTCGTAGGCCAGGACGACGGCTTGGGCGCGGTCTTCGAGCGACAGTTTGGCCAGCATGTCGGCCTCGTGGCGCTCGACGGCGGACACGCCGGTCGACAGGGCCTCGGCGATGGCGCGGTTTTCCTTGCCGGCTGCGATCAAGCGCAGTACCGCGATCTCGCTCGGCGTCAGGTGGGCCAGGCTCTCGGGCGTGGCGGCTCGCGTCGGTGGGCCGTATGTGATCGATGCGGTCGGGCCCGCCGGCGCAACGGGTATCCGGGCCGTGACCGTGAACCCCCCGTCCATGCGGCGTGCGGCCTCGAACGAGCCGTCGTGCACGGCGACTCGCTCGCGCATACCGAGCAACCCGTGTCCGCCACCGGTCATGGCACAGCCGCCGCTTCCCGCGTCGTCGCCGCCCCCGTCGTCACGGATCTCGATCGCGACTTCGCGCGGCAGGTACTCCAGCCGTACCCGCGCGGTGGCCCCGTTTCCCGCGTGCTTGCGGGCGTTGGTGAGCGCTTCCTGGGTGATCCGGTACAGCGCGAGGCCGATCGGCAAGGGCAGTTCGCGGCGCGCGCCGTCGACCCGGTACTCGGTCGGCAGGCCGGCCAGACACGATTCGGCGATCAGCCGGGGGAGGTCGTCGACGCCCGGTTGGGGCGTCGAGGACGCGGTGTCCGGGTCGTTGTCACTTCGCAGTATGCCGAGCAGTTGCCGCATTTCGCCGAGTGCGACGCGGCCCGACGCCTCCAGGGTGAGCAGCGCCGTCCGGGCCGCGCCGAGGTCGCGCTCCAGGCTGGACCGGGCGCCGGCCGACATCAGGTGCATGGTGGTGATGTGGTGGGCCACGATGTCGTGCAACTCCCGGGCTATTCGCCGCCGTTCGTCCGTCAACGCCCGCTCGGCCAACAGGATCCGGGTGACCTCGGCCTGCCCTTGCCAGTGCCGCACCGCCACGCCCACCCCGAGGACCAGCGCAATCGCGACGACGGTCACGCTGAACGTCCAGACGAACGGATCCTCCGCAGCCGGATATCCCGTAAGTTGCACCGCCAGGGTCGCCAGTGCCGCTGCCCCGACCACCAACGGCCGGCATGCCAGGACAACGGTGTACAACGCGACCGCCATCGAAAAGCCGATTCCGGTCCAGCTCCCGACGCCCACGTTGATCACGGTCTGGAATCCGAGAACCAGCGCCAGCACCACGACCGGCGCTCGACGCCGCGCGATCAGACACAGGGCCGACGCCACGAGGAGTGCCACACCGAGCGCGGTCATCCGAGGCCCGCCGGTCGGCACGATCATCACGTAGCCGAACACGTCGACAGGCGCCACGACGAGCGCGATCAGGGCGTCGGTCCGGATGCGCGCCGGAAACGGCCGCCGCGCGGCGGCCCGCCCCGGGCCCCCCGAGGGGTCGGTGGCGGCGAGATCACGGCCCGTGATCGCCTTGCCGAGCAGGGCCATGGACGAGGATCCGGAGCCCATCCAGGGCCTCCTTCCGGGGAAGCGGCGGCCAGTATTCCACCGGCCCACGCATCCTGCCGAATCATTCTTGATCGCCTGAATCACAACAAACTTCTCAGGTCACCCGTTTTTTCGAATCCTGGGCTGTTCGCCTCGCTCGGCCCGCTCGGTCGGCACCTGTCGTCGCTCGGCCACGCCGGGCCCACCCGTAACACCCGAGCCCATGCGTACTGCCGAGCCCATACGCACCGCCCGAGTCCACGCGTACCGCCCGAGCCGATCCCCACACCCCGACCCACCGCCCCGCGCCAACCCACCGGCCCACCCACCGCACGGCCGCCGCCTCCGAAAGACGCAGGCCCCCTCCCGTCCGCCCCGGCACCCTCCGCGTCTCCGGTACCAGTACCCCGGTACCGGCCCCGCGCGGAGTTCTCGTCCCGCCGCACGACGGCGCGGCCCGAATGCGCCGGCACAGTTGAGGGACAGAACGCGGAGACGGTTCGCTTCGTCGAATCCGCTCCCGACTTCACCTTCGGCCGCGCCGTGCCGGCGCTGTCGGACTCACCGATCACCAGTGGTCGACGCGCCGCCGGAGCAGGGGAGATCGACCCACACCCGGCTCGGCACGGACACTCCATCGCCGCAGAGACGATGGCGTCGTGCCGCCGTGATCGTCGATCTTCTCGCAGCTCAAAACCTATGGGAGGCAACATGTTCGGGCGAGGCAAACGAGGCGACCGCCGGGCGAACGTGGGGCCCGACGCGTCCTCGCGCCCGGACCTCCACACACCGCACCCCGCACCCCAGTACGCACCACCACTGCACACGCCGAACCATGCGCCGCACCCACATCGGCCGGGCGGACCGGACGACGACTTCACCGCGTTCACGCACACCCCCGCCCCCTTCACCGCAGCGGACAACAGCCGCCCCGCAGCGCCCCACGGGCACGCAGTCGGCTCGCCCGCCGTGCGGCTCGAAGGGGTCGGCAAGTCCTACGGAAGCGGTTCCGACGCGGTGCACGCGCTGCGCGGCGTCGACCTCGCCATCCCCCGGGGCACCTTCACTGCGGTCATGGGCCCGTCCGGTTCGGGCAAGAGCACCTTCCTGCACTGCGCCGCCGGGCTCGACAAGCCCGACACGGGCCGGGTCCTGCTGGGTGACGACGACCTGACCACGATGAACGAGAACGAGCTCACCAAACTGCGCCGCACCCGCCTGGGCTTCGTGTTCCAGGCGTTCAACCTGCTGCCCTCGCTCACCGTCGAGAAGAACGTACTGCTCCCGCTGCGGTTGGCCGGCGAGCGCGCCGAGCGCCGCCGCGCGACCGAGGTGTTGTCCATGGTCGGACTGCACGACCACGCCCGCCGCCGCCCCGCGCAACTCTCCGGCGGTCAACAACAGCGCGTCGCCATCGCCCGTGCCCTGGTCACCCGGCCCGACGTTCTGTTCGCCGACGAACCCACCGGCGCGCTCGACACCACCACCGCGTCCGAGGTCCTGACGCTGCTGCGCCGGGCCGTCGACGACACCGGCGCCACGATCGTCATGGTCACCCACGACCCGGTGGCCGCCTCCTACGCCGACCGCGTCGTCTTCCTCGCCGCCGGCCGGCTCGCCGGCCACCTCCACTCGCCCACTCCCGAGGCGGTCGCGGCCCGCATGGTCGCCCTCTCGCAGCCGGTGCCCTCCCAGAGCCGGGCCGCCTGATGATCCGCTCCAACGGGCTCGCCCGTACCTCCATACGCTTTCGGCCCGCCTCGTTCGCCGGTTCGTTCGTCGCCCTGTTGTTCGCCGCGATGCTCGTCACGATGTGCGGGATCTTCCTGGAGAGCGGCCTGCGCGCCCACGTGCCGCCCGGCCGCTACGCCGACACCCCGATCGTGGTCGCCGGACCCAACAGCACGCACAAGACCTTCGGCAGCGGCGAGGACAAGGAAGAGGTCACCAAGGCCCTGCCCGAGCGGGCCCGAATCGACGCGGGGCTGGCCACGCGCATCGCGGCCGTACCCGGCGTCGCCGCCGTCCTTCCCGATCTCACCTTCCCCGCGCAGACCCCCACCGCCGTGCTCGACGCACACCCCTGGTCCACCGCGCGCCTGGCCGGCACACCACAGGGGAGCACCCCGCAAGGAAGCACTCCCCACGGCAACACGTCCCAGGGCAGCACCGCCCAAGGCAACACCGCCCGGACCGGCGCCGCACCGCGCCCCGGCGAAGCGGTCCTGACCACCGAGGCGGCTGCCGCCACCAAGGCCGCCCCCGGGTCCACGCTGCGCGTGACCACGCCCTCGGGCGAGAACACCCTGCGGGTCGCGGCCGTGGTCCCCGGCGACGGGGCCCGGCTGTACGTCGCCGACTCCGAGGCGCCCGCACTCGCCGGAAACCCGGGCCGGGTAACCGCGTTCGGCGTACTGCTCGCCGACGGAGCATCCACCGGCAAGGTCGCCGGCGACCTGCGCAAGGCCCTCAAGGACACCGACGTCAAGGTCCGCACCGGCGACGGGCGCGGAGAAGTGGACCACCCGCGACTGGGTGACACCAAGGAACTGCTCGTCGGGGTCGGCGCGTCCTTCGGCGGCGTCGTCGCCTCGGTGGCCGTGTTCGTCGTCGCCGGCGCGACGTCGCTGTCGGTGAACCAGCGTCGCCGCGACTTCGCGTTGCTGCGCGCGGTGGGGGCGACCCCGTGGCAGATCCGCCGGATGATCACCACCGAGACCGGCTTCGTGGCCCTGTTCGCCGGCGTCGCCGGGTTGCTGCCCGGAGCCCTGCTCGCCCGCTGGTGGTTCGAGCAGATGCGCGATCGCGGGATGATCGAGGACGGCGTGTCCCTCTCGGTCAGTGGGATCCCGATGCTCGCCGCCGTCGGCGCGGGCGTACTCTCCGCGGTGCTCGCGGGACTCATGGCCGCCCGCTCCAGTGCCCGTACCAAGCCCACCGAAGCGCTCGGCGAAGCCGGCGTGGAACGCGCCGACGTCGGCTGGTTCCGGCTCGGGCTCGGCCTGGTCGCGCTCGTCGGGGCCGGCGCCCTCTCCGGCCTGGCCATGAAGACGAGCGGTGACCAGGCGGTGGCGGCGGCCAGTGGCGTGATCATGCTGTTCATGCTCGGCATCGGGCTCCTCGGCCCACTCATCGCGCATCTGTTCGTGCGGGCGACCGGCGTGGTCCTGCGCAGGTTCGGCGCCTCCGGGCACCTCGCCTTCGACAATGCCCGGGCCAACTCGCGCAGGCTTGCCTCGGCGATCACCCCGATCGCGCTCACCGTCGCCTTCGCGAGCACGCTGATGTTCATGTTCGCCGCCCAGGACCACTACAGCGAGAAGCAGTCCGACGCCGCACTGACCGCCGACCGGGTGCTCGCGGGACCCGGCTTCCCGGCCCGTACCGCGACCGACGTCGCCCGCGTCCCCGGCGTCGAGGCGGTGACCTCCGTCTTGAACACCAGCGTTGTCATGGCCGGCTCGAACGACCTCACCAAGTACCCGACCCAGGCCGTCGGCGGCACGAACACCGAGCTCGCACGGGTGCTCGACCTCGGCGTCCGTCAGGGCAGCATCGACGCGCTTCGCCCCGGCGCAACACAGCCGCCGGGCGGCGCGGTCGCCATGGATCGGATCACCGCCGACACCGTCAAGGCCCACGTGGGCAAGCCCGTCGACATCCGGCTCGGCGACGGCACCAAGATCAAGCCGACCCTGGTCGCCACCTACGACCGCGGCCTCGGTACCGCCGCCGTCACCTTCCCGCGCACCACGGTCGAACACCATGTCGACGCCGCCATGGACAACCGCCTGCTCGTCCGCTTCACGAACGGGGCCGACCCCGCCGCAGTGGATGCCGCACTCGCCAAGCTGACCGAGTCGCACCCCGGTACGACGATCTCCGACCGAGGCGGCTACGCCGCCGAACGCAACCAGGATCTCGAAACCAACAAGTGGACGAACCAGGTGATGCTGGTCGTCCTCGCGGGCTTCGCCACCATCGCCGCGGTCAACACCATGATCGTGTCCACCGCCGCCCGGCGCCGCGAACTCGGCCTCATGCGGATGATCGGCAGCACCCGCGCTCAGGTGCGAGCCGTCATGCGCGGCGAGGCCGCCCTGGTCGGCGTCATCGGTCTCGTCCTCGGCCTGACCGTAGCGATGATCACCCTCGTACCGTTCGGCAAGGGCGCCTTCGGCGAAAGCACCCCCTACGTGCCGATTCCGCTCCTGCTCGGGATCAGCGCCGCGGCGCTGCTGCTGGCCCCGCTCTCGGTCGCCCCGGTCACCCGCCGCCTGCTGCGGATCGAACCGATCGACGCGGTCGGAGCAAAGGAGTAGCGCCCACCGACCGCCCGAGGACCGCTCGACCACCACTGCGCTCCGCCCCCCGAAGCGGGCGGAACCCCCCTTCGAACCGCCGGACCGCTCGGCCCCGACCCCTCCCCGGGTGTCGGGGCCGCTGTCGTCGCACCCGCCGCCAAGCGAACCCACCGCCAGGCGAACCCACCACCAAGCGAACCCACCGCCAGGCGAATCCGCCACGAGGCGAACCCGCCGGCCGTCGGCCCTCGACCCGGCTGCCGGCGTCGCGCGAATCCCGTACCGCGTGCGACGCGCTCTACGCGGCGTTTACGGGATGCGCCACTGCTGGTACTTGTTGCCCGGCGTACAGCTCACGACCGAAAGCGCCTTGCCCGCGCCGTTGTTGGTCAGGCAGTTCTGGCCTTGGTAGTCCTTGATGTAGACCGCTCCCGAGGTGGGGGCCTCGACCAGCCTCCAGTTGGTGGAGTACCCGAATCCGGCGGCGAGTTCCGGGCGTTCGGGCTTGCCGTACGGCTGGGCGAGTGCGGGGCCGCTCAGGCTGCAGGGATTGAAGGTGTCCCACGTGGAGACCGAGTGGACCCAGCCGTACTGCGTGTGGCCGCCCATGACCACTTCCTTGCCCGCGTTGGGGCCGTCGGCGACCAGACCGATCCCGGCCCCGTCGGCGACGCTGGTGATGGCGCCCCACCGGTCGCCGCCGCAGCCCTGCGGGATGGTCGGGGGCGGGGGCGCGGTGGACGCGGGTGGGTTCGGTTTCGTGCCACCGCCGGCGCTGCTCGCGTCGGACGC
>NZ_WWJX01000949.1 GCF_009865215.1 Streptomyces sp. SID3343 | reverse complement strand
GGATCGAGTGCCGCTCGTCCAACGGAGCCACGGCGTCGAGCCGGTGAACCGCGGCGCAGGTGCGCAGCGGCGCGAGGGTGGACCACAGGCGCCCCAGGAGGGCACCGGTGTTGCCGGGCTGGCGCACCAGCGCGGCAGCCAGGCTCCGTTCGTCGTGGTGGGGGACGCGTTCGAGAACCGTGACGGGCCCTCGGTGGGCGAGGATTCGGGACGTGGGCACGAGGTCGGCGAGAGCGGTGCGAAGCGCGGCGGCGCGGCGCACCTCGCGTTCGGCTCGGCGAGAGTTCGCCGCGACGAGGGCAGGCACGTCGCCGTGCAGCAGCTCGGGCAACGGCAGCCCGAAGTCGAAGACCGCCAGGACCGAGGTGGGCGGGGCGCCGTCCTGGTGGACGCTTGCCTCGCGCACGTGGTGGGTCCGGCTGGGCAGTGCCTCGGCCAGCTCGGTGAACGCGCCCGGGAACAGGACGCTCAGGGCCTCGTTCAGGCGGGAGTCGGCCACTTTGACGGCTTGGGCGTGGTTGCGCGCCGGCGCGCCGGTGGCGGGGTGGGTGGTGTGGGTCATCTCGTCCGGTCCAGACTTTGGGGCGCGGGTGGGTTGGCAGTCACGGGGTCGGCGGCGTCGGGGCGACGCGGGTCGGCTTCGGTGGGTGGGTCGTCGGTTCCGATCACCCATGCCTGCCGGTAGGTGCCGTGGTGGCGGCGCAGACGGAACGCGACCTCGGTCACGCGTCCCCACGGCAGGCCCCGGCGGGTGGTCAGGTCCCGCACCGTCGTCAGGATCTCGGCGGACGCCTGTGCGGCCTCGGCCTTCGTGCGCGCGTGGAGGAGCCGGCGCACGCTGATCATGAGCATGTCCAGGAGCAGGTCGTCGGCCTCCCGGCCGTGCGCCGGACGCGAGTGGGCGCCGGGGTGATCGCGACGGGCGCGTTCACGGTCGTGTTCGCGGACCAGGAGGAGCCGGGGACGGCGCCGACGACACCAGCACGGTGTGGTGTCCGTCGGCGAGAGAGCGGGGACTTCGGCGTACGGGCCGGGTACTGGCCCGGGGCGGGGGCCGGGGGTGGGTACGGCTTCGTCGCTCATGTCGTCGCCGGTGCCTTCGACTCGGCCGCACGATCGACAAGGGTGCGCAGGATCACCTCGACGGCCCCGTCTGGGTCGATGTCGGAGATGGGCAGGTGTAATGCCGTGGTGTCGAGCGCGGCGAGTTCGTCCTGGAGGGCCAAGCGGCGCGCCCGCAACGCGGGGTCGGCGACCAACTCGGCCTCGACGACACGGGACGGACTGGCGGCCAAAAGTTCGGCCACCGGCTCCGGCCCCGCGTGCAGGTGCACCGTCAGGTCGGGCACGAGAATGCCCTCCAGGTACGGGGCGAACAGCCCGAGGGCCTCGTCGCCGGACAGGCCCGCACGGGCACCGGCGCTGGCCGTCACGGACACCAGGTATCCCGACACCACCACCGGGTGCACCCGCACCCCGCTCGCGATCGACACGGCCATGCCCACCAGGGCCTCGGCCAGGCACTCGGGATCGGCTGTCGCACCCGGCCCGGCGTCGAGCGGACCGTTGATCCGCTCGCCACCCAACGCCCGAGCCAACCGGGTGGCGACCACGTCCGTGCCCGCAACCCCCTCCACGACCACGAACACGTGCCGCGGCGGCGGGACTTGGGCGCCGGTGTCCGACTCCCCCGGGTCGTCGTGCTCGTCCGCCGGGGATGTGGAGTCGTTCGGGGACGACGGATCGTCGCCGGGCGGGAGGTGCACAGTGGTCGGATCCTCGGGCATGTGATGCCGCCTTTCTGTTCTGTGCGCGGGCGTGGTGGCATTGCCGAATCAGGGCCGGAAGCGCTGTTCGGTGCTCTTCCACGAAGTGACGGGAGGCGCGGTGGGCGTCAACCCGGGGTCTGCCAGGTGGTGATCACTCGTGCGCCGGTGCGGCCGAAGGGCCGCCACCCCACCGGGGGCGGTGGGATCCGGCGGGTCCCGAGGCTGGTGGGCTCACGGCCTGGGCGGTGCAAGGAGTGCAGCGCCACCGGCGTCGCCCGGTGACGGCCGCCGCCGGGCGAGTAGGGCCGGCGCGGCATGCGATGCCCGAACGCCGCCCGGATGGCCGCGATCGCCTGACCCGCGGTGACCACTCGTGCCGCGCCCGGATCGTCGGGAAAGGCGACGACGAAGCGCAGTGCCCGCTCGGGGTGGACCATGGCGGTAGGCACCGGGACGGAATTGCCGCGCAGTACCGACTCCGTCGCCAAAGGTGTGCGCCCGGGCGGGGTGGAGGGGTATGCGGCCTTGTGTGGGGCCGGGGTCAGGGGCACGGGATGTCTCCGGGTTCGTGGCGGCGGTAGGTGAGGACGGCCGAGACCCGCAGGTATCGGGACTGGTTCTCTCCGGTGCCGATCCGCAGGAGCGGGTGCACCGCGACGACGCACGGACCCGATCCGCCGCACCCACCCACCCGTGACCGGCCTCCGCGCCACCAATGGGTCCGGGACGAATCACGGGTGTGGCTGCGCAGCGCGGCCCGCAGGTGCCAGGAGCCGTCCCGCTGGATCGGGATCCACAGGTGGACGCCGTCGTCGGGCGACGAACCCGCGAGTGGACGAGAAGAAACGGGCGCCAGGGGCGTGGGCGGGCTGTGCGGAGGCGCGTACGTCAACGCGATGCGGACCGGCTCGACCGGACCATCGATGACCCGGGCCGCCCAGCGGCCCAGTTCGACGTCGCGCACCAGCTCGTCGAAGTACACGGACAGCGCCCCCACGTCGTCGAACGTCTCGGACGCCGTTGCCGTGTCCACCGGCCGGCGAAGCCCGTGTCCTCGCGTCGGGGCCCACCGCCCGTACAGGCGAAGAGCCTCCGCCTCCAGGCACGCGACGCGGTCCTCGGCCAGGACGTCGCCCAGTTGCGCGTATCCCTCACGCCGATACGCGCGACGCGCCGCTTCGCCGCCGGGGTCCGGCACCGGCGCGGTCACGACCGCACCGTGCCGGTGCTCGACGTTGCGGGAGGGCCGACTCGTCGATAGAGGATCCGCACGACAAGGAGGTCTCGGCCACCTGCGTTGTTGGCCCACCCGTGCGGCAACCACCCGTGCGTGAGCAGGACGTCGCCCGCGCACAGATGGATGTGGCGCGCGCCTGCGGCCGGCAACGCCACGGGGGCCGCAGTCGGCGGATCACCGTGGTGTTCCAGCGCCCGGACGTGGGCGCGCGGGTACACCAAGACGCAGCCGTGTCGCGCGTGCAGCGCGTCCAGGGCGACGTACGCGCACACGTGTGTGTCCGGGTCGAAGCCGCCCACCACGGCGTCCTGAGCGGGGGCCTGCGCGAACCCGTAGGCCGGTAATTGCAGGAGCGCGGACGTCACCATCTCGACGCTGTCGGCCGCCGGTTCCCGGCGGACACCGACGAGGAGTGGGTCGGAGCCGGCCAAGACTTCGATCTCCCGGGAGCGCAGGTGCGCTGCGACGACGAGCCCGGCCGGCCGGCCGGCGTTGCGGTCGACGGGGGCGGGGGCGACGAGGCGGGCGGCCTCGTCGCGGACGCGTTCGGTCCAGGCCCAGCCGATCTCGCCCGCCACCAGGGCGTATCCGAGATGGTTGACGTCGGTGCGCGTGGTGGATTCGCGCGTGGGGTTCGTGATCACGATTCCTCGCTGGCAACGGGTGCTCGGCATGTGGTGGTGCGTCGCGTGGCGGTCGAAACGGGAAGCGTCGGCGCGGCCTGTTCGGTACGCGGTCGGACCAAGCGGCGGATTCACCGTCTCCGGTGTTCCCAGGGGGTGCCCCGCGTAGATCGGCCGGGACACCGACTGTGTGTCGTCCGCGCGTTCACCGGCGGCGATCGTCGAGGCCACCTCTTCAGCCCTGAGTTCGACCACCCGCTGCCCCGAGGCGAGATCGGCGCCGGTCACCAGCGGGGCCAACGCCGCAGGCGAGGACGTCACCACCTTGCGCCCGTCCGGGCACTGCGTGACCAGCGGTATGGGGCTACGCAGAAGGTCTTCGTATTCGCGGTCACCGAGGTGGAGGCTCGGTCGCCCGTCGAGGTGGATCACCGGGACGAACCCGCTGCGGTCCACCAGGGCGAACGCTCGGGGCCAGACGGTATTGGCGAGTGCCGGAGCGGCTCGAACTACGGCAGCACACAGTGTGTCGTCGCCGAGGCGTTCGGTTCGGGTGAGGGTGATCACGGCTGTGCCTTCCTCGACGCGTGGCGTCGGCGAACAGGCGGTACAGGCGGGTCGAGCGCGGCTTGGCGCGGGGGCGGGACCAAGCGGTCCGGCGCGCCAGGCGCGAGGTCGAGGTCGAGGTCGCCAAAGCAGATGAGGCCGGCACGCAGACCGGCGAGGACGGCGTCCTGTCGCGTGGCCACGCCGAGCGCGTCGCATACGGCGCGCACGTGCCTTTTGACCGTCAGCGGCGACAGGCCCAGGTCTGCCGCGAGGCGAGCGTTGGTGTGGCCGCGTCCCATACCGATCAGCAGCAGGCGATGTTGGCGGCTCAAAGGCCGGTGTGGTCCGTAGCCGGTTACGGGAGGCAGGTCCGTTCCGTTCTTGCCCGGCGGTTGGGTGAGGTCGTCCAGGGTGATCACGCCCAACCGCAGGGCCGCGACGACCGCGCTCACTCTGTTGGGAACCCGGAAGTGTCGATGCAGATCGGTGAGGTTCGAGCGGACGCTGGTCTCGCAGATGCCGAGGGCCTCCGCGACCTGCACGGCGGAGCCGCCCCGGCCGATGCCCACCAAGCACTGCACCAGCCGCGTGGGTAAGCCCCGGTCCTTTGATCCCATGTCCAATGGCGCCAATTCCCGGGGCGGAGGCGGGGGCTGGACGATCGGCCGAATCGCGAGCGCAATCGCCACGGTCAACTCGTGCACCGCCTCCGGCGGCAGCCCGATCCCGCGCTCGCGCACCACGCCACCGACGACGGGCAGCAACCGGTGATGAAGGGGCATGGCATCGGTGCCGACCGGACGGGCGTTCACCGCCGGACCCCCGCAGTATCCGAACTGTCGCCCACTGCCCAGCCGGCCCCTCGAAGGCGGAGTTCGATCACCCACTGCGGGCGGTGGCGATCACGTCGCGCGAGCCACTTCAACCACTCGCCCGCGCGATCGGCGCGAGGCAGCCGATGCGCGGACATCAGCCAGATCGCACATCCACGCACACCCCGCAACAGGACCACAGCGATCTCGCCACCGACTTCGTCCACCATCGTGGTCATGGCGTAGGCGATGTGCTCCAACTGCTCCTGATCCAGGAAGGGTTGTCCCCACTCCCGTAGACCGAGGTTGACGGCGCAACCGGTCGCCAACCACAGCCGCTCGTCCGGAGCGGGAATCACGATCCAGACGAGCGCGTCGCGGGATTCACAGCCCACGGGCTTCCAGGGACGGGGTGTGGACACGTCTACGCACGGGCCGATCCGAACTCCCACCCGGCACGAAACGGACGCGCCGCAGACGCACTCGCCCGCACCCGGTTGCGCGCCTCGTAAAGCTTCGAGCAGGGCATCGCAACCCTCACCCTCGCCAGCGGCGTCGCGCGACTCAGGCACGGCGTCGGACGCAGGGTGACACGTCCAGCCGAGAACGCTCTCGGGATCGAGGTCGGTCGCGAGCCCGATCGAGGTCATCGCCATGAGATAGCCCTTTCTGCACCGCGAGGTTCGAGTCGGGAGGGAAAGTGAACGTCGAAGGGCGCACAAGCCGTTGCGGCCGGGAGGGCACCCGCGTCTCGAAGCCGGGGTTGCCCTGCAAGGTTGTGACTCGCGCGTAGGCGCGCACGAGAAGCGGGAAAGGCCAGCCAGCGAGCCAGATCAGCCGCTGACCGAGGCTGCGGTGGCTTCATCCGATGGGACGAACCGTGTGTGGACCTCGCCCGACACCGAACCGATCCGCGCATCCGGCAGTCGCGGCGACGATTCGGGAAGCAGGGTCACCGCGTTGAACACGACCAGCGCCGCGTCGTGGGCGCGCGTGCGTTCGTGTCACGTCAACTCAGTCCGGCGAGGATAGGTATGCACCAGAATCGACCTGCATCGTTGGGGACAGCGCCCTACCACCAAGGATTCGCGTCGTGCCGATGAAGTAGGCCATCAACTCGACCACTTGGATGCCGGAGTGAACGGCGTCCCTTCGGGTTCAGGCGGAGACCGAGTCGTCGAGCGCGTCGATGGTCGGGCCGCTTCCGAATGGGGAGAGATCCGCAATCAGTCGGTCCACCTCTTCCTGGAGCAAGAATTCGGTGGCCCAGGTCCCTCCGGGGTTGGGACCCATCTCGACGGCGCACGTAGGGGTGCCACGCCGGCTGGTGGGATCGTTCGGTGGAAACTCGCCCGGCTCGACGCTGCTGACCCGGATCCGGCGGGGTGTGGGGCGACGGGGGCTCATGCCGTACTCCTCGTTCGTGAAGTGACGGGCCAGGAGGTGCGGGACGGCGCCAGGCTGTCGTGTCACGCAGCGAGAACGGCGATGAATGCTTGGTGGTACGGGGAACGTCGCTCGCAGTGGAAGACCCGCGTCAGGTTCGACACGATCTGTAGACCGCGGCCACCCTCGGCAGCCACGTCCTGGTCGTGGTTGGGCAACTCGAATTCGGCCTGGGGAACCACGATTTCGATGACAATCTCCCCCCCGCCGGCGCGTATGTGGACGAGCACCCAAACCGGATCGTCATCCGCCAGCTCCGCGTGTTGGAACGCGTTATTCAGCAGTTCGGCCAGCACGAGTTCGAGGTCGGCGCCGTCTACCCCCCACTCCTCGCAGGCGGCATGCACGTGCTGTCGTGCGGTCTTCACCGGTGCGCCATCCACGCGTCTGAGGATGAACAGGCATGGGGCGAGGGGCGGGCTCTGAGGCTGCGGAACCAAGCAGGCGGAAGCGTCGGAAGGCACAACGATCCCCTTGGGGTTGGGATGTGGGCTAACGATCTTGCTCGCGTTCCGTGGTCTATACGGAACACGCCGTGCTCATAGAATTTACGCAGATGAGTTCCATTTTCCGCAAGTCCTGTAACCGAAAATTTCGATTGCTGGGCGTGAGGCTGTCGACCCGGCAGACTGTGCGGTCAACCGACGGGGAGGAACACGTGGCGCGCGAACAGGCAGGCCGTACGATCCGACGGCTACGAGTGGGCCAGGAACTCAAGGACGCGCGCATCGCGGCCGGGTACAAACTCGAGGCGGCGGCACGGCTCTTCGAACGATCGGTCGCCAGCCTCAGCAAGATCGAAACGGGCAACCAGCGAATCCTGCCTCGGGATCTGCATGCGTTCTTCGCGGTCTACGGGATCGATGACGAGGACCGTCGGGCAGAGCTTCTGGCGCTCGTCCGGAAGAGCAACGAACAGCCCTACCAGGAGTACGGAGCTGTCGTCCCGCCTAAGTTCCACGACTACCTGTCGCTCGAACGCGACGCGACGAAGATCAGCTCCTGGGGAGAGGTCATCCCCGGCCTCCTGCAAACCGAGGCTTACGCCTTCCAGGTAGTCGAGGCCGGTCAGTGGGAACAACCAGAGCAGGTGGAACGGTTCGTGCAACTGCGCGTCGAGCGCCAGGCAGTCCTGACGCGAACCGACCCACCGCCTCCGACCGTCCTGGCCGTGATGGGAGAGAGGGTCGTTCGGCAGATGGTCGGCGGTCCTGATGTAATGCGAGGGCAACTTGAACATCTCCTGCGGATAAGCAAGTTGCCGAACGTGTCGATCCAAATCATGCCCTTCAGGGCCGGACCGCATCCCGGAGACAACGGCGCCTTCACGACCATGCACTTCCAGGACCAGAGGCCCGTCGCAGTCACCGAGACCCTGGTGTCCGCGACCTACATGGACGACCCAGAGACCTTGCGTCGGTACGAGGGCGCCGGTGAGCAGATCCGGATGGCCGCCCTCTCGCCTCGTGAAACCGCGTCGTTGATCCGCGAAACCATGGAAGGAAACAGATGAACGATTCGAGCAACGCCACCGCCCGCTCGGGCTGGAGGAAGAGCACCTACAGCGCCAACGCGGACAACTGCGTGGAGACACTTCCGCTCGCCGAAACCATGGAAGTTCGTGACAGCAAGGAGATCGCTCGCGGTAGCGTCGCCGTGCCGGGCAACTCCTGGACCGCCTTGACGAGGGCCCTCAAGGGCTGACCCGCGAGTCGTTCGACTGCGAGCGAGAGGCCGCCCCTCGGCAAGTGGGGGGCGGCCTCATTCGCGTCACCGTAGCGCGCAGCCGGCACGTCGCGGGACAGAACCGCCACACGATGCGGGCGCCCGTAGATCGCCTGGACAAATGTCAACCGGCCGTGAGAACTCGACGAATCGCCATCTGGGTCGACGTGAAAGTCATCTACCCGAAACCGCCAACTTCGCAGCCGAACCCTGTCTGCACCGATCGTCGACGCTGCCGACACGGACTTCGCCGCGATGCTCCAGTTCGGGGACTCGACCCTCCGCCTCGCCGGGATCGCCCGCCCAAGCGACCACAGCCGTCAACGAACTCTGGCCACTGGTCGCCCGTCTCGAAGCCCGCGTCGCCGACGGACACACCGAACGCGACGTCCTCGCCCTCCTCGGCCGCGCCCGCACCGGCCTCGGCGTCGCCCTCGGTCACATCCTCCCCGAGGAACACATGGCCACCGCCGCCCACTGGACCGGCAAAGGACTCGCCGTCACCCGACGCCTCGACGACCGCCCGGCACTGGTTCACGCCCTACGTATGCACGGCAACGAACTCCGCAAGACCGGCCTGCACGGAGCCGCCCTCGACAGGCTCAGGCACGCTGCGACCCTCGCTGGCACCGACGCCGAACGCGCCGCGGTCCAACCCCTCCTCGCCCGCGCCGCCGGCGCCGCCGGCCGCTCCGGCCTCTTCGACCACACCTGCGCCATCAACCGGCGACTCCTCGACCACGCCGACCACGACGCGGGCTCATGACCACCGGTCGCATCACCCAAGCCGCCGGCCTCGCCGAGAACGCGCCCGACCCCACCTGGCACGTCACCCCACAGTGGCGCGTGATCGAACACGTCACCACCGGACGAGTCCTCCTCGCCGCAAGCGACACCACCGGCGCACGAGAACGCCTCCTCGCCGCCATCACCCTCGCCACCGCGCTACGCCTGCCGCACCAACTCCAACGGATCATCCGAGCATCCACAGACGAACCCCATGTGCGCGACCAGGCACTGTCCCGACTTGCCGAGCTGCGTTCCGCGATGGCGGCGTAAATCTCACGAAACTCACGGGCGGCAGGACCCACTGCGCTCCACATCGCGACCGCGAGCCGCACGCCCCACAAGATCGCGGAGTTCGTCACGCGGGCACTGGCCGAGGCGTTCACGTAACGGACGCGCGGCGTTCCCAGCCGTGGGTGCCGAAGGGTTCGCCTGCCGAGGGGTGCCGGATCCCGGCCAGGCCGTAGTCCACGATGTCGTCCGGGAGATCGTCCGGGGAAACCACGCGATCTTGGCGCACTTGTCCGGTTCGGCGTTCACCGGCTCCGGCGACTGCCTTCCGATCAGGGGTGGGACCCGGAGGCGGGGCTTGCGCCGGGTGACTCACGGCGCCCGTCCGGCAGCGGCGCGAGGGCGCCGTCGATGTCCGCTCGCGGCACGTCGGCCCAGCCGTGGGGCGAGAAGAACGAACCTTTGCCGAGACGGTAGTTCTCCCCGGCACCGACACCGGCCACCAGCAAGTCCCCCGGGATCCCGTCCATGGTGCCAGCGCGCTCCACGGCGTTGCGGACCCGGATCGCGTCCAGAAGCCGATTCTTCGCCGTGTGGCCCGCCGCGCACGTGTAGGTGACGGCCGCGCCGTCCACGCACACCACGCCGGCGGTGCCCGCTGGCACGTGGCGCACAGGACGGACAGCATCGCCGCGCATTCTCCCGTAGACGTGACCACGCGGACGGTGCCCGCGACGGCGATCCGCAGCGGGCCGGTCGGCTCGGGCGCCTCGGGCAGACCCGAGGGCCCGGGGCCGCTCCGCCGTTCCTGCGCCTAGCTGCGATGCGCCCGCCGTGTCCCTCCTATTGACGGGGTGTTCACCCCGTGGCCGATCGAGGATCCCGAGAACCTGGATCGGCGCCGCGCCGAGGCCGGAATGGAACCCGCAGCCGAATACGACCGGCCTATCCGATCTGCGTACGAAGTGTGAGAGGTGGTTGGGGGTCACGGGTGTCGCCTGGGCGGCTGTATACAGTGAGAATATTTGGATGTTGACGACGCCGTTGTGCGATCTGCTCGGAATCGATGCACCTTTGATCCAGGCACCCGTCGGTTCGGCGAGCTGCCCGGCGTTGGTGGCTGCGGTCAGCCGGGCGGGCGCGCTGGGGATGCTCTCCTTTACCTGGGCGCCGGTCGAGCAGGTGGCTACCGATCTCGCGGAGCTGGGCGTCCTGCTGGGACCAGACGTGCCATTCGGCGTGAACTTCATCCTCGATTTTTCGATTGAGGAGAAGCTGGCGCTGTGCCTGAAGGCGGGAGTGCGTGTGGTGTCGACGTTCTGGGGTGATCCCGCTCCGTTCGTCGAAAGGATTCATGCCGCGGGCGCGGTGCACCTCCACACCGTGGGGAGCGCCGTGGAGGCGGTGCGTGCAGTGGAGGCGGGCGTCGATGCCGTGGTGTGTCAGGGCTGGGAGGCTGGCGGGCATGTGTGGGGTACGGCGGCTTCCTTGCCGTTGATTCCTGCGGTGGTGGACGCCGTGTCGCCCGTGCCCGTGATCGCGGCGGGCGGTATCGCTGACGGGCGCGGATTGGCGGCGGTCCTGACGTTGGGGGCACAGGCGGCGTGGGTGGGAACCCGATTTCTTGCGTCTGAGGAGGCGCGGACGCACGAGGTCTATCGATCGCGGGTGGTGGCTGCGGCGGAGACGGACGCGGTGCACACGCTGGCGTTCGACGGTGGCTGGCCGGGCGCGGCGCATCGCGCACTGTGGAATTCGACGCTTGAGGCGTGGGAGGCGGCAGGTCGCCCGGCGGCGTCCGAGCGACCTGGTGAAGGTGATGTCGTGGCGTCGGGGCCGTGGGGTGATCAGCTTCGGTACGGCGACATGATGCCGCTGCCAGGGATGCGAGGGGACTTGGAGGCGATGGCGTTGTACGCGGGTCAGTCCGCCGGCCTGGTGCGCGAGGTGCTGCCAGCCGCGCGCATCGTGGAGGGGTTCGTGCGGGAGGCCACTGACGTGCTGTCTCGACTCGGCGGGGTGTGAGTGCGGTTGGGGCTGGCGCATGCCACCTCGTGTGTATTCAGACGGGCTTCGGCCCTTGGACCGCCCGCCAACTCTCTTATGCATGTGCCGTTTCCGATCCGCCAGCGCGTGTCCGGTCGGACGCGGCGGTGGTCAGTTGGTCTGGAACAGCGGGGCTGAGCGAGCGTCGAAGTCGGCGGCGGCCGTACTTCCGCGATGGGGCGCGAGGTGGGTGCGGAAGCTGGCGAGGTCGGTGATGACGCGTTCGGAATCGAGCCCCTCGGCTGCAGTAAGAGCCTCCGTGGCGATTGCGCACGCGCGGTCGACGTCGCCGGTCAGGTGGAGTTCGGCGAGGCGGATCAGCAGGAGAACGCGGTCACGGGGATGGGCCTGGGGATCCATGGTCTCGATGGCGTGGCGCAGGTTCTCCTCGGCGCGTTCGGTGTCGCCGAGGTAGGCGTACGCCTCGCCGACCATGCCCGCCAGGTCGGCGGTGGTGGCCCAGTAGATCCAGGGCGGGTCGTCTTCGGGACGGCCCTTGGCGAGCAGGGCGAACGCGTCGTCGGCGGCGGCCTGGACCGCGTGGGTGTTGCCGAGACGGCCGTGTGCGCGGGCCAGGCGGCCCAGGAGGGCGGCTCGGACGGTGGGGGTGAGGGTCCCTGCGGCGCCGGCGTGCGCGGAGGTGAGGAGCGTGACGGCGTCGCGGGGGTCGCCGGTTCGGGTGGCCTGAACGCCCATGAAACCGAGGATGTTCGCGCCGAGGGCGCGGTCGCCGGATTGGTGCGCGGCGCGCAGGGCGGCGTTGAAGTAGCGCTGTGCGGCGCCGTCGTGGCCGGCGTCCACGCAGGCCCAGCCGCCCAGACGGGCGAGTTCGGCGGCAGCCGCGTACAGGCGTCGCTCGATGTCTTCGGTGTAGGTGCTGTTCTTGAGGAGAGTCAGGACCAGGCGTAGTTCGCCGCGTACCGAGTCGTAGAGCATGCCGCCCCCGAGGGTGTCGTCGAGGCGGCGTTTGGTGTCGATGATCTGGTCGATGCCGTCGACCAGGGCCGCGTCCACACGTCGGCCCCGGATGGCGGCTTGCGCGCGGGCGGGTTCGAAGAACCAGTGTTGTAGGGGCGTGAGCAGGACCGCTCCGGATGCGGCCAGGATGCTGCGACGGTTGACGTCGTGCGCGACCACGGACAGTGCCTCCAGGGTGGTTTCGGGTTCCCACGGGCCGGTGAGGCCGTCGGTGGACAGCACAGCCCTGTCCTGGGGCCAAGTGCGGTCGGGCCACAGGTCCCGGCAGGTCAGGTCGCGTTCGGCGGCGGCGCCGAGGACGGTGGCGATGACCTGGGGTAACACGCCGCCGGGGACACAGCCCTGGTCGCGCCACTTGAACGGGGCGGTCGGGCTGATGTGGCCGGGCTTGCCGAGCGCGGAGTTGACGGCGCGTGCCAAGTCCCGTGGTCCCCAGCTGAGTTCCCGGAGAATCCGCGTGAGGGCGAGGTTGGGTACGCCTGTCATATCCACCCACGGTAGTCACGCGGATACCAATTGGGATCCCTCGTGGGGTGCCTTCTTGGGCGGTTTCACAACTTTCAGCGCGATCACGCGAAGCTTCCCCGCGTTCTCGGGGCGCGACCCTGTCCGGGAATGGGGTGGTGGGGCTTTCCTCGGATGACCGGATCGAACGCGGGTCCGGGCACACGGTCGATCGGGGGAAGCAGGTGTCCGTTTTGAAGCAGGACCTCGACAGCTCCGCGGGAGCGCGGTCTCCGGGGGCTGCGGTCGCGTTCTACTCGTGGCTGGCCTCGGTGCTACCTGTCACGAGTTCGGCTTCGCTGGTCGTCACCCACATGCTGCCCGGGCAGATGGGCTTTCTGGGTGCGCTCGGCCACGCGACCGACATCGCCGCAGTGCTGCCGAAGCCGAAGTCGGCGAACCAGCTCGTCGTCGAGGAGACGTCCGTGCGGTTCCGGTGCGACCCGCTCGACCGTGCCTGTTTCGCCGACCCGGACTGGCTCACCGACTACG
Organism: Streptomyces sp. SID3343; assembly: GCF_009865215.1. Lineage (GTDB taxonomy): Bacteria > Actinomycetota > Actinomycetes > Streptomycetales > Streptomycetaceae > Embleya. The sequence continues at coordinate 11,633 of NZ_WWJX01000949.1, read as the reverse complement.
TGCGCGAGCGAGCGAACGGTCGCCGAATCGTCCTTTCGGACGTGGGCGGATACTTCGCTCCGGCCCTCGCGGATCTGTGCGCCCGCTTGCCGGGACAGGTCGCGGGAGTGGTCGAGGACACCGAGAACGGGCACCGTCGCTACGAGGCACTGTCCCAACTACCCTGCCCGGTCTACAGCGTGGCCCGCAGCCCGTTGAAGGTCCCCGAGGATCGGCTGGTCGGGGAGGCCGTGGTGTTCTCCGTCGAGGCCCTGCTGCGGCATCTCGGCGAAGTGCTGCAGGGACGTCAGGCGTGCGTGCTCGGCTACGGGAAGATCGGAGCCGGTATCGCCGGCGCACTCCACGCCCGGCATGTACGAGTCCTGGTGCTGGACATCGACCCGGTCCGCCAGGCCCAGGCCCTGTCGGTCGGCTACGGCTGGGCGGAATTGGCGGACGCTCTCGGCTCGGCGGACCTGGTGTTCTCCGCCACCGGCAGCCGTGCCCTGGGCATAAAGCACCTCCCGCTCCTGCGGCACGACGCGTTCCTGGCGGGCGCGACCTCCAGGGACGACGAGTTCGACCTGAGCGGCCTGGACACCCCCGACAGCGGATACGCGCGTACGGAGATGTTCCCGGGCGTCAGTCGACTCGGGCCGCCCGGAGGCAAGTCGTTCTTCCTGCTCGGCAACGGCAACGCCGTGAACTTCCTGCACACCTCGGCCATGGGCCCCGCCATCCACCTCATCAAGGCCGAGATGACAGTGGCCGCGGCCCTCCTCGCCCACAACGAACACGACCCCGGTTTCTACGAAGTGTCACCGACGCACCGCGCGTCCATCGCCGCCACATGGGTCGACACGTTCGGCTCTCGCCACGGGAGGCATCTGTGATCAGCAACGACCTCGCACACACTCGCATCGTCGTCACCGGAGCGGCCGGCTTCGTCGGATCCCACCTGTGCGAACGGCTCGTTCGCGCCGGTGCGTGCGTGCTGGGTCTCGACGACTTGTCCACCGGACGGCACTCAAACCTCGCCTCGCTGGACGACCACCCGTCCTTCGAGTTCCGCCACTGCGACGTCACCGTTCCCCACCCCGTGCGCGGAACGGTCGACGCGATCATGCACCTGGCGTCTCCCGCCGCGCCGGGCGACTACCTGGCGATGCCGCTCGCGACCCTGCGCGCGGGCTCGCTGGGCACACTGAACATGGCGGAGGTCGCCAGGGACAAGGCCGCGATTCTGCTGCTGGCGTCCACCTCGGAGGTATACGGCGACCCGCTGGAGCACCCGCAGTCCGAGTCGTATCTGGGGAACGTGAATCCCATCGGGCCGCGCAGCGTGTACGACGAGGCCAAGCGCTTCTCCGAGGCCGTCACCGCCCAGTTCGCCAGGATGGGCGTGCGCACCGCGATCGCGCGGATCTTCAACACCTACGGGCCCAGAATGTCGGACGTCGACAGCCGGGTGGTCCCGACCTTCATCCGGCAGGCGTGCGCCGGGCAGGCCCTGACCGTGGCCGGGGACGGCAGCCAGACCCGGTCCCTGTGCTACGTGGACGACACCGTCGACGGCCTGACCAGGCTGCTCACCGCCGGGTTCGCCGACCCGGTCAACATCGGCGGAACTCATGAGGCCACGGTCCTGGAGCTTGCGGAGATGATCCGGGCCCTGTGCGGATCGTCATCGCCGATCGAGTTCGTCGACCTCCCCCAGGACGACCCCCTTCGACGCCGCCCCGACACCACCCGCGCCGTACGCGTCTTGGGCTGGGAGCCGCAGGTGGGTCTGGCCGAGGGCCTGGCGCGGACGCTCGCGTGGGAACGCGGCGACGCGGCCGTGACGGCGGTGGCCCGATGAACGCGTCACTGCCGCCCATCGTGTGCTGCGTGGACGATCGCTATGTCCGGCCGCTGACCGTGTTGTTGGAGTCGTTGGCGGCGGTTCCCGGACACCGTGGTCTGCGCCTGCTCGTCCTGCACGAGGCCCTGTCCGCGGACAAAGGGACGTTGCTGCGGCGGCACGGGGACCGCCTCGGGCTGGACGTCGTGCTGCGTCCGGTCACCCCGGAGGGTTCAGGGCCGGTCTCGGGCTGGGTGTCGGAGGCGGTCTACCTGCGGCTCGCGATCGGCGATGCCCTCGGCGAGGAGTATCCGAAGGTGCTCTACGTCGACGTGGACACTCTCGTCGTGGGTGATCTGCGTCCCCTGTTGCGGACCGAGCTGGACGGGCGGGCGTTGGGTGCGGTCCGCGACCCGCAGAACCCTGTCGTCGGCTCGGGGATAGCACTGCCCGGTTGGGCCGAACTGGGCCTGCCCCAGGGAAGGGACTACTTCAACTCCGGCGTGATGCTGCTGGACCTCGAACAATGCCGCGCGCAGGGCCTGTTCAGGCGAGCGCGTCGATTCCTCACCGAGCATCCCGAGCATGTGAGGTTGTGGGATCAGGACGCCCTCAACGTCGCGGCCGACGACCGGTGGACGCGCCTGCAACGGCGGTGGAACACCGTCGCGCTCTCGCCGTTGGCTGCCCATCCGGACTACCGCCACGACGAAGCGGAGCCCCATTCACCGTTGGCGATGCTCCTTGCGGACGAACCGCGCGCATCGATCCTGCACTTCGCCGGGCCGCTCAAGCCCTGGCGCGAGGAATACCCGGCGAGCCCTCTCAGGGACGCCTATCGGAACCACTTGGACCGCGTGCTGTGGGCAGAGTCCGATGCGCGCGGGTAACGCCGCGAAGGGCGCATGCTGGGTCGCGGCCCTCGGGCTCAACCTCCGCCACACCGCCGGCACCTGGCAGCTCGCCCGCACCCTGATCTGGCTCCACGCCGGCCGGCACGGCGAGCCCGCGATGGAAGATCGTCGACCGCCCCCGGTAGACGTGGTCATTCCGGTCCTGCGCGAGCAGCACCACGTCGCGGCGGCGCTCGCGTGGTGGAAGCCGCTCGTGACTGCATTCCCGGGACTGTCCGTGACGATCGTCTCCACCGATCGTGAGGAACGCGAACGCGACCGACTCGCCCTCGCCGTCTGCGCCGGCTCCCACATCACCCACGGCGCCTTGCCTCAGCTCTCCCCCGACGAAGCGACAGACCTCGAACAAGCTCGTATCGAGGCCGGTGGACGGTTGCCCCACGAGGTAGCCACGAAGATCCTGTCCCGCACGCCGCTGACCAGTGAAGTCGTCGCTGAGCTCATGACCGGAGAAAGTTCCGGGCGCATCCACCACGTGACCTACCCGGGGGCCGGACGCAAGGCCGGACAGGTCAACCACGCCGCGCGGGCCCTGCCTCCCGGCGGATACGTCGCGGTCTACGACGTCGACTCCCGACCGGACGCGGAACTGCTGAACGCCACCTACAAGCTGCTCGCCGCCGACCATCCCGTCGTACAGCAGCATGCCCTGCACATCGCCCTCCGTCGCGAACACGATTGTGGAGTGAAGGGGTTGGTGCAGGGATCCGCAACCCTGCAGTCCATCTGGACGCTGCGCCGGGAGATCCCCTACGCGCGGCGCTATCACGCGCGAGCACAGCGATCCGGCGCGAGGGGGCGGGTGTGGGCCGGTCTGTCCCAGCCAGTCGGACACGGACTGTTCCTCCGCCGCGACATCGTCGAGGAAATCGGCGGATTTCCCGAGACCACGGTGCTCGACGACGTGCCCGCGGGGGTTCCCTTGAGCCTGCGGGGCATCCCCGTCGTCACTCTCCCGCACCTGACGGTGGTGCCCGCGCCGGAGTCCGTCACGGAGGTGGTCGCCCAGGGACGTCGCTGGTTCTGCTCCTACCTCGACTACCCGGCCGTACTGCGAGACATGGCCCACGCGGGAACGGGTTCCCCCTCCGAGCGCGGCCTCCTCCGGATCATCGCCGCCTACCGGGGCCTCGCGTGGCTGGTCGCCGGGCCGCTCACCGCAGTGACGCTCGCCACCGCACTGTGTCCGCGTTCGGGGTCCCACCTTCGCGCCACGGCGTCGGCCGGGATCCTCCTCGCCACGGTCGTCCCGGTCGTCATGAGCGCCCGGGTTCGTCCGGGTCCCCACTCGGCCCGAGCCATCGGTCGGGACGCGGCCGAACTTCTTGCCGCCTATCTGCTGCGCAGCCTTGGTCCGTGGCTGGCCGTGGCCGACGCCGTCCGCGGCCGACACCCCAACTCCGTTTCCTTTCCCGCCCCGAAGACCCATCGTCGCCCAGGAGGCGCGTCGTGAAGATCGGCATCGAAGGCGTCTCGTGTACCGGCAAGACCACGCTCGCGTTCGCCTTGGCCGCCCGGCTGGGCCACACCAGCCTGGTGCCTTGCTACTACCACGCCGCGCCGGATGCGTCCGCCCTGCCGGACCCGGACGCGAGCAGCGAGGACGAGCAGCTCGACGCGCTCGTCGTCCACTTGGAGATCGAACTGCTGCGACAGCACCGCGCGCAGGCCGCCGTCGAGCGCGGCTGCCACGTCGTGCTGGACCGCACTGTGGACACCCTGCTGGCTCACCTTCGCGCGATCGGCGAGATGAAGAACCTGGACGCCAATGCCCGGGCACGCTCCCTCGTCGCCGAGCGCGTCGACTGCGGCCAGGCGGTCGTTCCCGACGTGACGCTGCTGTTGCACGCCGATGACGACGTGCTGTCCGAGCGGGCAAGCGCTCGGATCGCCATGCCTGGCATCTACTACGACCCACGATTCGCCCAAGCTTTCCACACGCATTTCCTCGACCCGATCACACCGAAGCTCCTGCGCCTGGACGCGAGTCGCCCCGCCGACGACGTGCTGGAGCGGGCGGTCGACGCGCTGGGCCCGTACGTGGCGGTCCTGCGGTGAAGGCGGCGATCCTGGGGTGCGGCCTGATCAGCGGCCGATGGATCCGCGCGCTGTCCGCGGACCCCCGCGTCGATGTGGGCGCCTTGGTGGACGTCGACCCGGACGCGGCCACACGAGTCGCGCGACGCTGCGGCCTCCGGGACGTCCCGTGGTTTCCGGATTTGGAGCAGGCATTGGCCGCCACCGACGCTGGAATCGTCGTCAACCTCACGCCCGCCGACCACCACGAGCACCACACCCGCACGGCCCTGGAACACGGGCGGCACGTATTCACCGAGAAGCCGCTCACACTGCACCTCGACGGCGCGCAATCCCTGGTCGCGCTCGCCCGTTCCCGGGGACTTGTCCTCGCCGTGATGAGCAATCGCGGACAGAACGCAAGATTCCTGGCGTTCCGTAACATCGTCCACGCCGCCGGGCCGGGCCCCTACTCCGTCGGCGAGGAGATGTTCGTGCGCCTTCCGGGAGCCGGATTCCGCGCACGAATGACCTTCCCTGCGCTCGGTGATCTCGCGGTGCACGCCTTCGACCAGATCCGACAGCTCGTCCATGCCGCCCCCACGACCGTGCTTGGCTCCGAGGTCCCGCTGCCGTTCCTGGGACCGGCCTGCTCGGTCGCCACAGTCATCGTGCGGTTTGCCGACGATTCGGTCTTCGCCTTTCGAGGCGGCTTCGGCGGACCGGGTCACCGGACCGCCGCCGACGGCCACTGGCGGGTCGACGCTGCCTGTGCCGGTTGGCGGTGGGACGGCGGCGACACCGTCACCACGTTCGGCGACCCCGCCGGGAACGAACCGACGTCGTACGGGCGGTTGTCCGCGCCGCAGGGCACTCACGACGCCCACATCGGCGCAATGATCGACGCTGTCCACGGCGGCCCGACGCTGCCCGACGGGCTCGACGCCATCGCCCTGCTGGACGCCGCGCTGCGATCCGCCCACACCGGCGCACCCGTGACCGTCACGCGGCGCTCCCAGTGAGGCCCCCCTCGATCACTCAGATCGCCCAGGCGATCACCGCGGCGGGCATCGAACTCGACCCCACCGGCCTGACCCCGTGCCGAGGAGGAGCGGACAACCGCGTGTTCGCCGCGCGCACCCTCGACGGGCGCCATCTCATCGTCAAGGCGGCCCTGCACGACGGCGCCCGCTACGGCACCGCCCACTGGGCCGCCACCGCGCTCGCCCAACGGGGGATACCGGCACCGGAGGTGGTGTGGCACGACGACCGCTTCTGCGTCGAGACCCGTTGCCCCGGAACGCCGCTGACCGGATCAACCGACCTTGAGGACACCACCGGAAACGCCCCAACTCCCGCCGCGCGACGCGCGGCTACCGAAGCGGGCACGCTCCTGCGGCGGGCCCACGACATCCACGTCCGCGGCTACGGCAGGCTCGCTCCCACCGGAACCGGACCCCATCGCACCCTGCACACCGCGCTCCACGCATCAACCCAAGCCCTGAAAGCGCCTTCGGGTCCCATTCCGGCGGTGCGCCGCATCGTCCTCGACAACGCCTGGCGCCTGGTCGACAGCGGAGCCCGGCTCCTGGTGGGCGACTGCGCGGCCCGGCACATCTTCGTCGATCAACGGACAGGCGCTGTCAGCGGATTCATCGACCTGGAAAGCGCACGCGGCGGCGACCCACTGGCCGACGTCGCCGGCTTCACCGTGCGCGAGCACCCACTGATGACCCAGGCGCTGCTGGCCGGCTACTTCCCCCACGGCGCCGACACCGACGAACGCTGGGCCCTGACGATCCACCGGGCCCGGATCGCCGCATCCCTCTGGGCGTTCCACACCTCCCGCAACGACCACGCCGCCGCGCGCCGCTCCGCCATCTCCTTGACCGCCGACCTGACGGCGATCGCAACCCAAAACCCGACCACGCTGCCGGCCTACACCTCACCGGAGAGCCCATCGTGACGTTGATCCGCACCGCCACCGGAGCGCGCCTGAACGCCGAGAACCGACCGCGGGGGTGCCTCGCGCACTCCGCCGGCCGATTTCGGATCCGCGCCACCGGCACCAGCCGATTCGACCGGCACTTCCACGACTTCGACGAGTTCTGGTTCGTCGCGGCCGGCACCGGCACCATCCACGTCGGCGACGCCGTCCACCAGATCCAGCCCGGGGACATCATCCACACCCCCACGGGCGTCGACCACGACATCGTCGCCGTGACCGGTGACCAGGACCTTGAAGTGTTCTGGCTGTCGTGGGCACTCCCGCCCGGCGCCGACGGGCGCCATCTGCATCGAACCCCCCAGGACGCGATCAAACACCCGGTGCCCTCTCGCCCTGCGGCCACGACATGACCCCGCGCACGGTGACACTGCCCTTTCCCCGACGGCCCAAGTACGGCGACGCCGAGATCACGGCTGCGACGAAGCTCCTGCGCGAAGGCCGCCTCTCGGACGTAGGGCGTGGCCCCGCGATCGCCGCCCTCGAAGACGCCTTCGCCGCCCTGGTCGACACCACCCACGCCCTGTCGTTCAACTCCGGAACAGCCTCGCTGCACGCGGCGCTGCACGCGGTCGACGTCACCCCCGACCAAGGGGTCGTCATGTCCCCGATGACCTGGGTCTCCGCAATCACCGCAGCGTTCCATGCCGGCAGCTTCCCGATCTTCGCCGACCTCGACCCGGACTCGCCGAACCTGGACCCCGCCGGGCTCGACACAGCCCACTGCTCAGCCGTCCTGGTCACCCACGCATGGGGCGTCCCTGCCCCGATGCACCGGTTCACGGGCTTCCCCGTGCCGGTCGTCGAGGACTGCTCGCACGCCCACGGCGCCAGGCACCAAGGCCGCCCCGTCGGTTCCTGGGGCACGGCGGGCTGCTTCAGCCTCCAGGAAACCAAGGCCGTCTCCGGGGGCGAAGGTGGAATCCTGACGACGTCCGACCGCCTGGTCTACGAACGGGCCATGACCCTGGGACACCATCCCCGCCGACTCGCCGAGGAACTCACCGCTCCGGAGTTGCTCCCCCTGATCGAGGCCCCGGCATCCCACAAGTTCCGGATGCCCACCCTCGCCGCAGTGATCGCCCACGAGCAACTGAACACCCTGCCCGCCCGCATGCGCGACTCCGACCGCAACCTCGCCCACCTCACCCGACTCGTCGAGAACGCCGGCTTGCCCATCGCACCCGTCCCCATCCCCGCCGACGCGGTACGCGGCTGGTACGGCACCCCGTTCACCCTCACCACCCCCGTGAACGACCCCGCCGCCCTGCACACCCGACTCCAGCAGGCCCGCCTGCCGATCCGGGCGCTCTACCCCGACTGGTTGACCACGCCCCTGCTGTCTGAGGCCGTTTTGGTGGAACGCCACTGGCCGCACATGCGCGGCCGATGGACCAGCCCCCGACCGCAGGACTTCCCCAACTACCGGCGGTTTCGACGACAGACGGTCGTCCTGAAGATCCCCGACCTGCCCGCCCCCGACTACATCGAACAGGTCGCGGCGGTCCTCGCGACCACGCTCCGGTCCTCCTGAACACGAGTGTCACGAAAGGGAATCCGATGGCTCTCATCACGATGCGCGCCGCCGTCCTGCACGAGCCCGGCAAACCGATGACCGTACGTGAAGTCCAACTCCGCGAACCCAATCACGGCGAGGTCCTGATCCGCACGGCAAGCGTCGGCGTATGCGGTACCGACCTGCACTTCGCGCGCGGACTCTTCCCCTACCCCACGCCCACGATCCTGGGCCACGAGGCCAGCGGAGTGGTCGAACAAGTCGGAACGGGGGCGCCGTTCCGGATCGGCGACCGGGTCCTGGTCTGCGATCAGATGCCGTGCGGACGCTGCGGACCATGCCTTGCCGGGCGCATGGTGTACTGCACCGACACCACCGCCAAACAACGTCAACGGTCCCGGCTGTTCCTGGACCGAGAGCCGTTTCGCCAGTACCTGGGGGTGTCCGCCCTCGCGGAACTCATGCTCGTCGACGCGGCCGGCGTCATCCCCATTCCCGCCGAACTGAGCTTCGACGCCGCAGCCCTTCTCGGGTGTTGCCTGACCACCGGCGCGGCGACCGTCTTCAATACCGCCGCCCTGCGACCGGGCCAGAGTGCCCTGGTCATCGGCTGCGGAGGCGTGGGCCTGGGTGCGGTGCAGGCCGCACGGATCGCCGGAGCCACGCGCGTCATCGCCGCGGATCCCGAACCACACCGGAGGACCGCCGCCACCTCGGTGGGCGCGACCCACACGATCGACCCCACAGAACGTGACCTCGTGGAAGCCGTACTCGCGGCCAGCGACGGCCACGGGGTTGACATCGCGGTCGAAGCCGTCGGCGAACCGGCCTTGGCCGAAGCCGCGTTCGCGTGTCTGGCCCCCGGTGGTCGGGCCGTCATCGTGGGCATGATGCCGCCGGACAGCAGCATTCGTGTGCCGTCCGCACTGCTGCGGCGAGGGCGCGCCATCGCGGGATCAGTGATGGGCGAGGTCCGCTCGCTGCACGACATCCCCACCTACGTGCGGATGGCCACCATCGGCCTGCTGCACGCCGACACGCTCGCGACCACGCACCGGCCGCTGGACGAGGTCAACGCCGCCTTCGACGATGCCGCCACTCGACGAGGGGTCCGAACAATGATCACCTTCTGACGGTCCTCCCAGTGCGGGGCGCGGGCTTCTCGGTCAGGCGCCTGCCGCGAACGCCTGTGCGACGTCGTCGCGATGGTCGGTCCACCACGCCAGGAGCTGCTCACTGGGCAGCATCAACGAGTCGGGGCCGTGGTCGTCGCGGTAGTAGTGGAACTCCGCGATCCAGTAGTCCGTCATGCGCTTCCACCACAACCGGTCTACTGCGTCAGCGAGTTCGTCCCGGGAGAGCGGCACGATCGCGCGGTATCCGGTCACGAAGGCCGCCACACGATCCAGGTCGAGTCGGCCGTGTTCGCCACCGAACTGGACCTGCGCGGTCCGCGCGACCTCCTCGGCGAACGGCTTGACCGCGACGCGATCCCAGTCCAGGACTGCGGTGATCCCGCCGTCGGCACGGAGCAGATTCCGATATTGCAGATCGCCGTGCGTCCACCCGTACGGTCCGGGCACCTCGCCGTCGGCGGGGCGCCCGGACCGGTGCTTGTCGAGGAGGAGCTTGCGTTCCTCCAACAGATGGACGGCGCATGCGTCGAAGGCCGTCGGTTCGGAAGTTTCGGCGATCCTGGCAAGGAGACGTTCGGCCTTCTCGACGGCCGCTTCGGGCTCGGTCACCCGCGCGATCGGTCGGGCGTCCGCCGGGGGCAGGGGAACACGCGCAGGGTCATTGAGGGCCTCGTGGATCGTACCGACGAGCCCTCCCAGGTCCGCGACCTCTGCGAGCAACAGATCGGTCCCTTCGACATGGGCTCCCTCGACCCATGGCGATACGAGGTAGGTACGGAGCCCGATCTCCAATGCGGGTTCACCGGCGCGTGTGGTCACGGGTGTACACACCGGCAATCCGGCAGCAGCCAACGCGGTCTGTACGGCGGCACTACGCCTCGCCGTTTCCGACGACACGTCACGCAGGAGCTTGAGTGCAAACACCTTCCCGTGGGTGGTCTCGACCCGCCAGTTGCGATTCATCAGCCCGGCGGTCAGGAAGTTGGCTCGCGAGACCGTTCCCAACCGAAACTCGCGTTCGAGGAGGTCAAGATCATCCGGATCCACCGCATCGGTCTGTGCCACAGCCCCATCATCCATCCACAGGACGCTAGCGAGCGCGTCTGGCTCTTGCCTGGACAACACGCGGAAAAAACAGTACCCCGGCCGCTCCTGCATGTGCCGCCACGTCCGCACGATGTGCCGCTCCAGGCCCTGATTTCCAGCACCGGGTGGTGGTGCGATCCGTCCCAGAGCCTGCACGAACTCCGGTCCACACCAAACCCGCACATGCCAACCGTCCCGAACCGACTCGACGCTCGTCCTCCGGCACACTGCCGCCACCGGCGACGACGGCGGAATCGAGCCCGCTATGCGGAACAACCCGCGTCAAGCCGTAGTTGCTCTCGGGTACGAAGTCGCCGAGCGGTTGGAGGGGTATGCCGACTGGTGTGGCGGTATGGCGGATGGACGAGGACGGGCCCCGGCGGTTGCGGCCGGCGATGATGCCGTTGGAGCAGGACCTGGAAACGGTGATCGAGGCGGACCCGGACGTTCTCGGGGAGCGGTTGTTGGTGATCGGCCGTCAGGTGCGCACCACGCACGGCGGTGTGGTGGATCTGCTCGCGGTAGACGGCGAGGGCGCCGTCCACGTGATCGAGTTGAAGCGAGATCGGGGCGCCCGTGAGGTCGTCGCACAGGTCTTGGACTACGCGTCGTGGGTCTCGACCGTGTCGCACGCCGAAATCCTGCGAATCTTCGCGGAGTACTCCGACGGTGTGGAGACCTTCGAGGCGGCCTTCGAGCGCCGGTTCGGCATCGGGGCCCCGCAGGAGTTGAACACCACCCACCGCCTCACGGTGGTCGCGGCCCGCCTGGACGACGCCACCGAACGGATCCTGACCTATCTGGGTGATCTGGGCGTGCCGATCAACGCGGCGGCGTTCGAGTACTACGAGGACCGCGGCTCCCGCTACCTCGCCCGGACGATGCTGCGCGACGACACCGAGATGGAGTCCGCTCCCCGAGCGCGCACGACCGCCACCCGTGAGCCGTGGAGCGGCGAGGACTGGTACTCCGCGCTGGGCGAGGACGGCACCCGCTCGTGGGACGACGGACGCCGACTCGGCTTCGTCAGCGCCGGCGGCGGCACCTGGTTCTCCCAGGGACTGCGTCGACCCCGGATCGGCCACCGCGTACACGTCTACATCCCGCGCGTCGGATACGTGGGGGTCGGCGAAGTCGC
>NZ_WWJX01000948.1 GCF_009865215.1 Streptomyces sp. SID3343 | reverse complement strand
GCCGAAGCCGCGCGCGTGCACGTCGTCGGCACCGTCGCCGCGCTCGCGCAGCCCTATCGCGGCGCGTTCACGCTCGCGCTGCGCGCGGTCCCGGTGTGCTTTCGGCTGGTGACCGGTCACCGCCTCGCCGGCGCGGCGCCCAGCGTCCTGCTGATCGGAGCAGACCGTCTCGAACGGGTGCCGCTCGTGGGCACGGTCGTTCGCGCGAGCGGCACGCTGGCCTGCTACGGCGGTCTGGACGGATCGCCGACACCCGCGCGAGGTCACGCTCTCGCGGCCCCGAACCACCCCGATCCCCGGGAGCGGACATGGATCGACGCCGCACGGTGATCGACTGCGCGTCCCTGGTGATCGGTTCGGGCGCCGGCGGCGCGGTGGCCGCGCGTGCGCTCGCGCTCGCCGGCGACGAACCGCTCGTGCTGGAAGAGGGCCCCGAGGTGTCCGACGCCGACCTCGCCGCACGCTCCCCGGCCGAGAACATGCGCCGGCTGTACCGCGACGCCGGTCTGTCCCCCATCCACGGCCGCCCCACGATCGCCTTCGGCGAGGGCCGCTGCGTCGGCGGCACCACCGTCGTCAACGGCGGCCTGCTGTGGCATCCACCGGCCGACCTGCTCGCCCGGTGGGCACGGGAGTTCGGCATCGACGGCTACGGAGCCGAACACCTCGCGCCGCACGCACGCGAGATCACCCGCCGCCTGTCGGTGCACACCCAGCTCGAACGCGCCCACGCCAACCAGGACTCGCGCCTGCTCGCGATGGGAGCCGACGCCCTGGGATGGCGCACGAACGGCGCCCGGCGCGCGATTCGCGGATGCCGACACAGCAACCGCTGCGCCACCGGATGCCCCACCGGAGCGAAGCAGAGCATGGCGCTGACCTACCTGCCCGACGCCCGGCGCGGCGGCGCCCGAATCCACCCCGACACCCGCGTCGTCCGCCTCGCGCACCACGCCGGCGTCGTCACCGAGGTGCGCGCCGTCGGCCCCGACGGCGAAGCCCTCAGCTACCGGCCCGAGATGGTCTTCCTCGCCGCCGGCGCGCTGGGCACGCCCGTGCTTTTGCAACGCAGCGGCATCCACGAACGCACGGCCGGCCGGCGCGTCGCGTTCCACGTCAACGTCCGCCTGCACGCGCGCTTTCCCGAACCCGTCCGGGCACGCGACGCGACCATCTTCACCACGCAACTGCGCGAGTTCGCCGACCTGGGCATCCTGGTCATGCCCACCAACCTCACCCCCGGCACCCTGGCCGCCGGCCTCGCCGGCCACCCGCCCCACGTCGTCGACGGCATGCTCGCCGACATCGACCACGTCGGCGCGTACACCGCACAGGTACGCATGTCGGGGCCCGTGCGGGTGCGCGCGCTGCCCGGCGGAGGCCGACTGCTGAGCCACCGCATCCGCGCGAGCGACCGCGAGCTGCTGCGCTTCGCGGTCGAGCGGGCCGCGCGCGTGCTGTTCGCCGCGGGCGCGGTGGAGGTGTACGCCCCCGAGCGACGGATACTGCGCCGTGCCGCACACGTGGACGCGTTCACGGCCCGAGCCGACCCGCGTCGATGGGACCTGGTGTCCGTGCACGCGATGGCCTCGTGTCCGATGGGCGACCCCGACCGCGGCGGCATGTGCGACGGGTACGGCCGACCGTACGGCTTTCGCAACCTCCACATCTGCGACGCCGCCGTGCTTCCCGGTGCGACCGGGGTGAGCCCGCAGGGCACGATCATGGCCTTCGCGCACGAGATCGTCGCCCGCCACGTCGCCTCGGCCCTGCCCGTCCGGTGCTGACTCAGGCACACACGCCCACTCCCGCCCACCCGACTGCCAGCCGGCGTTCCACGACGGAAGGAACCCGTTCACGTGTCGCTCACCGCTCCCGCACCCCTGCCCGGGGTGCTGCGCCCCGACCGCGACCTCGTGCGCTGCGACATCGCGATCATCGGATCCGGCATGGGCGGGGCGACCCTGGCCTACGCGCTGCGCGAGAGCGGCGCTCGCGTCGTGGTGATCGAGCGCGGTGATTTCCTGCCGCGCGAATACGAGAACTGGTCGCCTGACGCGGTGTTCACGCAAGGCCGCTACCGCAACGGCGAACAGTGGTACGACAGCGAACACCGCCCCTTTCGGCCCGGCGTGCACTATTACGTCGGCGGCAACACCAAGGTGTACGGGGCCACGTTGCCGCGTTTTCGCGAAAGCGACTTCGAGGCCGGCCAACTCCACGAGGGCGAGTCATCGGCCTGGCCGATCACCTACCGCGACCTCGAACCGCACTACGGGAGCGCCGAACGCCTGTACCGCGTGCACGGCACCCGAGGCCAGGACCCCACCGATCCGTGGCGTTCGAGCGACTACCCCTTCCCGGGCGTCGCGCACGAACCCGCCATCGCACACCTTGCCGACGCGCTGCGCACCCAGGGCCTGACACCGTTCGACATGCCGATCGGCATCGACCTGCGCCCCGGTGGCGCGTGCGTGCGCTGCGCGACGTGCGACGGCTTCCCGTGCCTGGTCGACGCCAAGAGCGACGCCGACGTGTGCGCGATTCGCCCGGCGCTCGCGAGCGGCAACGTCGAACTGCTCACGCGTACCACCGTCACCCGCCTGCGGACCGACGCGAGTGGCACCCGGATCACCGAGGCGCTCGGCACCCGCGACGGCCGGCCGCTGCGCGTGGTCGCGCACCGCTTCGTACTCGCCGCGGGCGCGGTCAACACGGCCGCCCTCCTGCTGCGTTCGGGCCCCGCGCCGGGGAAGGGCCTCGCCGACGGCTCCGGCCGCGTCGGGGCCCACTACATGGTGCACAACAGCACGTTCGCGGTGGCGGTGGACCCCAGGCGCCGCAACGACACCGTCTTCCAAAAGACGCTGGGGCTCAACGACTGGTACGCCGACTCCGGCGGCGCCTACGGCCCGCTGGGCAACGTGCAAACACTCGGCAAGCTCCAGGCGCCGATGGCCCGCGTGCTCGGCCGCGCGATTCCCCGGCCGATGCTCGCGCTCGTGGCCAAGCACAGCGTCGACCTGTACCTGACCAGCGAAGACCTGCCCACCACGGCGAACCGGGTGACCCTCGACACCGCGCAACGCGTCGTCGTGCACTGGTCGCCCAACAATCTCGCGCCGCACCGCGAACTCGTCCGGCGCGCCACCGACGCGATGCGCGGTGCCGGCTACCCGCTCGTGTTCACCCGGCGGATGGGGGTGGCGGTCAACTCCCACCAGTGCGGTACGGCGGTCATGGGCGAGGACCCGGCCACGAGCGTCGTGGACCCCTTCGGCAAGGCGCACGACGTGGCGAACCTGTGGATCGCGGACAGCGCGGTCTTCCCGTCCTCGGCCGCGGTCAACCCGGGCCTGACGATCGCCGCGAACGCCTTTCGCGTCGCGGCACACGGTCGACTGACCGCCTGAGCAGGGGAGTCGGTCAAGCGGGGGAGGGGGCGGGCCCGGGCGACCCGGCCAACAGGTCCCACGCGAGCAACCCCGCGCCCAGCGAACCCGACTCGTCCGCGAAGCGCGCCGGCAGCAATCGCGGCATCACCTGGAACGTCAGCCGCCGTTCGAGTTCCTCCCGCAACGGGCGCGACAGCGACGCGCCCGCGCGCCCGATCCCGCCACCGAGGACCACGGCGGACGGATCGAGCATCGACACCGACGCGGCCAAGGCGTCCGCGAGCGCGGCCACCATCTCGGCCCATACCCGGCCCGCGATCGGCTCGCCGGCGGCCGCGAGGCGGGCGACGCCCGCGGCGTCGACGCCGTGCGTGCGGTCGTCGGTGAGCTCGCCGTATCGCCGCGCCACGGCGGGGCCGCCGGCCACCGTGCTGACGCACCCGCGCTGCCCGCACCCGCACGACCGGCCGCCCGGACGCAACACCAGGTGCCCCATCTCGCCCGCTCGCCAGTGCGCTCCGACGAACGGACGGCCCCCGATCATCACGGCCGCCCCCACACCGGTACCGATCGGGACGAACAGGAACACGTCGTGCCCGACGCCCGCGCCCAACCGCGCCTCCGCGACACCGCCCGCCCGCACGTCGTGTCCCAGCGCCACCGGCAGCCCGAGCCGTTCGGCGAGCCGCTCGCGCAGCGGTACGTCGTGCCACCCGAAGGCCGCCGAGAACACGGCCACCCCGGCGGCCTCGTCCACCACGCCACACGAGGCGACGCCGACCGCGCGCACCACCGCGCCACGGCGGGTCGCCTCGGCCACCGACGCCGCCGCGTGGTCGAGGATGCCGGCCACGACCCCCTCCGGCCCCGCCGCGCGCTCGGGCCGGTGCCGACCGACGAATGCGTGGGTGCCATCGCGTTCGACGAATGCGGACTTGAAGGTGGTGCCGCCGAGATCGAGCCCGACCACGACTTCCGGGCTGTCGAGTGTGCGCATATTCGTGACTCCTGGTCGTACCCGCCCGCCGTCGTGACGTCGGTACGTACGACCCGATGTCACGATACAAGCCACCACACCGGGCGCCGCAGCGCGCGGCTCACTCCGCGGGGCGCAACCGCGCGGTGCTGAAGGGCACCGGAACCCGGTGGCTGACCAGGCCCGCGTGCACGGGATGGCCGTCCGGGTGCAGGAGCGAATACGCGTCGATGTCGGCGCGATAGAGCCGATTGGGTGACGTGCCGCGAAAGTCGCCCGGCGGGCGCGAGCGCTGCGCCCGCACGGCCGGATCGGGATAACGCCGCTCGTAGTACGTCGCGCAACCGTGCGCCGTTTCCTCACCGTCGAGCATCCGCGCCGTTCCGCTGCCGAACAGGGCCTGGTCCGCGCCGACCGCGCCGAGGTCGTAGACCAACACCGACACGGTGGGGTTCTCCTCGATGTTGCGCGAGTGCCGGGAGTCGATCGCCGACATCCAGTAGAACGCGTCCTGGTGATCCCACGCGTGCGCGAGTGGCGTCATCCACGACGCGCCGTCGCGCGATGCCGTGCCCAGCGTCAGGTAGCGAACGGACCGCAGCACGCCCGCCGCGATGTCACACAGATCCTCATCGGACAACGACACTCGCGCCTCCGTGGACGAAAGGGGAAACGGGACGAAAGACCTCGTCCGCCGCTCGATCCTTCGCCACTTTAATGACGCGCCGATATTCTCAGAAGCCCCTTTGTCACTCGATAATCGGAATGCCGCTTCCGCTTGTGTTTCGTCCCGACTGCTCGATTGCTCGACTGCTGCCCGATCGCTCGGCCGCTCGGCGCCGATCGAGGTGGTGGGGAGCGTTTACGGCGGCGGCGGGGTTGCCGAGGCGCACCGGATCCCGCTCGGGGTCCCACCGGGGCGCCGTGCCCGCCGCATCGTTCGTTCGGCGACGATAACGGCTATGCCCGTAGATCGGTCGGTTTCTCCCGGTCCGAGAACTCCCCCAACCGTTCCGGCGCGGCGAACGACGCCAGCTCCTCCGGCGTCCGCGGCAGCGCGGAATCCGCCGTCGACAGCCCGTGTGAGCGCAACACCGCCGCGGCCGCGTGGCCCCACGTCGGCCGCAGACTCGCCGCCGCCAACAACGCCGTGTCCGAGAGCACCGAGGCGGCGGCCCCCGTGTGCAGCCGCCCGCCCGCCAGGACCGCCGCGTCGTCCGCCCACCGCAAGGCCAAGTCCACGTCGTGGGTGGCCATCACCACGGTCGTCCCCGCCGCGCGCAGTTCGGCGAGGGTGACCAACAACGCCTCCTGGCCGGCCGGGTCGAGGCCCGCCGTCGGCTCGTCCAGGACCAGGACCTCCGGCCGCATCGCGATCGCCCCCGCGATCGCGACCCGCTTGCGTTGCCCGAACGACAACAGGTGCACCGGGCGTTCGGCCAGATCCGTGATGCCCAGCGCAGCCAACGCCGTCGCCACCCGAGCGCGCACCTCGTCCGGCGGGAGCCCGAGATTGAGCGGTCCGAAGGACACGTCCTGCACCACCGACGCCGAGAACAGTTGGTCGTCGGGATCCTGCACGACCAGCTGTACCGCCCGCCGCAACGCGGTAAGTCCCTTGCGGTCGTGGCGGATCGGCACGCCCGCCAGCTCGACCGTCCCCGAGTCGGGGACCAGGCCACCGGTCAGCAGCCGCAACAGGGTGGTCTTTCCGCTCCCGTTCGGCCCGAGCAGCGCCAACGCCCGCCCGGCGGGGATCGCCAGGGTCAGGCCGCTCAACACCACCGGCCCGTCCTCGTACGCGTAGCCGACCTCTCGTACCTGCAACGGAATCACGGCAACACCGACACCAAGAGAAGGGTGGCGGCGACGACCGCCGCCACGACGGACAGGGAACCCAGCACGAACGCCCGCGAGATGCGTACGTCGTCCACGAGTACGCGCAGCCGCCCGTCGTAACCGCGGCCCGCGAGCCCCGCCTCCAACCGCTGCGCCCGCGCGAACGCCTGTACGAACACCGCCGACCCGAGCCCGGCCACCGAGCGCCAGCGCGCCCGCCTGGTCCGATGCCCGAGCCGACCGGCCTGGGCCGCGTTGATCCGGACCGTCGTGTCGTAGAGCACGAACAGCATCCGATACATCACCGCCGCGACGTCCACGACGGCCGCCGGAATGCCCACCCGGGTCAGCCTGGGCAGCACGTCCGACAGTGGCGTGGTGAACGCGAACAGCAGCATGGCCAGGCCGGCCGCGCTCGTGCGGGCCAGCAACTCGCCCGCATGGCGCGGGCCTTCGTCGGCCCAGTGCACGCCGGCGCCGCCGACGGACACCAGCAGTGCGACCGCACCGGTCACGGCGAAGCCCAACGGTGCGCGGGCCGCGCGCCACAGCCGCCGGCCCGGTACGCGCGCCGGCCCGAGGGCGATCACCAGGACGGTGACCGCGACCACGACCGCGCCGGGCCACGGTGGCAGTGCCACCGCGCACCCGAGCAGTCCGAAAGAGAGCACGGCCTTGTCGGCCGGATGGCGGCGCCGCCACGAACTGGCGTGCGCCGCCGCGTCGATCGGCAACACGGGGTCAGCGACCCACGACCGAAACCGAGCTGTCGGGCCCGTTCGAACCCGATGGATCGGGCCCGGGGGGAACGGATGCGTCAGTGCCGTTCGAAACCGATGCCCTCGACCCGTTCGGGCCCGACCCCTCGGTCTCGTCGGGGCTGTCCGCGGCCTCCGGTGCCAGTCGCCTGCGGGTGCGCTTGACGCCGAACATGTAACCGACCACACCGGCCCCGAGCGCGGCCTGCAAGGCGAACAGCCCCGACTCGATCTCGCCGGACGGCGGTTCGTACAACGGGCTGAACCACGGCTTGTAGTCCGGATCGTTCTCGGTGATTGCGGTCTCCGCCTGGGTGTCCGCGCCGGCGAACGGCTCGTCCTTGTGATCGCCCATCCCGAACACGACGGGCAGCACCGCGAGCAGGACCACGACCAGCACGAGCAAGAGGTTGATCTTCGTACTGCGCTTCACTTGCCCTTCACCTCCTCGCGCACGCCGCCGTCCTTGGTGGTGGTGGTGCCGGCGCCGAGAACGCCGAGCCGGATCAGGTCGCCGCGACTGGACTGTCGCAGCAACCGCACCACGAGTACCGTCAGCAGCCCCTCGCTGATCGCCAGCGGGATCTGGGTGAGCGAGAAGATGCCGCCGAACTTGGCGAGTGCGCCCAGGAAACCGCTGTCCGGGTCGGGGAAGGCCAGCGCGAGTTGCACGCTGGTGACGCAGTAGGTGCTCAGGTCCGCGACGAACGCCCCCGCGAACACGGCCACGTCCAGCGGCATCGTGCCGCCGCGTCCGTCGAGCAGTCTGCGGGTGAGTCGATACGCGCCGTAGCCGGCCCACGGGCCCACGATGGCCATGGAGAACGCGTTGGCGCCGAGCGTGGTGAGCCCGCCGTGCGCGAGCAACAGGGCCTGGAACAACAGCGTGATCGTGCCGAGCACGGCCATGATCGGCGGTCGGAACAGGATGGCGCCGAGCCCGGTGCCGGTGGGATGCGAGCAACTACCGGTGACGGACGGGATCTTGAGTGCGGACAAGACGAACGAAAACGCCCCGGACGCTCCGAGCAGAAGGGTGTTCTCCGGGTGTTCGCGGACTTCGCGGGTGAGCGCGCGGGCCCCGTATATGACGAACGGGGCAGACGCGACGCCCCAGGCGGCGGCGTGTTCCCAGGGCAGATAGCCCTCGGCGATATGCATGAGGAAGGGTCCCTCTCCAACACCTCGTGGACGGACGATCGCCGTGGCCGGTCTCCTGGCTGACGGGTCGTACGTTCACGCCTCCGCCTTCCCGGTGCCGCAGACAAAGCGGTACCAGTGGCTTGCCTGCGGACGACGATTCAACGTTTCCGCAGGAGTGGAGGAGAACTCCCCGATCACAGTGGCGAGGGCCGCGCCGGCATCGAACCGGCTTCCCGAGCACCACGGCGAGCCGACACTAGTGGTCGGATGGACCTGTCGACAAGGTGGCAATTGCCGGGCGAAATCGCACGGTGCGCCCACGCACGCCTCGCTCGCCTCACGACCTCGGCCGAACCTCGTCGGCGCCCGGGCGTGCGCTCAGACCAGACCCGGGCCTCGGCCGCGCACCACCAACGTGCCGGCCAGCCGGTCGCCGAGCCGTTGCCGGCGTTCGCTCGTGAGTATCGCGATCAGACCGATGGCGCCGAGCGCGAGCGCGTCGACGAACAACAAAAGCCAGCGAACACCCAGTTGACGCCGCGATGCCCGGCCGCCGGAGAGGTCGACCACGCGGATGCCGAGCACCTGCATGCCCCACGTGCGCCCGTCGTGCCCGGCGGGCCGCAGAACCCAGTACCAAAGCAGGATCGCGAGCGCGACACACCCCACGCCCGCCGTGATGGTCGTGGACAGCGGACCGCTGCGGATCGAGCCGTCGGCGTGCGTGGGCAACAACACGAACAGGAGCATCGCCGCACCGGCCAGGCACATGGATGCGACGGCGTCGACCGCGAACTGGGCGATCCGGCGGGCGACCACGGACGTATCGCCGACGCCGTCGGTCGCGGGCAGCCACAGTCGAGCCACGATCGGGCGCGCGGACCGGCCGAGCTGCCGAGGAAGGCTCCGTTCGTACATGCCTTCCTACTTTCCGCAACCGGGCGGGTTGATTCCCGGTGCGGTCGGATATCGCCGAGATTGCCCCCGCTCGGCGGACACAGGATCGAGCAGGCGGCGAGATTCGTCCGGAAAGCGGGTTGGCTCGTTCGGAAAGTGGGGTGATTCGGTCACATGTGAGCGGGGCGGGTCACTCGGAAGCGCCCTGGGAAGCGTCCATCGGGCCGTCCACACCGAACAGATCCGGCTCGGAGCGGGTGATCACGTCGTAGAGCGGCTTGTAGTTGATCCACGCGACGGTGTCGTTGCCGAGCTGGTCGCGGGTCAGCCTCGCGTTCTCCGGCGAGATGTGCCTGACCTCGCCGGCCGCCTTCGCGAGCAACTGCACCTGGCACGACCGCTCCATCGTGATGAACCACCACGCCGCCGCGTCGACCGACTGGCCGACCGTCAGCAGGCCGTGGTTGCGCAGGATGAGCGCCTTGTGGGCACCGAGGGTCTTGGCAATCCGCCGTCCCTCGTCGGCGTCGAGCACCACCCCCGCGTAGTCGTCGAAGACCTCGTGGTCCTCGTAGAACGGACACACGTCCTGCGTGATCGGTTCGAGCTTGACGCCGAGCGCGGCCATCGCGCGCCCGTGGGTGGAGTGGCTGTGCGCCGCCGCGACCACGTCGGGGCGCGCCGCGTGGATCTGCGAGTGGATCGCGAACGCGGCCTGGTTGACGTGGAACCGACCCTCGACGACCTGGCCCTCGTGGTTGACCAGGATCAGGTCGTCCACGGTGATGTGCTTGAAGGACATCCCGAAGGGGTTCACCCAGAAGTGGTCGGTGAGCTCCGGGTCGCGCGCGGTGATGTGGCCCGCGACGCCCTCCTCGAATCCGAACCGACCGAACAGGCGCAGGGCAGCGGTCAGCCGCTCCTTGCGGTGCCGGCGCTCCTGCGCGACGGTCTCGAACGTGGCGGGCAGCGCGAAGCTCAGATCCGACGGCGACACGGGCTGCGGCTTGGTCCGCGACTCGGGCTTCGGGCCCTGGGACTGAGGTGCTTCGGTGCCGGACATGGTCGTCTCCTCGAACTGCTCGGGCATCGTGTCCCGGCGGGCAGGAAGGCCGGATGGGGACCTGCCACCGACGTTACTCGTGCGTCACATCCGCCGGCCATACCCGGAGCAGGCCCGTTCGCGGGCGGCGGCGGATTCTAGCCCGCCGATCCGTCGGACATCGGGTTTTCGAATATTAAGGCGAATATCCCTGCGGGGTGCTCCGCGGCACTTCTACGCTGCCGTCCAGTGAGCACCGGTGCCGGGAGAAATGGGAATCGGCGCGCGGGGGATCGACGTCCGAAAGCTTGGCGGGCGAACGTGCGGCGCGGGAAAGCGTGGCGTGCGCCAGGAAAGCGTGGAGGGCGGACGGGGAAACGTGGGTGTGGATTGAAGGGCGGGGGCGTGCATTCGACGGGGGCAGCGAGTACCGGTGCTTGGGGAGTGGCAGCAATCCCCTGTTTCGGTGCGGGGGACGCGACGCTTTCCGGAGTGCGCGCGACAGGGACCGCGCCGACGACCGCGGCGACGGGAACCCCGAATTCGGGCAGGCGAGGAAGGGCGGAGATGAGCCGACCACCGCGCCGATCGAGGCCGTCCCGGCGCCGGCCGGGCGACCCGCCGAGCATGCCGGAGAGCCCGCCGGTCGATGTCGTTGCCGACGCCGTTGCCGACGCCGATGTCGTTGCAGACCCGGGAATCGACGCCGGTTTCGGCGCGGGGACCCCGGTCGAAGCGCCGATCGAAGCCGGACTCGACCCCGGCCCCGCCCTTGCCCCCGATCCCGATCCGGATCCGATGTCTGTGCCGACGTCGATCGCGATTCCCGCGTCCTCGTCGACCACTGTCCCGGTTGCCGAGAGCGGCTCCGACGGAATTCAGCACAATACCGCACCGCCGATCGCGCCGGAGGAATTCATGGCCAATATGGAAACGGCCCTCAAGGAAGCAATGACGATCGAGGGGGCTATCGGTGTCGCCCTCGTCGACTACACGAGCGGAATGGCACTCGGAGTTCTCGGCACCGGCAACGAACTCGACCTCAACGTGGCCGCCGCAGGAAACACCGACGTGATGCGCGCGAAGATGCGCACGATGGAGATGCTGCAACTCGGTGACCAGATCGAGGACATCCTGATCACGCTCGGCAGGCAATACCACGTGATCCGACCGCTGACCGGTCGGGCCGGCAAGGGCCTGTTCCTGTACCTCGTGCTGCTCAAGGACCGAGCCAACCTCGCCATGGCGCGGCACAGCCTCAAACGTATCGAGGAGGAGATCGAGGTCTGAGCGTTCGAACGCGGCGCCCGGATCTGTGTCCGGTCCCGCGTGCGCAGACCGTTCCTCGATACCCGGCGCCCTCCGTCACCCCCATGCGGAGGGCGCCGTCGGGTGTCCTGCGACACGTGCGGCTTCGCTGGTCTCCCTGCCCGGTCTCGGATATGACGGTACGTCAGACGTACCGACGAACATCGTCGAACGCCGTCGAACGTCGAACGCCGTCGAACATCGAGCGCTGTCGAGCTTCGAGTTCATTCGTCGAGTTCTCCGAGGAGCCGCATGCTGTCGGGCGAGAAGATTCTGATCACCGGTCCCGCGGGCCAGATCGCCTACCCGCTGACCGAGTTCCTGTCCCGCGACAACGAGGTGTGGGGCATCGCCCGGTTCTCGAACGCCGAGGATCGGGGGCGCGTCGACGCCCTCGGGGTGACCACGCGCGCGGTGGACCTGGGCTCGGGTGATTTCGACGACCTGCCCGAGGACTTCACGTACGTCCTGCACCTGGCCACGTTCCAGGGTCCGGGGCTGGACTACGACGAGGCGCTGCGCGTCAACGCCGAGGGGACCGGGCTGCTGCTTCAGCACTGCCGGCGGGCCAAGGCCGCCCTGGTGATGTCCACCGCGTCGGTGTTCAAGCCGCACGAGGACCCGATGCACGTCTTTCGCGAGAGCGACCCGCTCGGCGACTCCAACGTGAGCCACGCGCCGACGTACTCGGTGTCCAAGACCGCCGAGGAGGCGGTGTCGCGCTACTGCGCCCGCGCGTTCGACCTTCCCGTGGTGATCGCGCGGATGAACGCGTCGTACGGCCCGGGCGGCGGCCTGCCCACGATGCACCTCGACGCCGTCGCGGCGGGCGAGCCCGTGGTCACGCGGTGGGACCCGTGCATGTACAGCCCGATCCACCAGGACGACATCAACGGTCAGACCGCGGCCCTGCTCGACGCCGCGTCCACGCCGGCGACCGTGGTCAACTGGGGTGGGGACGAACCGGTCGCCGTACAGGAGTGGGCGGCCCACATGGGCGAGCTCACCGGTACGTCCGCGACGGTGGTGGTCCGTACGCAGCCCGGCACGCTGCGTGGACAGATCCAGGACACCACCCGGCGCGCGGCCCTGACCGGTCCGTGCACGGTGGACTGGCGGACCGGCCTGGCGAACGTGTACGCAACCCGGCAGGGTGGTTCGGCCTGACCGAGTCGGGCAGCCTTCGGCTGTGCTCGATAGCGTCGAGTCCGCACTCGCCCCACGGCGGGGCAATCGGCAGGAAGGACAATGATCATGGGCATCCTCGATACCCCCATCGCCACGCTGGAGGGGGAGACCACGACCCTGGGCGGCGTCACCGAGGGCAAGGTCGCCCTCGTCGTCAACGTCGCGTCCAAGTGTGGTCTGACCCCCCAGTACACCGGCCTCGAGGAACTGCAGAAGGAACTGGGCGCGCGCGGCTTCACCGTCGTGGGCGTCCCGTGCAACCAGTTCATGGGGCAGGAACCGGGCAGCGCCGAGGAGATCCAGGAGTTCTGCTCGACGACCTACGGCGTAACGTTCCCGCTCACCGAGAAGATCGACGTCAACGGCCAGGACCGGCACCCGCTGTACGACGTGCTCGCCGCGGCCTCCGACGCCGAGGGCGCCGCGGGTGACGTGCAGTGGAACTTCGAGAAGTTCCTGCTCTCCGCGGAGGGCGCCATCGTCGGCCGGTTCCGTCCGAAGACCGATCCGCACGACCCGAACCTGATCGCCGCGATCGAGAGCGTGCTCCCGAAGTAGCGATGCCTCGGCAGTCGGTCGGCGCGTCGCGCCGCCCGCTGCCGGCGGTGCCGAGAACCGGTGAGGTCTTCGGTCACGGCACCGGCTAGATCAGTGCCCACACCGCCGTCGCGTCGTCGCAGGTCTTCCCGCGCGGCCAGCGGGCGCCGTCCGCGTCGGAGGCCTCCGCGGCGCGCACCCGCGCGAGCAGTTCCGCGGGTCCGAAGTGCCGCAGCACGGTCATCAGTCCGTCCCAGTCGCTCAAGCCGAAGCGGTCCACGAGCCGACTGGCGCCGTCGGTGAGCGCCGCGAGCGCCTGGACGTCGGAGAGTCTCAGCGTGCCCGTCAGCGCCTCGCTCGCGGCTGCGGGATCCGCCGCCGCGACCCAGTAGCCACCGGGTACGTTACGGGCCGCCCGAAGGGTGTCCAGATACGTCTGATGGGCCGTCAAGTAGGCGGGCGTGCCCACCGGGTGCGCGTCCCGGGCCCGGCGCAACGGCCCACCGATCACATCCGTGCGGTCGTCGGTGATCACCGTCAGGTCGTCCTCGCCCTCGATCAGCAGCGTCGAGTCGGACAGCACGAGGTACTCCAGTCGGTCCTCGATGATCCGCGCGACCACGACCGTCGCGGCCGGTGCGTCGGGTCGCACGAGGTCGCACGCGTCGACGTGCAGCGCGGCGGTGTCCTCGATCGCGTCGTGCAGACACTCGCCGAGCGACCGGTCGGGCCGACCCCCGCTGTGGGTGAACAGCGCGGAGCCCAGGCGCTCCACGAACCAGTTCACCCCGTGCTTGCAGCCGTTGTCGGCGGGCGACGTCACGCCGTCGAGCAGCACCAGCGTCGTCGGGCCCGCGACGACGAAGTCCTCGTTCGGTTTGCCCGGATGACCCGGTTCGGTAGCGAATTCCACGCGCATCGCGGACATCCCTCCCTTTTAGGCGCCACGCCGTACGGCTGCCCCGCTCTCGGTATCGGGAAACGGCCGATGATCATGCCTGCTCCGGGAAAAGCGTCGGAAAATTCACAGCGGTTTCACGCAACTGTTTCGCGTCGGGTCTCGTGCGCGCCGGTTTGCAACCCTTAATCTCTGCCTTCGACACACCTTCTCGTGCCTATTTCTACGCGCGTCACCGCCGTGGGCGGTACGCGCGTCACCGAAGGGATCCCATGCTCGGGACAAGACGACGCCGCGGTCGGCTCGCCCTCACCGGCCTGGTCGCCGCGAGCCTGCTCGCCGCCGGCGGCACCGCCTCGGCGGACATGCGCGGCGGTCAGGACCGCCCCGCACGCACGATGGACCTCCAACTCCTCGCGCTCAACGACCTGCACGGCAACCTGGAGGAACCGCAGGGTTCCGCCGGCAACGTCACCGAGATCGGTCCCGACGGCAAGCCCGTCTCGATTCCGGCGGGTGGCATCGAGCACCTGGCCACGCAGCTGCGCGAGGCCCGTGCCAAGAACCCGAACTCGCTGACCGTCGCGGCCGGCGACATGATCGGCGCGAGCCCGCTCCTGTCGGGTCTGTTCCACGACGAACCCACCATCGAGGCGCTCAACAAGATCGGCCTCGACGTCACCTCGGTGGGCAACCACGAGTTCGACGAGGGCCGCAAGGAACTGCAGCGCATGCAGTACGGCGGCTGCCACCCGACGGACGGTTGCTACACGCCGGGGCGCAGCTTCGAGGGCGCCGACTTCCCGTACCTGGCCGCCAACGTGCTCGACGAGCGCACCGGGCTGCCGATCCTGGCACCGGTCAGCGTCAAGAACGTCAACGGCGCGCGTATCGGCTTCATCGGCATGACGCTCGAAGGCACGCCGGACATCGTCACGGCCGCGGGCGTCAAGGGCCTGAAGTTCAAGGACGAGATCAAGACCGCCAACGCGATCGTGCCGTGGCTGCGGCTGTTCGGCGTCGAGTCGATCGTCGTGCTCCTGCACGAAGGCGGCCTGCCCACGAGCAACGCGTACAACTACGACTGCAACGCGGGTGGCAACCTGGGCCTTTCGGGCCCGGTCGTCGACATCGCCAAGGGCCTGGACCCGGCGATCGACATGGTCGTCACCGGCCACACGCACCAGGCGTACTCGTGCAACATCCCCGACCCGGCGGGTCAGCCGCGGATGGTGACGAGCGCGTCGTCGTTCGGCAAGATGTACACGCAGATCGACGCCACCTACGACAAGCGCACGCGCGACATCGTGCGCACGTCGGTCAAGGCGCAAAACCAGGTCGTACGACGCGAGACGCCCAAGGCGCCGGACGTCACCCAACTGCTCGCCGACTGGCAGAAGCTGGCCGCGCCGGTCGCGAACCGGCCGATCGGCTACATCACCGGCGACATCCGCGGGCGCGGCGCGACCACGCCCGAACAGCCGCTGGGCGACCTGATCGCCGACGCGCAACTGGAGGCGATGGCACCGGCCGACAAGGGCGGCGCGCAGATCGCGTTCATGAACCCGGGCGGGATCCGCTCGGACCTGCAATACGCGGCGGCCGGCGCGGAAGGCGACGGCGTCGTCACGTACGGCGAGGCGTTCACCGTCCAGCCGTTCACCAACATGATGCACACCATCGACCTCAAGGGTCAGGCGATCCTGGACGTGTTGGCGCAGCAGTACACGGGCGGCAACGCGGCGAGTCCTAAGGTCCTGCAAATCTCCAAGGGCCTGACGTACACGACCGATCGCTCGAAGACGGGCGCGGACAAGATCGTGGCCGGCAGCGTCAAGCTGAACGGCGTCGCGCTCGACCCGGCGGCGACGTACAAGGTCACCGCGAACGAGTTCCTCACCGGCGGCGGCGACGGCTTCGCCGCCTTCAAGACGGGCACGAACAAACTGGTCGGCCCATCCGACCTGGACGCCTTCCTGACCTACTTCACCGCCCACTCCACGGCAACCACCCCGCTGGCGCCCCCGGCGGCGGACAGAATCACGTTCACCGGCTGACACCCACCCTCACCCGCAGGGCCCGGCCCACCGGAAGCCGGGCCCTGCGCGGTTCAACGTCGAATCCGAAGGAACCAACTCCCACACCCCTTTACCTGATCAGCAACAGAGGCCCCAGCGCCGCCACCCCCCGCCCGATTTCCGCAACATCCCCCCAAAACCCGCGGGTGGGGGGTGGGAACAAACCCCAAAGCGCACCCGCAACGCCAAAACCCGGCCGGCCCAAGGCGGCAGCCGCAACGCCAAGCCCGGGCCGCCCCAAGGCGGCAGCCGCAACGCCAAGGCAAAGCGCGCGAACACGCCCGCCCAGCCGACCGCGACCGACCGCCTCTGCGCGACAATCGCTCCATGAGCTCAACGCGACGCCCACCGACCGGAGCCGACGTCGCCCGCGCCGCAGGCGTATCCCGCGCAACGGTGTCCTACGCCATGAACGACGTCCTCGACAGCCGCATCCCGGAGGAGACCCGTCGTCGAGTCCGAGACGTCGCCGCGGAACTCGGCTACCAGCCCAGATCCGATGCGCGTTCGCTCCGTCGAGGCCGTACCGACCTGGTGATCGTCCCGACGTACGAGATCCCCTTCGGCCAACTGATCCAACGCTTCTTCGACGGCCTCGCCCGCGAGTTGCACGTACTCGGGCACACCCTGGTGATCCACGGGAACCCGGCCGCCCACGGCATCGAGGGAGCCAGGGCATGGGGCGCACTGAACCCGGCCGCCGTGCTGGTGCTGCCCGACCGGATGTCGCCCGAGGGCGTCGAATACCTCACCTCACGCGGGATCGCCGTGGTCGCCGTCGGCGGCAGCCCGGTTCCGGTACCCCTGACCCTGACCGTCGACCAAGCGGCCGCCGGTGCCGCCGCCGCCGAACACTTCGTCCACCGAGGCCGCCGCGACTTCGCGGTGATCGTGCCCCGCGAACCCGGCGTGGCCGAACTCGGTCTCGAACGTCTCGCCGGCTTTCGCGCCGTGGCCGACCGGGCGGGCCTGCCGGTACGCGTGGTCGAGATGTCCGAGACCCCGCAGGACGCCGCCCGCATCGCGGCACAGTGGCACGCCGGTGACCGTCCCGATGCCGTGTACGGCTACAACGACGAATACGCGGCCCTGCTCCTGGGGGCCCTGTACGACCTCGACATCACGACCCCGAAGGACATCGCGCTGATCGGCACGGACGACCTGCCCCTGTGCGACATGGTCCGCCCGCGGCTGACCAGCGTCGCCTTCGAACCATTGGCGTCCCTGCACGACATCGCCGCCGCCATCATCGCCACGATCGAAGGCGCCGTCCTGCCGGATGTCGCCCTGTGGCGGGCTGCCCTGAGCCCGAGAGACTCCGCCTGAAACCGCCCCGCCCCGGCCCGTGCATCGACCCGACCGGGCCCGGGCCGGCACCCTAGGAGCCCGCAGCCGCCCGCACCCGCTCGACCTGCCGGACCACCAACTCCTCCGCCGGCAAACGGATATCGGGTTCCTTCGTGTCCGAGTGGGTGACCCGCACCAACGTCGAACCGACCCGGACCAGGACGCTTCCCCGAGTCCGCCGCCCGTCGGTGATGTGGACCGCGAGGCTGTCGTCGCCGATCCGGGCGTACGGGACCTCGCGGTACCGCTCGGTGTCCGTGTACTCCGCATCCGAGGAGGTCGGCCTCGGGCACGCCGCCAACGCCCGGCGACCCGCCGCGAGCACGCTCTCGGCCCCTCTGCCGTCGTAGGTGTACAACTCGCCGATCAGCACGCCCTCGCGACCGGGCAGGTCGAATGCCGCCGAGTGCGCGGCCTTCGGCGCCACCGCTCCCTGCGCGGGATGCATCAGGTCGATCAACGCCTGGCACTCGGCCTGCTTCGCCGTGGTTCGCACGGTGGATATCGGGCCGATGCCGCGCGCGCCGGCCGGCAACTCCGCGACCGTCAGCATCGCGATCACCAACTGCTCCTGACGCAAAGGCGGTCCAGGGTCCGGCCCGTCCGGCCGGACCGGCTCGGGAGGCAGGCCCGGCGCGCCCACCACCGGCCTTCCCCCGTCGCGCTCCCCGTTGCCGCCGGCGCGGCTGCCACCGTCGTCGGCGCCACAACCCACCCCTGCGAGCAGCAACATCCCGACGCCGGCGACGACCACCCCGACCCGGCGCCGATCTTCCCGCACGCGCACGTACTGATGCCTTCCGTAGACCTCGACCACGTCGCTCGGGCCGGGAACACGAACCGAGCCCGCCGTCGGGAAGCCCGACACGTGCGACGACGAAAAGGGCAGCGGTCGCCGGTGACGAACCACCGACGACCGCCCCCGAGACGACTAGGACTTCGCCGCTGCGGCGACCTTCTCGATCTGCTTGGTCACCAGCGCGTCGCTCGGCAGAGCCGCCACCGTACCGGCCGGCTCCGCGTTGGAGACCATGATCAGAGTCGGCCCCGAACGCACGATGACCACGCCCAGCGCCCCGCCGTCCTGGGGCGTCAGACCGATGGCCAGGGTCTCGTCACCGAGCTTGGCGTGCGCGATCTCCTGGTACTTGTTGACGCTGGTTTCGCCGTCGGCACCCACCACGGACACCGACCCGCAGTTCTTCAACGCGTCCCGTCCCTTGGCGAGGACGGTCGCCGCGTCGTTGCCCGCGAACGAGTACAACTCGGTGGTGATGATGGTGGTCGGCATCTGTCCGCCGATGATCGACGACGCCTGACCCCCGGCAGTCGGCTTGGGAGTGCCCTGATTCGGCATGGACAGGTCGACGAGTGCCTGGCAGGACGCCGGCTCCGCGAACGATCGGTCACCGGCGTCGCGGCCTTCGGTGCTGTACACACCCTGCGGCAACTCCGCCGCCACGAGCAGAGCCGATTGCAGCTGGGCCTGCGTCAAGGCGGCCCCCGACGCGGCCTTGGACGCCTCGGCGCTCGGCGCGGCGGCCGGCGCGCTCGGGGCGGCGGGAGCCGAGACCACAGGCGCCGTCGAAGGGCCGGCCACGCTGCCGGCAGGCTTCGCCGAGTCCTTCTTGTCCTCGTCACCGCCGCAGGCGGTAGCCACCATCAGCAACGATCCGGCGATCGCCGCAGTGCTCATCCGAAACACCATCTTGCGCATGTACGGGAATCCTTCGGGGAAAAGCGGCCCCATCCTCCCGACCGACCCGACCGTTACGAGGGAGCGAACGGGCAGGGCATCGAGAGGATGTGACGGGCCATCGACAAGACGAGGCAACAGATCGCGTCACGAACGCCGTTCCCCCCCGAGACCGGCCGTTCGACGAAAGCGAGTGAAGATCTCCGGTCGGCGGTCCCGAACCGTCGTCAACCGGGTCGAGGACCGGGCGCCTTGTTCCGGGACCACCACGAGAGCGACGTCATCATCGTGGAACTCGTCGAACATTGCCAACTGTTTACAGACAACCGGTATGTCAGAGGCCGCCTACGTCCGGTTCACGGGGAGCGGAGCGCCGTCGAGGTGCTCACGCCGGTCCGGCCGCGTCGTGCCACCACTGCGGGAACGGCTCGACCCGCTGCGCCCACTCCGCCGGCAACTCCGCGCGTACGCCGACGATTCCGCCCACGATCGCGCACGTGGTGTCCACGTCCCCGCCTGCGCTCGCGGTGTCCCAGAAGGCCGCCGCGAAGTCGTCGAGGTGGCGGGCGGCCGACCACACCGCGAACGGCACGGTGTCCGGCGCGCTCACCAGTCGCCCGTTCCCGAGCAGGCGACCCACCGCCCGGGCGTCCTGACGATCCACCAGATCCAGTGCCGCGCCCAGCCGTTCGCGCACCAGCCCGGCGGGAGTCCGCTCCCGGACGAAGGCCGTGAACTCGCCCGCGCCCGGCCGTACCAACGTCACCGCTCCCGCGGCCGCGACGGCCACCGCCACCGCACCCGCGATGCCTTCGGGGTGGGTATGCGTCACCGCCGCCGACAGCGCGGCCTGTTCCACCACCGTGTTCAGGTCGGCCGCGAACCACGCACCCAACGGCGCGACCCGCATCGCGGCCCCGTTGCCCCACGACCCCTGACCCTCGAACGGCTCGGCGGCCAACGTCCGCCAGTCGCCGCCCTGTCGGACCAGCCGCAACATCCGGTTCGTGGACGGCCCGTAGCCGCGATCGAAGTCGTGCCTCACCGCGAATGCCTTGGCCAACGCGTCCTGATCGACGCGACCACGCATCGTCAGCTCGGCGTGAAGCGCACACGCCATCTCGGTGTCGTCGGTCCACGGCCAGACGCCGTCCGGGAGTCGACGTTCCTTCAAGCGGGGGAGGTTGTCGGGTACGAAGAACTGCGCGCCGAGCGCGTCCCCGAGCGCGAGTCCGCGCAGCGAGGCGAGAGCGAGATCCTGGTGGGTGGCCATAGACGACCATCATCTCGCTCCCCGTGCCTACATTCCAGGATGACGCCACCAGCGCGCACCGAGCCCGGCGCAGACGACGGACGCGCGCACCCGAGCGCAACGATTCCCGCCACCTCGAAGCCCGACGCCGCTGCCCCGAACCCGACCGCGCGCCGATACCAACCAGCCCTGGTAGTACCGCAGTTGCCCCTCACCCGGCACCAGGGCGGCTCGTACAACGGAACCGCTGACCGCCCTCGCGTGGCTCGCCGGCCGCACCGAACGCATCCGCCTCGGCACGACGGTCCTGATCCTCCCGTACCGCGACCCCCTGCTCACGGCCCGCGTCACCGCGAACATCGACCACTACAGCGCCGGCCGCCTGATCCTGGGCGTCGGCATCGACCGCCTGCGCCCACCCGCGCGTGACCGTGCCGACCTGGAATCCGTCATCCACCTCTTGACGACCCATCGGACGTAAACGCGAGAGCGCGGCGAGTGCGACCAAGCCGGACCCGACACAACCGCAGGACCGCCGGGACCAAAGTTGTGCTTTTTCATGACCTTCGGCACACAAGTGGTGGCCGGACCGCCCCTTCGGTGTCGGGCTGTGGCGCCCCGAACACAGAACGGGACAAAAGGAGCAGCTTTGTGGCGTACTTCAAGATCCGCGATGTGCAAGGGCGCGTCGAAGTGGTCTCCGATTCGAAAGAATCCGTGAGGAAGCGGCCCGCCGAACGCGCCGAAGGCGGCCGATTCGACGACGGATCACCGAACCCCACCGGCAAACCCCCGGCCCGCAGCCCTGACCAAGAGAGCGGCCACGACAAAGGCCCAGGCCCGAGACTGCGTCTCTGACCTGGGCCTTTGCCCATTGGAGCGGGTGACGAGGATCGAACTCGCACCACTAGCTTGGAAGGCTAGGGCTCTACCATTGAGCTACACCCGCATCTGGTGTGGCGTGCACGTGGCGCCTAGGTTAGCGGATTGGTGCGCGGCCAGTGCAGACTCTAGCGTGTCGTCCTCTAGACTTCATCGGGCGCCACGGGGCGTAGCGTAGTGGCTAGCGCGCCTGCTTTGGGAGCAGGAGATCGGGAGTTCGAGTCTCCCCGCCCCGACCACACATCCTGAAACTCGTTGAAGGATGGATCGGTACCGCCGGTCCTGACCCTTCGGTGTGCCGTCAGGCAAGATGCACAGGCCCGGAAGAACAGCCCGCAGCAAGGAGACCCTTACCGTGAAGAGCGCCGTCGAGACGCTGAACCCGACCCGGGTTCGGCTCACCGTCGAGGTTCCCTCCGAGGAGCTGAAGCCCAGCCTCGACGCGGCGTACAAGAAGATCGGCCGGCAGGTGACGGTCCCGGGCTTCCGTAAGGGCAAGATCCCTGCGCGCATCATCGACCAGCGCTTCGGCCGTGAGGCCGTATTCGTCGAGGCGTTCGATGACATCCTCTCCTCCTCGTACGGCAAGGCCGTGGAGGAGAACGAGCTGCGCGTCCTGGGCCAGCCCGAGGTCACCGAGGTCACCGACGTGACCGAGCTGGCCGGCGGCGCCGATCTGAAGTTCACCGCAGAGGTCGACACCCGTCCCGAGATCGCGCTGCCGGACTACACCGGCATCGAGGTCGAGGTCGATGACATCACCGTCACCGACGAGGACGTCGCAGAGAAGATCGAAGAACTTCGTGACCGCTTCGGCGCGCTGAACACCGTCGAGCGGGCCGCGGCCGAAGGCGACACCGTCGTCATCGACATCGAGGCCAAGGTCGACGGCAAGGTCCTCGAGGACGGCGTGGCCTCGGCCATGTCGTACGAGATCGGCGGCGACACGATGCTCGACGGCCTCGACGCCGCCGTCATCGGCGCGTCGGCCGGGGAGACCAAGACCTTCGAGACGGAGCTCCAGGGCGGCAGCGCCGCCGGCGAGACCGCCGAGGTGTCCGTCACGGTCACCACGGTCAAGGCGAAGGAGCTCCCCGAGCTCGACGACGACTTCGCGCAGCTGGCGAGTGAGTTCGACACGCTGGACGAGCTGAAGGCGGACCTGCGCGAGAAGCTCGACCACCAGAAGCTGCACGACCAGCAGAACGAGGGTCGCGACAAGGTTCTGGAGGTTCTGCTCGAGCAGATCGAGGTGCCGCTGCCGGAGAGCATCGTCACCGAGGAGATCGAGCAGCGTCGCGGTCAGCTGGAGCAGCAGCTCGGCATGATGGGCATGGACCTCACCAAGTGGCTGGAGATCCAGGGCCAGACCGCCGAGGAGTACGAGACCGAGCTCCAGGACAGCGTCCGCAAGGGCATGCGCGCCCAGTTCGTGCTCGACGAGGTCGTCAAGCAGGAGAAGCTCTCCGTCAACCAGGAAGAGCTGACCCAGCACCTCATCCAGCGGGCGCAGCAGTCGGGCATGAGCCCCGACCAGTTCGCGCAGCAGGTCATGCAGTCCGGCTACGTGCCGGTGCTCGTCGGTGAGGTCGCTCGCGGCAAGGCCCTCGAGGTCATCGCCAAGGGCGCCAAGGCCAAGGACGCTTCGGGCAACGAGGTCAGCCTCGGTGTCGACCTGCACGCGGACGACGAGGGCCACGACCACGCCGAGGGCGAAGCCGCCCCGGCCCAGGACGAGGCCGCCTCGGCGGACGCCGCTCCTTCGACGGACGAGGCCGCGGAGGACAAGGCGGAAGCCTGATCCACCTGCCGCACCACCCGCCACACCTGAGGTACATCCGGGCCCGGATGCCGTTTCGACGGCATCCGGGCCCGCGTGCGTCGCGTGCACGTGTTCGGCGTGCGGCACCGCAGACCTGGTGCACACGGGCCACGGGTGCTCGCTCCGCCCGCACCCCGCCTCCGTGCCGCGGCCGGTCCCGCACGACCCTGCCGGCCCGTCGGGCGGTGTCGATGTGCTCACGGGCCCACCAACCGGGCCCGTACGGCCTCGCGGCCGTGTCGCCCGGGAAGCTGTGCGTGGCCGTCCCCGTCTCGGCCGGATACCGCCCTGCTGCGCTCTGGGCGAACAGTCCTGAGTCTGGGATGGCCTGCGCCGATCTGCGCGTTAGGGTCGCTGTACGAAGGGGGACACCGGCCACGAACGCAGGTGTCTCCCGAGGTCGACTTCGTGACGGCTCGGGTTGCCGTCGGAAACGAGCAGGTGGATACGTGACGAATCCGCAGATCGTGACTCCGGGGCTCGCGGTGCCCACTTCGCGTGCATCTCAGCCGGGTGGGATGGGGCTCGACGACCAGGTCTACAACCGGTTGCTGCGCGAGCGGATCATCTTCCTCGGCTCGGTTGTCGAGGACCAGATCGCGAACGCGATCTCGGCCCAGCTGCTGCTGCTGAACGCCGAGGACCCGGACAAGGACATTTGGCTCTACGTCAACTCGCCCGGCGGCTCCATCACCGCGGGCATGGCGATCTACGACACGATGCAGTGGATCAGCAACGATGTCGCGACCGTCGCCATGGGTCTGGCCGCCTCCATGGGCCAGTTCCTGCTGACGGCCGGAGCCCCCGGCAAGCGCATTGCGCTCGCCAACTCCGAGATCCTGATGCACCAGCCGTCGGCGGGCCTGGGTGGTTCGGCCTCCGACATCAAGATCCAGGCCGAACAGCTCCTGCGCACCAAGCGCAAGATGACTCGCCTGATCGCGCACCACTCCGGGCAGAGCCCCGAGAAGATCGAGCACGACGCGGACCGTGACCGCTGGTTCTCCGCCGAGGAGGCCAAGGAATACGGCCTGGTGGACCAGGTTGTTCGCAGTGCGGCCGAGGTGACGAACACCGGCTCCACGAGCTGATCCGACGCTCGTCGCGCAGAGCAGAGCAGAGCCGGTCGTCCGGCAACCGAGTCCGCAGTCCCGGAGGGCTGAGATTTCCATGAATGACAATCTGTTTCACCGGCCCGAGGGCTTGGCTCCACTGGCCTCCCGCAGCGCCGAAAGCCGCTACGTCCTGCCGCGCTTCATCGAGCGCACGTCGCAGGGCATCCGTGACCAGGACCCGTACAGCAAGCTGTTCGAAGAGCGGATCATCTTCCTCGGCGTTCAGGTCGACGACGCGTCGGCGAACGACGTCATGGCGCAGCTCCTGACGCTGGAGTCGATGGATCCCGATCGGGACATCTCGATCTACATCAACTCGCCCGGCGGGTCTTTCACGGCGCTTACGGCGATCTACGACACGATGCAGTTCGTGCGTCCCGACATCCAGACGGTGTGCATGGGCCAGGCGGCCTCGGCCGCCGCCGTTCTGCTCGCCGCGGGAACTCCGGGCAAGCGAATGGCGCTTCCGAACTCCCGCATTCTCATCCACCAGCCGTACAGTGAAACGGGACGCGCGCAGGTCAGCGACCTGGAGATCCAGGCTCGTGAGATCCAGCGCATGCGCACCATGCTGGAAACGATGCTTTCGCAGCACAGCACGAGGCCGATCGAGCAGGTTCGCGACGACATCGAGCGCGACAAGATTCTGACGGCCGAAGAGGCGCTGGCTTACGGCCTCATCGACGAGATCACCGCCCCTCGCAAGATCGGCGGCTAGTTCCCCGCCCGGTCGGCGGCTTGCCGCCGACCGGACATCGGTGGCCGGTTGATGGTCAAAACCGGGGGATCGGCGATGCAGGCGGGGTACCGTCGAAAGACCAGGCACCAGGTCCGGGACATCCGGGGCCCAGGCGAAGGAGATGCACCTCGTGGCACGCATCGGTGACGGTGGCGACCTGCTCAAGTGCTCATTCTGCGGAAAGAGCCAGAAGCAGGTGAAGAAGCTCATTGCCGGTCCGGGTGTCTACATCTGTGACGAGTGCATCGACCTGTGCAACGAGATCATCGAGGAGGAGCTTTCCGAGTCCTCCGAGTTGAAGTTCGAAGAGCTTCCCAAGCCGCGGGAGATCTACGAATTCCTCGACGGCTACGTGGTCGGGCAGGAGTCCGCCAAGAAGGCGCTCTCGGTAGCGGTGTACAACCACTACAAGCGCGTCCAGGCGGGCGAGTCCGGCAAGGCCGCCCGCGACGACGGCGTCGAACTGTCGAAGTCGAACATCCTGCTGCTCGGTCCGACCGGCTGCGGCAAGACGCTGCTCGCGCAGACCCTGGCGCGCATGCTCAACGTGCCGTTCGCCATCGCCGACGCGACCGCCCTCACCGAGGCGGGCTACGTCGGCGAGGACGTCGAGAACATCCTGCTGAAGCTCATCCAGGCGGCCGACTACGACGTCAAGAAGGCCGAAACCGGCATCATCTACATCGACGAGGTCGACAAGATCGCTCGCAAGAGCGAAAACCCGTCGATCACGCGCGACGTATCGGGCGAGGGCGTCCAGCAGGCCCTGCTGAAGATCCTGGAAGGCACCACCGCGAGCGTGCCGCCGCAGGGGGGCCGCAAGCACCCGCACCAGGAGTTCATCCAGATCGACACGACGAACGTGCTGTTCATCGTGGGCGGCGCGTTCGCCGGCCTGGAGAAGATCATCGAGGGCCGGGTCGGCCGCAAGGGCATCGGCTTCGGCGCGCAGATCCGCTCCAAGCGCGACGTCGACAACGCCGACTCGTTCTCCGCCGTGATGCCGGAAGACCTGCTCAAGTTCGGGATGATCCCCGAGTTCATCGGTCGCCTCCCGATCCTGACCTCGGTGCACAACCTCGACCGCGAGGCGCTCATCCAGATCCTCACCGAGCCCAAGAACGCGCTCGTGAAGCAGTACCGCCGCCTGTTCGAACTCGACGGCGTCGAGCTGGAGTTCGAGATGGAGGCACTGGAGGCCATCGCGGACCAGGCGATCATGCGCGGCACCGGCGCCCGCGGCCTGCGCGCGATCCTCGAAGAGGTGCTGATGTCGGTGATGTACGAGGTGCCTTCCCGCAAGGACGTGGCCCGCGTGGTGATCACCGACCAGGTCGTGCTCAAGCACGTCAACCCCACACTCGTGCCGCGCGAGGTCGTCAAGCGCGAGCGCCGCGACAAGAGCGCGTAGTCGCCGACTGTCGCCGACCGCGCGGCGGCGGACCTCGCGGCCCGGGCCGATCGGCGACCGCGATCGACGGCGTCAGCGGGCACTGCCCGCGTACACGTTCGCGATCACCAGGCGCGCGTGCGCGACCCCGCCCCCGTCGCCGACGTAGACGAGGTCGTGTTCGTCGCCCCACAGGCACATCGCCGTATCGGGGTTGCTCCAGCACCGGAGCAGCCCCGGCGGCCCGGGCGCGGCCGGTTCCTCGGTCACCGCGACCGCCGGGACGAAGGCCCGCACGTACTCCAGCGGCGCTCTGTCCCGCTTCGTCGCCAGTGTCACCAGCACCGTTTCGCGAGTTCGCCCGTCGCCGAAGACCTCCGTGTGCACGGCGTCGAACGTGCGTGCCGTCGTGGCGTTCGACTCGTACACCGTCCGCGGCAGGTCCGCGTGCGCGATCGGACCCCTGGCCTCGATCGTGCGCGGCATCGTCGGCGGACCGGTGATTCCGGTCCGGGACGGGTCGGTCGGCAGGCCGCTCGACCGGCCGTCGCCGGCACCGCCGCCCGAGTGCAGGATCAGCACCGGTACGACCACGGCCGCGACGACCACCATGACGCTGCCGAGCACGCCCACGGCGATTGCGACCCGCTCGCGCGGGCGTTCCGGCGGGGGCTGGTCCGGCGGCAGCGGCATGGGCAGCGGCAGAGGCGGCGGCGGACTTCCGACCGAAGACACCGGTGGCACGGGTGACACCGATGACCCCGAAGACACCGCTGATACCGAAGACACCGGTGAGGGGACCGGCCCCGGTGACCCCGGACGTCCTCCCGGCGGCCCCGACAGGTATCCCGCCCCACTGGTCCCGCTCCCCGGCCATCCCCCATCCGCGTCGCTCATCGCCCACCACCCCCGCGGCTCGGCCGAACGTGTGCCGTCCGTTCGACGACGGGTTGCCCCGTACAACGACGGTACGGCCCGGAAGCGACGCACGACCGTATTCGGGGCTGTTTCTCCTGATCCGCTCACACCGGCCCCGCCCCGCCGGCCCGCCACCCCGTCGGCCGGCCCTACGGGACGTCAAAGCGTTCGCACGCCTTCCGTAGACTGGGGCGGTGACCGAGAACACCACTCCCGCAGCCGCTGCCGCCGAGCAGCCGCAGGCCCTTCCCTCCCAGTACACCCCCGCCGAGGTAGAGGGGAAGCTGTACGAGCGCTGGGTAGCCGCGGGCTGGTTCGAGGCCGACGCCAAGAGCGACAAGCCGCCCTACACGATCGTCATCCCGCCGCCCAACGTCACCGGACAGTTGCACCTGGGCCACGCGTTCCAGCACACGCTGATGGACGCGCTGACCCGTCGCAAGCGCATGCAGGGCTTCGAGACCCTGTGGCTCCCGGGCATGGACCACGCCGGCATCGCCACGCAGAACGTGGTCGAACGCGAACTCGCCAACGAGGGCAAGTCGCGCCACGACCTCGGCCGCGACGCGTTCGTCGAGCGCGTGTGGCAGTGGAAGGAAGAGTACGGCGGGAAGATCCTCGGCCAGATGCGTCGCCTCGGCGACGGCGTCGACTGGTCGCGCGAGCGCTTCACGATGGACGAGGGCCTGTCGAAGGCCGTGCAGACCATCTTCAAGCGGATGTTCGACGAGGGTCTGATCTACCGCGCCGAGCGGATCATCAACTGGTGTCCGCGCTGTCTCACCGCGATCTCCGACATCGAGGTCGAGCACCAGGACGACGACGGCGAACTCGTCTCGATCCGCTACGGCGACGGTGACACCTCGATCGTGGTGGCCACCACCCGCGCCGAGACCATGCTCGGCGACACCGCGGTGGCCGTGCACCCCGACGACGAGCGCTACGCGCACATGGTCGGCACCGAGATCGAACTGCCGCTCACCGGGCGCCGGATCCCGATCGTCGCCGACGAGCACGTCGACCCCGAGTTCGGCACCGGCGCCGTCAAGGTGACCCCCGCGCACGACCCGAACGACTTCGAGATCGGCCGTCGGCACAACCTGCCGATGCCCACGGTCATGAACGAGCGCGCGGTGATCACCGTGCACGGCCCGTTCGAGGGCCTCGACCGCTACGAGGCACGCCCCGCCGTCGTCGCCGCGCTGCGCGCGCAGGGCCGCATCGTCGCCGAGAAGCGCCCCTACGTGCACGCCGTCGGGCACTGCTCGCGCTGCAAGACCACGGTCGAGCCGCGCCTGTCAATGCAGTGGTGGGTCAACGTCGAGCCGCTCGCCCGCGCCGCCGGCGACGCCGTGCGCGACGGCCGGGTCACCATCCACCCGCAGGAGTTGGCCGGCCGCTACTTCGCGTGGGTCGACAACATGCACGACTGGTGCATCTCGCGCCAGCTGTGGTGGGGTCACCGGATCCCGGTCTGGTACGGCCCGAACGGCGAGACCGTGTGTGTGGGTCCGAACGAGGAGCCGCCCACCGGCGAGGGCTGGACGCAGGACACCGACGTGCTCGACACGTGGTTCTCGTCCGGACTGTGGCCGTTCTCCACCCTCGGGTGGCCCGAACAGACCGCCGACCTCGAAAAGTTCTATCCGACCGATGTGTTGCTCACCGGCCACGACATCATCTTCTTCTGGGTCGCCCGGATGATGATGTTCGGTCTGTACGCGATGGACGGCACGCCGCCGTTCCACACCATCACGCTCACCGGTCTGGTCCGCGACCAGTTCGGCAAGAAGATGTCGAAGTCCTTCGGCAACGTGGTCGACCCGATCGACTGGATGGACGCCTACGGCACCGACGCGCTGCGCTTCACGCTCGCGCGCGGCGCCAACCCCGGCACCGACGTGCCGATCGGCGAGGACTGGGTCCAGGGCTCGCGCAACTTCTGCAACAAGATCTGGAACGCCACCCGGTTCGCGCTGATGAACGGCGCGACCGTCGAGGGCGCCATGCCGGCCGCCGAGCAGTTGTCGGCGACCGACCGCTGGATTTTGTCCCGGCTCGACGCGGTCGTCGCCGAGGCCGACGCGTACTACGAGGACTACCAGTTCGCCAAGCTCGCCGACCTGATGTTCCACTTCGCGTGGGACGAGGTCTTCGACTGGTACGTCGAGCTGGCCAAGCTCCCGCTCAACGGCGACGACGAGGCGGCGGCGCAGGCCACCCGGCGCGTGCTCGGGGAGGTCCTGGACGTGACGCTGCGGTTGCTGCACCCGATCGTGCCGTTCGTGACCGAGGAGTTGTGGACCACGCTCACCGGCGGCGAGTCGCTCGTGCCGGCCGCGTGGCCGACCACCGGCGGGTTCGCGGACCCGGCGGCCGAGGCCGAGATCACCGCGCTCCAGCAGGTGATCACCGAGGTCCGCCGCTTCCGCTCGGACCAGGGCCTGCAGCCGGGCCGTCGGGTGCCGGCGCGGATCGCCCTGTCGGGCAGCGTGATCGCCGACCACGAGGCGGCACTTCGCCAGCTCGCGCGGCTGACCCCGGCGGAGGAGGGCTTCGCGGCGACCACGTCCTTCCCGGCCGGCGGCGCCGTGATCGAACTGGACCTGTCCGGCGTGATCGACGTGCCCGCCGAGCGCAAGCGGTTGTCCAAGGATCTGGCCGAGGCCGAGAAGGTTCGTGACGTGAACACCAAGAAGCTCGGCAACGCCGGCTTCCTGGCCAAGGCCGCGGCCGACGTCGTGGACAAGGTCCGGGACAAGCTCGCGACCGCCGAGACCGACATCGAGCGCCTCAAGGGCCAACTGGACCGGCTCCCCCCGGCCTGACCCGACGTCGTGCGGGCGGCCGGGGAACAACCGACCCGACCGCCCACACGACACCCAAGGAACACCGCACCGCAGCAACAGAAAACCGCAGCAGCACCCGAACACGGCACCTGAACACCGCACCGCAGCACCCGAACACCGCACCCGCCGTACCCGATCAGAACCGGTGACACCTGTGACAGACCCCGCCGAGGCCCTGGCCGCACTGCGCGCCGTAGAGGCCGAGCTGGTCGAGCGCTGGCCCGAGACCATGCTCGACCCGTCCACCGACCGCATCGCCGCGCTCATGGACGTCCTCGGCGAGCCCCAGCGGGCCTACCCGGTCATCCACCTCACCGGCACCAACGGCAAGACCAGCACGGCGCGAATGATCGAGTCCCTCCTGCGCACGTTCCAACTCCGCACGGGCCGCTTCACCAGCCCGCACATCGAGTCGATGACCGAGCGAATCAGTCTGGACGGCGAGCCGATCAGCGCCGAACGATTCGTCGAGACCTACCACGACATCCGCCCGTACATCGACATCGTCGACGCCGCGCAGCCGCACCCGATCTCCTTCTTCGAGGCGATCACCGGCATGGCGTACGCGGCCTTCGCCGACGCGCCGGTGGACGTGGCGGTGGTCGAGGTCGGCATGGGCGGCGCGTGGGACGCGACCAACGTCATGGACGCCTCGGTCGCGGTGGTCACCCCGATCGCGGTCGACCACGCCGCGCGGCTCGGCTCGACGCCCGGCGAGA
The DNA here is from genome assembly GCF_009865215.1 of Streptomyces sp. SID3343. GTDB lineage: Bacteria > Actinomycetota > Actinomycetes > Streptomycetales > Streptomycetaceae > Embleya. Next base: position 1,953 of record NZ_WWJX01000948.1, on the reverse strand, counting down.
TCGCGGTCGAGAAGTCCGGGATCATCAAGAAGGACAGCCTCGTCGTGCTGGCCCAACAGCCCGCGGACGCGGCCGAGACGCTGCTGCGGCGCGCGGTCGAGGTGGACGCGACGGTGGCCCGCGAGGGCATGGAGTTCGGTCTCGTTCGGCGGGACCTGGCGGTCGGCGGGCAACTGCTCACGCTGCGCGGCCTGACCGGCGAGTACTCCGACATCTTCCTGCCGCTGCACGGCAGCCACCAGGCGCACAACGCGGCGGTCGCGCTCGCCGCCGTGGAGGCGTTCATGGGAGTCGGCCGGGCGGAGCGGGCCGGCCTCACCCAAGAGGGGCAACTCGACGTCGAGTTGGTGCGCGAGGCGTTCGCCAAGGTGACCTCGCCCGGTCGCCTGGAGATCGTCCGCCGCAGCCCCACCGTCCTGATCGACGCCGCGCACAACCCCGCCGGCGCGCGGGCCGCGGCACAGGCGATGGTCGACTCGTTCGACTTCCGACACCTGGTCGGCGTCGTGGGCGTGATGGGCGACAAGGACGTACGCGGCGTCCTGGAGGCGTTCGAGCCGGTCTTCGCCGAGGTCGTGGTGACACAGAACTCGCAGCCGCGCTCGATGCCCGTCGACGAACTCGCCGCGATCGCCGTCGAGGTGTTCGGCGGGGACCGGGTCGAGGTCCAGGCGTCGCTGCCCGAGGCGATCGAGGCCGCGGTCACACTCGCCGAGGAGGAGGGCGACCTCGGCGGCGCGGGCGTGCTGATCACCGGTTCCGTGGTGACCGTCGGCGAGGCCAGGACGCTGCTCAGGGGCAGCGGCTCGGGGGACGGCAACCGCAACGGAAGGGACGCCTAGGCATGCGCGCGCTCTGCTCGACCCACCTGATCGGCCAAGCGCTGGTGATCTGCCTCGCCGCGCTCGTGGCGATGCAACTCACCGACATCTCCACCGGCACCCTGTGGGCGGTCGCGGGGCCGTCGGCGCTCGCATGCGTGTGGCTGTGCGCCAAGCTCAAGGAACCGTGGGCGGTTCCGGCCGGTTGGGTGCTCCAGGCGGGCTTGTTCCTGACCGGTTTCGTGGTCCCGATGATGTTCCTCGTGGGGGTCGTGTTCGCCGGCATCTGGTACGGCTGCGTCCGGGTCGGGCGGATCATCGACACCGCCAAGGCCGCCCACGCGGCCGCCGCCGAGTGATCCGTTTCCGAGCCGGGACATCCGGCCCGGATGCCGGCGCGTGACCCCGGATAGGCTCTTCGCGTCGACCGTTGGTCAGGTCCGAACCCGTAGGTCCCGTACCCCTCATTCAAGGAAGCAAGGAGCCACACGTGTCCGAGCGCACGCTCGTCCTGGTCAAGCCGGACGGAGTCCGGCGAGGACTCGTCGGCGAGGTCATCGGCCGGATCGAACGCAAGGGCTTCACCCTGGCGGCGCTGGATCTGCGCACGATGGATCGCGAGACGATCGAGCGGCACTACGCCGAGCACGAGGGCAAGCCCTTCTACGCTCCGCTCGTCGAGTTCATGACGTCGGCGCCCAGCGTGGCGCTGATCGTCGAGGGTGAGCGCGTCATCGAGTCCTTCCGCGTCCTCGCGGGCGTCACCGACCCGATCAAGGCGGCCCCGGGCACCATTCGCGGCGACTTCGCCACGATCACGCGCGAGAACATCGTGCACGGGTCCGACTCGGTCGACTCCGCCGAGCGCGAGATCAAGAACTTCTTCCCCGAACACGCTTGAGCCGCACGGCGACAGCAGGCGAGGCACGGTCGACCGCGATCACCTGATCGCCGAGACCGTGCCTTCCGGGGCGCCCCTGGGCGCTCACGTGACCGACGCCTTCGGTACCGGACAACCGACTCTTTCGGCACCCGACAACCGACCCCCTCGGCACCCGACAACCGACCCCCTCGGCACCCGACAACCGACCCCCTCGGCACCCGACAACCGACCCCCTCGGTACCCGACAAC
>NZ_WWJX01000947.1 GCF_009865215.1 Streptomyces sp. SID3343 | reverse complement strand
TCCCACGACTCCTCCGGATGGTTCGGTGTTGTCGTGGTATCTGGCGGATTCCGCGGGTGTGTCGGAGGCGACGCGGCCGATGTTCAAGTACGGCAACACGCCGATGGTGCCGTTGTCGGGTGACTTCGACGGAAGCGGCTCGGACGAGGCTGCGACGTACGATCCGCGGACGTCGACGTTCTACATGGGGGACACGTCGATTCTGTTCGGGAATCCGGGTGACCGGCCGGTGGTGGGTCGTTGGGACGGTGGCGCGGACCTGGTGGGGGTGTATCGGCCACAGGACTCGACGTTTTATCTGCGGCACGCGGACGGTTCGGTGACGTCGTTCAAGTACGGCAACGGGGGCAACTGGGTTCCGGTCGCGGGTGACTGGGACGGGAACGGGACCGAGACGGTGGGTCTGTTCAACCCCGACGACGCGCACTTCTACCTGCGTGATTCCCTTTCCCAGGGTGTCGCGGACCGGACGGTGTGGTTCGGCAACACCGGGGACGTCCCGATCGTGGGCGACTGGGACGGGACCGGTCGTACCAACGTGGGTGTGTACCAGCCGGACCTGCGCAAGTTCAACTACCGGCACGACACCGACGACAACGTCACCACCCAGCTCTACGGCGACCGCGGCGACACCCCCGTGGTCGGCGACTGGGACGGCAACCACACCACCACCCCCGGAGTCGTCAA
>NZ_WWJX01000946.1 GCF_009865215.1 Streptomyces sp. SID3343 | reverse complement strand
CTCGGGCAGTACGAGTACGCGGCCCGGTCCCAGTTCGCCGCCGAGCGCGGGGGTGCCGGCCCGTACCGCCGGTGCGCACAGCCGGTCGACGAACGCCGACACCACCGCGTCGGGCCCGGTGGCCACCACCACCCGCCACGGTCCCGGCGGCAGGTCGGCGGCGATGTCGTGGGCCAACTCGGCGGGCGTCGTGCGCTCGCCGGTGAGCAGCAGGCGCAGCAAC
>NZ_WWJX01000945.1 GCF_009865215.1 Streptomyces sp. SID3343 | reverse complement strand
GGCGGGCTCCGACGCGACGAGCACGTGGACGGTACGCCGGGTGCGCCGAATCAGCGTCGGGCGCCCCGCGAGCACGCCGAACCGCACCGGCGATCGATGCCGCGCCGCGGGCGGGGTCCACTCGCCGGCGGCCCGGGAGTCGTCGAGCAGGGGCAGGAGCAGCGCCTTCCAGCGCTCCAGGGCCGCCCGCCCCAGGGTCGACGCGAGCACGGTGGGCGACCCGA
>NZ_WWJX01000944.1 GCF_009865215.1 Streptomyces sp. SID3343 | reverse complement strand
GTGACGAGGGCCTCCAGTGTGGCGGGCAGGGCGTCTTGCGGCTCGAACCCCGGGTGCCGCAGCGCGGAAACCGGCCGCAGCCCGCGCAGCGCGGCGCTCAGGCGCGCGTACTCGTGCGGCCCGGACAGCGCGCTGAGCGCCGGAGCGCAGATCAGCGGGGCCTGTGCACCGCCCGCCGCGAGGGTGACGGGTTCGCGCGTCACGCCCGGCGCCCCGGCCCCGTCGAAGACCGGGCGCAGGCGCGCGGCGATGGTGAGGAGCGCCATGCCGTCCCAGTTCTGTCCCTGCGCGCACGCGGTACGAAAGAGCGCGCCCAGGGAATCCGGGGCTCCCCCGGCGTGCGGTGCGTCGGCGGCCTGTTCCCGGGCGCTCGGCTGCG
>NZ_WWJX01000943.1 GCF_009865215.1 Streptomyces sp. SID3343 | reverse complement strand
ACTGCTCGTGGCCGGCGCGGTCGTGGTGACCGCGGCGACCGCGACCGCGGCCGGCTACGCGTACGCGCGGCTCGCGGGCGGCGGCCACCCGCAGCCGAAACTGCGCTGGCGCCGGCCGATGGGGGGCCGGGTGACCACGCTTCAGGTGTTCGCCGAGACGGGCTATTGCGCGTGCGCCGACAACGTGTTCAAGGCGTTCGGTACCGCGACCGGGGTCCCCGTCTGGACCGCTCGCACCGACCAGACCCTGTGGTCGGAGCCCGTCGTCACGGCCGCCGCGGTCTATGTGGCCGGCCCCCCGGGGCAGATCTACGCGCTCGACTCGGCCCTCGGTCAACGCACCTGGCAAGTCACGGTCGGCGCCGAGGTCATCGGATCACCGGTGCTGTCCGGGTCCTCGCTGGTGGTCGCGACCGTGGCCGGTGAAGTGCTCGGGTTCGACACGGTGCAGGGGCAACGGCGCTGGACCTGGAAGGACCGCGCCGAACACGGGTGGGCGCTGCCCGCCGCGGTCGGCGACAGGCTCTACGTGGCCCACGCCGACGGGACCGTGCTCGCGCTGCACGCGGAAACGCGCGACGTGGTGTGGAAGGTCAAGCTCGAACCACCCGTGGTCGGCCCGCCGCGCGCGTTGGGCGGACTGCTGTACGTGGTCTCGGGGTGGGTGCTGCTCGCGCTGGATCCCGACACCGGCGACATCGTGTGGCGCTACCGCGGCCGGCTCGACCTGTCCACGCCGGTCTTCGCCGGAAACCTCGTGTACACGACCGACGTCGGCGCGCTGTACGCCCTCGATCCCGCGACCGGCGCCGAGCGGTGGCGGCGGCGCACCGGCGCGAGCGTGCCGGGCCCGGTCGCGGTCGTCGGCGGTGTGGCCTACGCGGGCGGCGACAAGGTGTTGAACGCGTTCGACGCGAAGTCCGGCGAACCGAGGTGGACTTACCCCGTCCCGACCTACCCGACCACCGCGCCCGCCGGGGCCAAGGGTCTGCTGGTGTTCGGTACGGCGGGACGGGAACTGGTCGCGCTGGACGTGTGAGCGGCCCTGCCCGAGCGCCGACCCACCGTCGGGGCCGGTCGGCTCGGTGCGCGCCGTGACGTGCCGTCAGGTCCGTGCCACCAGGTCCGTTCCGTCACCGGGTGTTCGCTCGTCGCCCGGCTCGCCGTCAGGGCGTCCCACGGCGCCGACCGGCCCGCCGTGCCCGATTCGCGACGCGCGCGAACCGGGCACGGCGGGCGTGGCCCGAACGTGGCTGTGCGCACCGCCGTCGGCGGGGCTGTGGTCAAGATGCAAAGTGGACGACCTCCTCGTGGACGTGCAGTTCGGCGCAGGCGTCGAGCCCTGCGGCGGACCAGCAGGGCAGTCGGTCCCAGTCGCCGTCGGCGAACACGGTGCGCGCCGCGGCGGCGGCCTCCTCGGCGACCTGGTCGCAGTGTCCGGCCATCTCGGCCAGCACGACGGTGATCGCGATCGGGTCGAAGGAGAGCAGTTTCACGGCCGCCGAGGCCGGTCCGTTGACGGTGTTGGTCGCGGCGAGCACGGCGGCCTCCCGCTCGTCGAGCCGGGCCCGGGTGGACGCGGCGCCGAGCACGATCGCGTAGTGCGGCGAGAC
>NZ_WWJX01000942.1 GCF_009865215.1 Streptomyces sp. SID3343 | reverse complement strand
GCGCGTGGACCCGGCGGGCACGGGCGCGGCAGGCGTCACGCGGGCGTGGGAGCTGCCGGCGACCGGTGGTCAGGCGGTGTCCACGATCGCGCGCGACGCCATCGAGCTGTTCACGGGGCCGTTCGCGGATCGGATACGGGCGTGCGGCGCGGACAACTGCGAACTGGTCTTCGTGGACACCTCGCGCCCCGGCCGGCGCCGCTGGTGCTCGATGGAGCACTGCGGCAACCGGCACAAGGTGCGGGCGTTGCGGGCCCGGCGCGGGAGCGAGGGGGCGGGCGCGGCGGGTGCGGCCGACCGGGCCGGTGGGTCCGGTGGGTCTAC
>NZ_WWJX01000941.1 GCF_009865215.1 Streptomyces sp. SID3343 | reverse complement strand
GCCTGGTCGACGGTCTACGACCGGTTCCGCCAGTGGCGCGACGCCGGTGTGTTGACGGCTCTGATGGACGCGACGATCACCGAGGCGGCCCGCCGCGGCCCGGTGGACATGTCGCTGGTCGGCGTGGATTCCACGGTGGTTCGCGCCCACCGGGACGCGGCGGGTGTGCGCGTGGGCGAGGGGGTTCTCGCCGCCCTGGAGGAGGCCGCCGGCCGAACAATGGGGGATCGCGAAAAGCGCGAACAGGGCAAGCCGCCCGGGGCGACGACGATCCCGACCGCGCCGAACGGCGCCGGATCCGACGTCGACGCCGAGCGCGGCTGAAGGCGGCGGAGATCGGGCGCTCGCGCGGCGGGTTGACCTCCAAGATCCACCTCGCGTGCGACCGGCGCTGTCGTCCCCCGGGCTTCGTCCTCACCGAGGGGCAGGCCGCCGTCAGCCCGCGGTTCGTCCCCGTCCCGCGCAAGGTCAAGGTGCGCGGCCCGGTCGGCCGACCGCGCACCCGACCCGACGCGGTCGCCGCCGACAAGGCCTACTCCTCCCACACGAACCGCGCCCACCTGCGCAAACGCAACATCAAGGTGGTCATCCCCGAGAAGACGGACCAGGCCGCCCACCGGAAACGAAAGGGCAGCCTCGGCGGACGACCCCTCTCCCACGACGCCGACCTCTACCGCGATCGCAACACCGTCGAACGCCTGATCAACAAGCTCAAGTCCTGGCGCGGACTGGCGACCCGCTACGACAAAACCCCCCGAAAGCTTCCTCGCGTGACTACACCTGAGAGGCACGATCATCTGGATCCGCAGCCTCCAACCCACCGAATAACGGCAACTCCGTACAGGCCCTAGGGCGCGTATCCAGTTGAGATCAACGGGTGCTCCGGCTGAGGTCTTTGATCCAGATCATCGCGGCGCGAAGATGAAGGCTGGCGAGGTAGCTCTCCGGGGGTCTTGTCGTATCTGGTGGCGATCCCTCGCCAGGCCTTGAGCCTGTTGATGCACCGCTCGACGGTGTTCCGTTCCTTGTAGAGGTCAACGTCGTGGCCGACGGGCCCGCCGCCCCCACTGCCTTTCCTCCTGCGGTCGGCGGCCTGATCCCGTTTCTCCGGGATGACGGCCTTGATACGACGTTTGCGCAGGTGGGCGCGGTTGCTGCGGGACGAGTAGGCCTTGTCCCCGGCGACCACGTAGGGCCCGGTGCGGGGACGTCCGACGGGGCCGTGGACCCGTACCTTCCCGAGGACGGGAACGAACTGCGGGCTGTCGGCGGCCTGTCCCGCGGTCGGGACGAACGCCAACGGCCGGCAGTTCCGGTCCGAGGCGAGGTGTAGCGACGACCTCATGACCGTCGTCGACTTCCTCGGCCGTGACGACTTCCCGGACCACTGGTGTGCAAACTGTGGCGGGTATGCGACACGGAGGCTCAAGGACACGCAACTCTCCTACTACCGCGCGGCACATCGGCTGCACACCATCACCCGGCAACTCGACCGTCGACGGCACCGACACCAGGATGTCGATTCCGACGTGATCAAGGCCTCGCTGGACGAACTCGCCGACTGGCGCCCCATGGGGGAGGCCAGTTGGTGGGGAGCCGACTCCTGGGTATGGACCCGGCTTGTGCAAGACCTCCGGACGCGCGTTGTACACGGTTCGGCATGAGGCACGGGTACAGCAGGGTCACGTGTTCCACAGCGCAGGAAGCAACCTCGCGTACGCGACACTCGACGGGCCCGACAATCTCACGCCACAGGGCCCGAACCGCACTTCCGGCAGCCTTGTCGGGATCGTCCATTCCCCACGCGGAACCACCGGGACCAAACGAACCCTCCGCACCAACCCTCAGCTTCTGTGGACCGGTTGTGGACCACACGTCATGCACGAAACACCGCGATATGCCAGAAAACGAACGCTGTATCGAGCATCGAAGTGCCTCTGACCTGCGGAAACACCTCGTCTCCTTGACTGGGGGTCAAGGGGTCGCAGGTTCAAATCCTGTCGTCCCGACGGTGTC
>NZ_WWJX01000940.1 GCF_009865215.1 Streptomyces sp. SID3343 | reverse complement strand
GGCGCCGGCTGCGCCGGGAACTCGCCTTGACGGCGGCCGCCTTCGCCCAGCCGGTGACCGCGACCACGCGGTTCCGGCGGCGCCGGCGGTTGCTGGTGCGGTCGTTGCGCGAGCGCGCGGTGTGGGTCGACGCCGAGCGGGCCTCGCTGCTCGCCGGCGCGGTGTCGGCCGATGTGCGCCCGTTCGGCGTGCTGGTCGAGCGCGACGTGGTCGGTGTCCTGGTGAGCTGTGGCCCGGACGTACCGGCGCCCGGCGAGCCGTGGGCGGTGGACGAGGCGGACCCGCGACTGTGGTGGATCGGCCGGGGCGACCTGGGCGCGGTGGAGGGGACCGCGCCGCTGCTCGTCGCGGTGGGCACCGATCGCGAGGCCGTGGTGTTCCTGGACCTGCTCACCGGGCCGCGCGTGGTCGCGGTGTCCGGTGAGCGGCGCGGTGCCGGGTCCACGCTGCAGGCGCTCGCGGCCCAGGTGGACGCGCGGCTGCCGGTCGGTGCGGTGACCGTGGCCGACGGGGTGCTTCCGCGTTTCGCCGGGCC
>NZ_WWJX01000939.1 GCF_009865215.1 Streptomyces sp. SID3343 | reverse complement strand
CAAGGGTTCGGTGCGCGCCGGGAGTTCCCCAGGCCGTGGTGCCGGTCGCGGCGGGGTGGCCGGCGGGTGCGACCGGACGGGGGCGGGGCGGGTGTGCGGGCGGGGACGGGGCAGAGTTGGCCGGTTCGGGTGGGGCCTCGGCCCGACGGGTCGAGTCGGGACCGGGCCGAGGGCGGCCGCGGTGCGGCGGAGCCGCGCTCAACCGGCCTCGGGACGCGGCGAGTTCCCGCTCGCGCGGCACGGATCCGAGCCTCGTGCGCGGACCCGCATCCGAACCCGGGCGGGGACTCGAACCGAACCCGGGGCGTGGCCCGAACCCGGGCCCGGACATGGGAAGCCCCCGGCCGCGGGGGAACGACCGGGGGCTTCGTATCGGTGCGGTGGGCAACGCCTCCGCTATCCCGGAAGCTATGGCGAAGCGGACACAACGGTCAAGCGCGACACGCCAGGGCGTGTCGGTACGGATGGACCGTCACCCCGAGGCACCGCCTGCCCGGAACGTGCGCCCCGCGCACTCCGGGTGCGCACTGCCCACGCGCCCGGCCGGCTGCTGACGAGCCCGTGTTCGTGACGCTACGGTCGGTATATGGGCAACCTCGGGGACGCAGGCACACCGGCAGCCGGAGGCGAATCACCGTTTCGTCCCGGTGACTCCACCGGCGGCGGCGTCGGCC
>NZ_WWJX01000938.1 GCF_009865215.1 Streptomyces sp. SID3343 | reverse complement strand
GCGGCACGTACAGCGCGGCCTCGGCCACGTGCCCGAACGCCGCCGGCGCCACACCCGCCGCCGCCGCGACCGCGTCGTCCCACCGCCCGGACGTGTACAGGGCCAACGCCCGCAGGTAGCGCATGTCGAGCGCCCACGGCGAGGACGCCTGCCCGGTGGCCCGGGCCCGCTCCAGCGCGTCGTCCAAACAGCCCAGACAGTCCGCGAGGTACCCGGCCTCGAAGCAGCCCATGGCCAGGCTGTACAGCGCCCGCAGCTCGATCGTCGCGTTGCCCGCCTCGCGGGCCAACTCGCTTGCCTGCCGCAGGCGTTCGCGGCCTTCGGGGGTCTGGCGATTGTTCGCCCGCATGCCGGTCAGGGTGATCAGCACGTCGGCCTGCGCGTCGCGCGCGCCGAGCGCCTCGGCGGCGGCGAGGGCCTCGGCGCCCAGCGTTCGCGCGGTCTCGTACTCCAGGACGTAGTAGGCGGCCTGCACGTGCGTGGCCGCGGCCCACACCCACGTGCGCGACGGCGGGTCGGCGGGGATCAGCGCGAGGGCCTGGCTGCTGTATTCGTAGGCGGAACGCAGGTTGTCCACGTTCATCAGGTTGGAGGCCAGGGTGTAGCGGACCTTGGCCGCCAGATCGGTGTCCGCCTGTGGGCCCACGCTGTC
>NZ_WWJX01000937.1 GCF_009865215.1 Streptomyces sp. SID3343 | reverse complement strand
TCCCGAGCGCGTCTTCGCGGCGGGGAATCCGCCGGCCCACGTTCGGCGCAGCGGCGAGGAAGAGCCGTCGGCCACGCGGACGCGCTGACGGATCGGCACGTGGACGCCTTGGTGGCCGCGTTGCGGCATCCGGCCGGCGCGTTGGGGCGGGCCGCCCACTGGGGGGTGATCCTGGCGCCCGAACTCGCGGACGGGTCACGGCTGTTGGTGGCGGGTAACGGCGGCAGCGCAGCGGAGGCCCAGCACCTGACGGCCGAGCTGGTGGGGCGCTATCACGACGAGCGCCGACCGCTGTCCGCGCTGGCGCTGCACGCCGAGACCTCCAGCGTCACCGCGATCGTCAACGACTACGGCGCCGACGAGGTCTTCGCTCGGCAGGTCGAGGCGCACGGCCGTCCCGGCGACACCGTGCTGTTGCTGTCCACCAGCGGTTCGAGCCCGAACGTCGTCCGGGCGGCCCACCGGGCGCGTTCGATGGGGTTGCGAGTGTGGGCGCTGACCGGTCCCGCCCCCAACGAACTCGCGTCCGTCGCCGACGACGCGCTGTGTGTGGAGGCGGACAACACGGCGACGATCCAGGAGGTCCATCTGTTGGCGGCGCACCTGCTGTGCGAGGCGATCGACGCCACCCTCGCCGGCGCGGGGCGGCCTCGGCGGCGGACCAGGCTGGAACCCGTACGGGAGGCACTGGCGTGACATCCGTGAGCAGTGGACCCGGTTCACTCGTCGTCGTGGGCGACACCCTTTTGGACCGCGACCTCGTCGGAACGGCGACTCGCCTGTGCCCCGACGCTCCCGCGCCCGTCCTGGAGGACGTCGCCGACTACGCCCGGCCGGGCGGCGCGGGAC
>NZ_WWJX01000936.1 GCF_009865215.1 Streptomyces sp. SID3343 | reverse complement strand
GAAACGGAACCCCGACGGCGGCCTCCGGGCGGCGGCTCCCGACGGCGGCTCCCGGGCGGCGGCCACCCCGCCCGACCCGACCACCCGCCCGAGCCCACCCACCAGACCCCACCCGCCCGGGATCAGCCGCCCGGGATCACCCGCACCGGATCCGCTTCCCTCAACCGACCTCGACCGGTTGGGGGAAGCGGGCGCGGAACGTGAAGGCGTGTGGGGTCGGGCCGTGTTCGCGAAGGTGCTCCAAGCGCTCCTTGCCTTCGAGGACCGTCGGAATCGTGCCCGCCGGCACCCACCACAGCACCTGGGCGAGATCGCCGAGGTGATCGAACCAGTCGTGCCGGCGGCGCAGGTACTCCAAGTGGCCGCTGCGGTAGACGAAATCCCACAGCAGGTCCGCGGACTCCCACACGGACATGGTCACGATCATGTCGGCCTCGAACGGCCGCAGGTCGTGCACGTGCACGTCGTCCTCGTCCTTCAGGCGCCAGACGAAACCCGGCGCAACGTCCGCGAGTTCGTTGACCGGGTCGAGGGCGGCGGCGAACTCTGCGGTGTCGGGATGGTCCAACGGGGACAACAGGCGCGCGGTGTTGAACTGGGCGATGTGATGAGTCGAAGGCATGGAAGCACCTCACCAGTCCGCTCCGGATATGTCAACGATATTTGTTTTTAGAGATCCGGCCGCGGTTCCATCCCGCTACGCGCCCACCGGCTCGACGAGGTCGACGACCACACAGCATCGCCCGGGCGTCGGATCGAGCCTGGCCCGATGGGACGCCGCGCCCACTCCCTCCAGCAGGCCCGTCAACAGCGCCTGGTTCATTCCGCACACCAACGGCGGGAAATCCTCGGCGAGTTGATGAAACGGACAGTTCCGCAGCCGGATCCTCGGCCCCTCGTCGGTGGCCGGTTCGTATCCCCGGGCCACGAGCGCCGCCACCACCCGCTCCCGCTCGTCCGCACCGGCCAGGGACGGCGCGAGGCCCGCCCCCGCGACGCGCCCGGTGTCGTACGCGGCCGCGT
>NZ_WWJX01000935.1 GCF_009865215.1 Streptomyces sp. SID3343 | reverse complement strand
GCCGCCGCGCGGTTCGCCCGCGAGCGCGGCGTGCGCGAAGTCGGCGACGAAGAGCCGGCGTTGCTCGCGCTGCCAGCACACCGTGGCCGGCGACAGGTCACCGTGCACGACGCCGGCCACTTCCAGGTAGCGCGCGGTCCGAAAGATCGCCCGCTGGAAGTCTTCCTGTTCGTCGGTCAACAGCTTGCCCACGACGTCCGCGCTGGGCGGACACGGGGCCGGTTCGACGAGCAGGAACGGCTCGATGCCGTCGAAGTCGTGGCCCGCGATCCTGGCCAGCTCCGGCGGGTACGCGTCGTGACCGAACGTGCGCGCGAGCCGCAGGAGCACGCGGATCTCGGCCTCCAGACGGGCCTCGGCACCGACCCGGCGGCGGGCGTCGAGCGCGCCGAGGCGCTTTTGCACGAGCCGGCCGCCGCCGTCGGGGTCGTGCACGTCGCGGACCCGAAAGCTCGCGCCGGGCCCGGCGGGGCGCTCCGGGCCCACCTCGACACGGCGCTCGACGGTGCCGCCTTCGGGGTCGGTGTAGGCGATCGTCTCCAGGGTCGTGCTCATGAGGCCCGACCACCGCCTTCGAAACCGCCGCCGAAGCCGTCCTCGACGTCACCTTCGCGGCCGGCTTCGCGACCGCCTCGGGTACGGCCGTCGAACTCGTTTCCGTAGCCGCTCTCGCGACCGGTTTCGGGACGGCCGTCGAACCCGCCTCCCCGGTCACCGCCGCGGCCGGCTCCGGGCCCGGCTCCGGGTCCGCCGATGTCCGTGCTCCCATCGGCGCGTTCGGCCCCGCTCGGTTCCCAGATCCACGCGTCGTCCACGGTCCCCGGGAGCAGCGGCAGCAGCCGCAGGACGCCGGCCATCCGGCCGCCGCTCGTCCATACGAGTTCGCTGTCGACCACGTGACCGGCACGGCGGTCGCGCAGCGCGTCGCGCACCGCGGGGCGCACCCCGCGCGGCGCGAATCTGACGTTGCGCGCCGAGGTCGCGACGTGGTCGAGCAGGATCAGGTGGTCGGGGCCGCACAGTTGCAGCATCGGCCGGTCCGGGGTCTGCGCCAACAGTTCGGCGATCCGGTCGGCGTCGCTGCCCACCGCGTCACCCACGTGCGGACGGTCCTGCCGGCGGCGCGCGAACGGCGGCGCGGCCTGGACCCCGTTGTGCGCGAGGTGGTCGCCGTAGGAGCGCAGGACGGGTTCCAGTTCGGCCTTCGCGCCACGCCGCGAAGCCTCCGCGGGATCGCGCTCCAGCATCACCCACAGCGGTTCGAACGCGGCGTGCAGCGCGTCCGCCAGGTCGCCCGAGACGGTGTCGGACAGCCCGCTGCCGG
>NZ_WWJX01000934.1 GCF_009865215.1 Streptomyces sp. SID3343 | reverse complement strand
CTCCCATCCCTCCCGTCCCCTTCGCCTCTTCCGGCTCCGGACGGTGCGATCCGAGGCGCCGGCTTCGCGGCTTCGCCCGCCGCTCGGTCGGGGGCGTTGCCGTTGGGGATTCTCACCGGACTCGTGTGTGCCCTGCTCGCGTGGCGGATCGGGCCCGGGCTGGACCTGCTCGCGTTCCTCGGCCTCGCGGTCGCGGGTGTCGTGCTCGCCGTCGTGGACGTGCGCACGCTGCGGCTGCCCGATCCGGTTCTGCTGGTCACGCTGTTCACCGGGATGACCCTGCTCGGCATGGAGTCGCTCGCGCTCGGCGATTTCGCGCCCTACCGGCGCGCGCTGTTCGGCGGGGCCACGCTCGCGGGCTACCACCTGTGCCTGGCCACGCTCTCGCGCGGCAGTCTGGGGATGGGCGACGTCAAACTCGCGGGCGTGGTCGGCCTGCACCTGACCTGGCTGGGTTGGGGCGTGTTGTTCACCGGCGTGCTCTTGGCGTTCGTGCTCGCCGGACTCGCGGCCGGCGTGCTGGTGCTCGCGGGGCGCGCGGGGCGGGGCACCCGGCTGCCGTTCGGTCCGTGGCTGTTGCTCGGGGCCCTCGGCGGCGTGCTGTGCGGCGAGGAACTGTCGGGGGCGCATCTCGGTTGGTGAGACGATGGAGGTCCGGGGGCCCTTGTCCGGCAGGTGGACGCGGCGAGGAAGCCCGCCGGCGGGCATGAAAGGATTCGCGCGGACATATCCCGGGCGATCGCGGAAGACCGCACCGTTTCCGGGACGCGATACGAGGAAGCGCAAGAAGGAGCACTCGTGGGCAACCTACGCTGGCTGACCGCTGGGGAGTCGCACGGCCCCGCACTCGTCGCCACCCTCGAAGGGCTGCCCGCGGGCGTGCCCGTCACCTCCGACGTCGTCGCCGACGCGCTCGCGCGGCGCCGGCTCGGCTACGGGCGCGGCGCGCGGATGAAGTTCGAGCGCGACGAGGTCACCTTCCTCGGCGGGGTACGACACGGCCTCACCCAGGGCGGCCCGGTCGCGGTCATGGTCGGCAACACCGAGTGGCCCAAGTGGGAGACCGTGATGGCGGCCGACCCGGTCGACCCCGACACGCTCGCCGCACAGGCCCGCAACGCCGCGCTGACCCGGCCCCGCCCCGGCCACGCCGACCTCGCCGGCATGCAGAAGTACGGCTTCGACGAGGCCCGACCGATCCTGGAGCGGGCCAGCGCCCGCGAGACGGCGGCCCGCGTCGCGCTCGGCGCGATCGCGGCCTCGTTCATCAAGGAGGTCGCCGGCGTGCGCATCGTCAGCCACGTCGTCGAGTTCGGCGCGGCCAAGGCGCCCAGCGGCGTACTGCCGGGCCCCGACGAC
>NZ_WWJX01000933.1 GCF_009865215.1 Streptomyces sp. SID3343 | reverse complement strand
TCGAGAGCGGTGCTCGCGTTTCGGTGGGGTGGTGGAGTGGCGAGGCGGGTGCTTCGGGTTGAGAGCGGTGATCTGCAACAAGAGCGGCGCTCGCGTATCGGACTGGATGGCCGGACGAAGCGGCGCTTCGGGGCGAGTGATCTACATCGAGAGCGGTGCTCGCGCTTTGGGTCGGCCTTGGCGTGGGCGTGGCGTGGTGGAGGGATGTTGCGGGATGTGAGCGATGGTCCATGTCGAGAGCGGTGCTCGCGTTTCGGTGGGGTGGTGGTGTGACGAAGCGGTGTTCCGGGGCGAGAGCGGTGCTCGCGATCTCGGTTGGGTGGTGGCGGGGCGGGCGGTGCTGCGAGATGCGAGCGGTGGTTCGAAGCGAGAGCGGTGCTCGCGCTTTGGGTGGCGTGGCCTTTGGGGAAGGGCGCCGGGGCTGGGATTTGGTCCGTTGAGGGGCTGCGCCGGGCAGGGGGTGCCGGCGGGATCGGTTGGTCGGCTGGCGTTCGGCGGGGGCGGCAGGCGCCGTCGGGCCGGTGTCGTTCCGTGGCGGTGGCGGGGCCATGGCGGTGCGGTGGCGGGGCCGGGGCCGGGTGGTTTGGGCGTTGGCTGGTGCGAGATTCGGTGACGGGACAGGTGGTTGAAGATGACGGTGGTGGCGGGTTCGGGATTCGGGTTGTCGGTCTCCCTGGGGCTTTGGCAGGATCGGCCGGCTGCCGAAGCGTTGGCTACTGCTCGGCTGGCGGACGAGCTTGGCTACGACGAGCTGTGGATCGGGGAGATGGCGACTTACGACGCGTTCGCGCTTGCCACGGCCGTGGGGGCTCGGACGGCGCGTATTCCGTTGACTGTCGGGCCGCTTGCGGTGACGGTTCGCGATCCCGCGACGATCGCGATGGGGGCGGCCTCGGTGCGGGCGTTGACCGGGCGTCGGGTGTCCGTGGCGCTTGGCACGTCCTCCACCGTCGTGGTCGAGGAATGGCATGGACGCTCGCGGGCTCGCGCGGGCGTTGCGCTTGCGGAATCTGCGCGGCAGACCCGGGAGCTGCTGGATGGGGCGAAGTCCGACGGGGAGGGCGAGGTGGTTCGATCCCGTGGGTATCGGCTGCGGCTGCCGGCGCCCGGGGCGGCGGGGCTGACCGTGGCGGCGTTCGGGGCCGCGGCGGTCCGTACGGCCGCTCGGTACGCGGATCGGCTCGTTCTCAATCTGGTTTCCGCCGAGGCTGCGGGGGATCTGGTCCTCGATCTCGAACGGGCCGCCCGGGAGGCCGGGCGGCCGCGGCCTCGCGTTGCGGCCTGGGTTTGTGCGGCGGTCGGCTCCGACACCGAGCAGGGGGTCGAGCAAATGCGTCGTGGGCTGGTCGGGTATCTCGCTGCGCCCGGGTACGGGGAGATGTTCGCTCGGGCGGGCTTCGGCGAACTGGTCGCCTTCGCGCGCACGCGGCCGCATCCGCGGGAGTTGCTGGCCGCGATCCCGCCTGCGGCGGTGGAGGTTGTGGGGCTCGGCGGTACGGCCTTGCACGCGGCGGCTCGGATTGCCCGGTATCGGGCGGCCGGGGTGGAGGAGGTGGTGGTGGTGCCATCGGCCACGGACGCGGATCCGGCGGGTGAGGCGACGTTGTGGGCACTCGCGTCGATGGCTGTGCCGGGCTGAGGACTTGCTGCTGTGGCGGTGTGGGGCTGAGGACTTGCTGCTGTGGCGGTGCGGGGTTGTGGCGCTGCCCGGGCTTTCCCCGCGAGTCGGGTGTTGCTTGTTCCGCGTTCGTCAGGACGTGTGCGGCCGTTGGGTGACGCTCGAGCCCTCGGGGGCGGGTGGGCAGGCTGCGCCCGCTCGCCTCGCCCGCCCGGCCCTGCCCGGCTGCGCCTGCCTCGCCCCGCCCGGCTGCCCTGCCCCGCCGGGCTGCGCCCGCCCAG
>NZ_WWJX01000932.1 GCF_009865215.1 Streptomyces sp. SID3343 | reverse complement strand
ATCGGTCGCCGTCGGCCCGATCGTGCGCGGTGGCGGCGGCCATGAACGCGCCGACATGGGCCCACTCGGGGCCGGTCACCGCGACCCGCCCGGCGCGGTCGTCGCGCGCGGTGTCCGGCGTGACCAGGATCGGGCTCGGGCCGCTCGCGCGAGTCACCGTCAGATGCAGCGGAAAGCGGACCTCCGCCGCGGCGTCGATGCCCAGCCGGTGTCGGAGTGCGCGATGGGTGGGAAAGTCGCTCGGGGACACGTGCTGGGCCCCGATGTCGAGCGAGACGGTTCGACCGTCGTGGTCGATGGTGTGGGTGTGCACGTGGCCGCCCGTGCGTGGGCGTGCCTCGAAGACCGTGACGTCGTGCTCGGGTTCCAGGAGCCAGGCGGTGGTCAGCCCGGCGATTCCTGCGCCGACGACGGCGATGCGCATGGGACGCTCCTTGGTCGTGCGGGGCTCGGGGTGGGGTGGGGTGCGCGCGCCGGCCGTCGCGAGACGGCTCGCGCAACGGCCGGCGCGGGATGGGATCGGGTGGGTCAGCCGGCCTCGGGGGGCGGGGCCAGGAAGCCGGTGCGGCGGAACTCGCGGAGGTACAGGTCGAGCAGGGCCGCGTCGACGGGCGGGAAGGCGAGGCCGCTGTCGGCGAGGGCCGCGTGGGCGTTGTCGCGGGTGAAGGTCGGGAAGGTGCCGTCGGTGTACATCTGCTTGACCGAGACCGCGCTGTCGCGGGCGGGTTCGACGAACATCGGGACGTACGGCGCCATCGGGTGGTCGGGGTGCCGGGCGGTCAGCTCGGCGATCGTGTTCGTCCAGGAGTCGTACGACACGGTTCGCACGGGATAGCCCATGGCTTGCAGACGTTCGACCACGAGCGGCAACCGGGCATCGCGCGCATTGGTGAGGTGGTACACGCGCCCGTCGGGTTCTTCGTGGGTGACGATGTGCACGACGGCGTCGGCGGTGTGGTCCACCGGCACGAAATCCAAGGGCAGGCCCATGTCCGGGGCCAGTCCGGTCTCGGCGATGGTGCGGAACAGGGCGCACATCATGGTGTCCGTGTTCCACACGCCGCGATCCGACGTGCCGGTCACCTCGTAGGGCCGGTGCACCGCCACCGGCAGGCCGCGGCGGCCTGCTTCGACGATCAGGCTCTCGGCGACCCACTTGGTCTCGGGGTAGCCCAGGGAGATGCGGTCGGCGTGGTCGAGCGGCGTGTCCTCGTCGACGTGGTCGACGCCGGCGGTGCCGAAACCGGCGATCACCGCGATGGTGGAGACGTAGTGCACGGGTTTGGTGGTGTGTTCGCCCGCGAGTTCCAGCACGGTACGGGTGCCGCCGACGTTGATGGGCGCCAAGGCGGCGTACGGATAGGCGAAGTTGACCCGCGAGCCGCAATGCACGATCAGGTCGCACTCGCGCGCGAGAGCGTGCCACGCGTCATCGGAAAGGCCGAAGTGCGGCTCGGCCAACTCGCCGGCCACGAGGGCGACCTGATCGAGGAGCGGTTCGGGATCCACGTCGTATCGACGCATCCGCGCGGCGAGCCGGTCGAGCCCCTCCTGCGGGTCGTCCGCGCGGACGAGACAGTGCACGCGTTCGACGCCGGCGCGCAACAGCCGCTCGACGAGGTGGACGCCCAGGAATCCGGTGGCGCCGGTCAGGAACACCTGCTTCGGTGCCCGTGGGTTCGCGACCGCGGGCGCGGTGAACCGCAGTTCGGGCGCGAGTCGGCTCTCGGCCGCGAAGTCGATCTCGGCGTCGTCCGGGCTCTGCCGTCCCTCGCGCAGGTCGGTCACCGTCGCGGCGAAGTCGGCGAGCGACGGGTCGGCGACCAGGCTGCGGATCATCGCCCGCCCGAACTCGGAGCCCACCTCCAGCCGTTCGCGTACGGCCGCGGTGACCTGGGTGGCTCGCAGCGACGTGCCACCGAGCGCGAAGAACCGCTCGTCGCGCCCGAACGCGTCCACGTGCAGGATGTCGCGCCACACCTGGGCCAAGGCGTTCTCCACCGACCCTCGCGGTTCGGTGTCCGCGTCAGCGCGCGGCGTGGCCGGGGCGGACAGGTCGGCCAGGCGACGACGGTCGACCTTGCCGCTGGAGGTCAGTGGGAGGACGTCCACGAGCGCGATCCGCGCGGGCACCATGTAGCTGGGGAGGCGGTCGCGCACGTGCTCGTGCAGCCGAGCCGTAAGATCGCGCCGCGACCCGGGGTGGGCCACGACCGCGGCTACGAGCCGCTCCCCGGCCTGCTCGCCCAGCACCTCGACGGCGGCCTGGCGGACGTGCGGGTGCGCCGACAGCACCGACTCGACCTCGTCGAGTTCCACGCGGTAACCGCGGATCTTGACCTGCCGGTCCCGCCGCCCCAGGAACTCCAGGGCCCCGTCCGCGCGCCACCGCGCCATGTCACCGGTGCGATACAGCAGGCCGCGGATCTCCCCGGGCGTCCAGTGGTCCGACCCGAAGCGGTCCGCGGTCTTGTCGGGATCGTTGAGGTAGCCCAGCGCCACGCCGTCCCCGCCGACCCACAGTTCGCCCGTCTCGCCCGGATCGGCGATCGTGCCGTCCTCGCGCACCACGTACGCCGTCGAGCCCGCCACCGGCACCCCGATGGGCACCGTCTCCGCGCGGGACGGAAGTTCCTCGACCGTGTGCGTCGTGGACAGTGACGAGTTCTCGGTGGGTCCGTAGCCGTTGAGGAACGCCCCGGGACGGCCGTGGCGCAGGACCGCGCGCACCGCGCGCGGGCTCAGCGCGTCGCCGCCCGCGATCAGCAGGCGCAACGCGGAGAACATCTCCGGGGCGGCGTGGGCGTGTTGGTGGAACAATCCGGCGCTCAACCACATCACGCTCACGTGGCGACCGCGCAGAACGCTGTCCAAGACCTTGGGGTCGAGCAGGTCCTCGTCGTCGGCGGGGAGCAGGCACGCGCCGTTGAGCAGGGTGGCGAATATCTCGAAGCAGGAAACGTCGAAGGTGAGGTTCGTGGTCGCCAGGACCCGGTCGTCGGGACGAATCCTTACGTCCCCCTCGTCGCGCGCCAACCTCGTCTGGCCGCGATGGGGACACAGCACTCCCTTGGGCGCACCGGTCGAACCGGACGTGTAGACGACGTACGCCGCCTCGCCCGCCCCGCGCTCGCGCCACCACCGCGGATCGGCGTCGTCGGCGGCGGCGAACAACTCGTCGGTGTCCACGATCGTCACCGCGTCGGGTGCTTCGATCCGCTCGCGCGCCCGGCACACCGCCACCACGACGTCCGCGTCCGCCACGATCCGGGCCAGCCGGTCGGCGGGCTGCCCCGGATCGAGCGGCAGGTACACCCCGCCCGCGAACAGGACGGCCAGGATCGTTGCCACCGCTTCCGGCGAGCGACCCATCGCCACCGCGACGACGTCGCCGCCGCTCACGCCGCGCGACCGCAATTGCGTGGCACCGCGCCGGGCTCGCTCGGCCAGTTCCCGATAGCTCCACGTCCCACCACTCCACTCGACGGCGGGTGCCTCGGGACGAGCCTCGACCTGCTCGGTGAACAGGGCGGGTATTCCGGCGTCGCGAGGGTGGCCGCAGCGCGCCGGATTCCAGGTCAGGGCATGCGGGGGCAGGGAGGTATCACGTGCAGTGGCCACGAGGGCACTCCAAAAAGGGATCGGTCGTCGTCGTAAGAGATCGTGAATACGCGGTGCCGATGCTCCGCCCCGTTCGATCACGTGGCGAGAAATCGGCGCGTCTTCTTGCGCCGCAGGTCCGCCAACGTCATCGGAAGTCGAAACAAAGCTGCGCCTCGGCCGGGCCTCGAACCTCGCCCGACCTGCACCTTCTCCGGCGCTCCACACGATCGCTACCCGTACGGCCCGACACGAATCAGGGAATTCGAACATGGCCGAATAGTTCATCGGATTCCCCGTGAGCACCCGGATCGCATTGCTCTGACGTCACGCCGATCTCTTTACTTCATTTCACCCCCACCCTTCTTCGACGAATAACGGAATTTCGTCGGCGACCACGGATTATCGGCCGGCGCCTGTTGCGGTGGGCACGTATGGTCCGCAATGCGCCGGGAGGGGCGACCCGGGCAGGTGAGAGCACCCGCACCCGACCGCACCCGCGGCCCCCGCACCCGCGCGCACCCCCGCCGCACCCGCGAACCCGGACGGGGCGAGCCGCCGGTTCGCCCGGGACCACGCCGAGGGGCCACAGCCCGTCCAGCGGCTGTGGCCCCTCGGTGGTCGGCGCATCGACCGGTTGTCCTCCCGGATCACCCGGCGCGGGCTGGTCCGGCCCTGTTTACGGCGAACAACCGTAAACCTGTTCGCTCTCCCGGTAGCGGTCGATCAGCAGGGGATCCATCAGGGTGGAGTCCGGACCGTAGAACCTGCCGAACTTCTCCCGGTACTTGCCGAACCAGTGCGGCCGTTCGGAGAGGAAGAAGATGTCGTGCAGGGCGATCGCGCGGATCGCGAGGACGGCCACCGGAGCCCTGCTCACCGCGAAAGCGGAGTTGCGCGCCGCCTTGACTTCGCAGTTCTCGTGGAACTGGCCGATCATGAGGCCCTGCGCCACGAAGTCGTCCTTGACGTGCGCCTGGGCCTGGTCGAGCAGTTCGGTGTCCTCGCTGCGGAGATCGGGCAGCACGACCACCATGGCCTGAAGCATGGGGTTTCGCCCCTGCCAGGTGGTCAGCCCGTACTCGCGCAGACTGCTGCGCGCGATCTCCTCCATCAGTGCGAGGCTCGGCGTCGGCCCGACCAGCCGTAGGCGGATCTCCAGTGTGCGGTTCTTGCGCGAGGGTGACACGAACGGGCAGATCGGCCCGGTGCGGCCGATCTGCGGGTGGCTCGCCGAGATGTACTCGGTCAACCACGAGTCGACGGACTCCAGCGCGGACTCGAAGTCGACGACCAGGGCCGTGGGCGTCATGACGCACCCGTCAGGTCGGTGACCCGGTCGGTGGCGATGCGGGCGAGCCGGTGGACCTCGGACTCGTCCGGGATACGGGTGTTGATGAAGTTGAGGATGTCGCCCTTCGGCACGATCACCCACGCGGTCTCGATCCGGAAGTGGTCGACGGCGGACCGCCAGCGCACCACGAAACCGCCGTCCCCCAACTCCACGGGGCCCAGATCCCCCCTCGTGATGTCGAGTTCGACGCCGTCGTTCAGCCCCATCCGGTAGTGCGCGCAGGCGTGTACCGCGTCGAACAGCTCCTGATACACCTGCCGGCAGGCTCCGTTGTCGAACCGCGCGACGTGGTGGAACACCACCGAACCCACGATGTTGGTGAACAACGCGGAGGCGTGATGTGTCGTCTCGGGGTGCGTGCCGTGCGTGAGCATGTTCGTCAGGTCGACGATGGCCCGCCCCGACTCGTCGCCGGAGACGAAGACGGGATCGTAGGCGGCGCTGGGCTCCTCGCCGTAGAACGAATCCTGCAAGTCCTCCTCGCTCAGCAGCAGTTGCGGAAAAGCGGCGTCGTCCATCGCGTTCTCCTATCGGCGTACGAGGCTCAGCGGGCGCATATCGGTCCAGTGCTCCTCGACGTGGGCGAGGCAGGTCTCACGGTCGGTCTCGGTGAGCGCGACCGTCCAGCCCGCGGGCACCTCGGCGAACGCGGGCCACAACGAGTGCTGGCCCTCGTCGTTGACGAGCACGAGGAAGGTGCCGTCGGGGTTTTCGAAGGGGTTGCTCATCATTGCTCCCTACGCGATGCGGTCGAGACGGGGGAGGACTTGGTGGAGGACATGGTCATCTCGCGCCCGGAACCGTCGTCACGTACTTGTGGATGCCGTCGATCGAGGTGAACAGCGCCATGTCCTCGAAGTGCGGGTCGATGACCACGCCGTGCCGCTCCTCCAGTCCGTGCTGAAGGACGACGAGAGTCAACGAGTCGATCACCAACTCGGCGTCGTCCGGCAGTTCTTCGGGCGATCCGAGCTTCGCGCTCTCGGTCAGGATCGCCCTGATGTCGTCTTTCGAGATCATCCGTTCCCCTGTGTCTGCGACGAAGTCTCCGACGTGAGGCGCCCGTTCATCAGCGCTCGGTCGCGCACCAGCTTTCCCATCGAGTTGCGCGGCAGTCGGCGCGTGACGAGGAACCGCTTGGGATTCTTGACCGGGCTCAGCCGCTCCCGGCACCACGCGACGAGTTCGTCCGCGGCGAGTGCCTGATCGGTGCCCACGAACGCCTCGATGACGTCCCCGTGGGTGACCATCACCTCGGTCACCCGGGGATGACCCAGCAGGACTGCCTCCACCTCCGCGAGGTCGACCTTCAGCCCGCCCACCACGACCAGGGAGTCGGCGCGGCCGAGCAGTTCCAGACTCCCGGTCACCGGGTCCCGACGAACCCGGTCGTACGTCCGCAGCCAACCGTTCGCGAAACGATCGGCGTGCTCGTCGTACAGGTACGGCGATTGCTTCATCCGGACGAAGAGCTCCTCGTCCTGCACCTTCACCTCGACCCCGGGCACCGGAAGGCCCAGCCGAGGTGGCACCGACGTACCGGACAGGTCGCCCGCGATCAACCCGATCTCGGTCAGGCCGTACACCGGACAGATCGGCAGACCGAAGTGCTCACCGAACCGCTCGAAGGTGTCGTGCGGTACGCGTTCACCGCCGGACACCGCGAGCCGCAGGTGCGGCAGCTCGGGACGACCTTCGATGCGGGCCAACAAGTCGTAGTGCACGGGGGTTCCGTACACGGCGGATGCCTCGGTCTTCGCCATCAGCCGCACCACCTCGGCCGGCCGCAGCGTCGGCGGGACGATCAGGGTCGTCCCGGCCGCAAGGGAGTGCAGCACGCCGGTGACCAGGCCCATGTTGTGCATGACCGAATTGAGCAGCATCACCCGCTCGCCCTTACCGGGGATCCCGGGCAGTTCGTCGTGCCGCTCGATTTCGGCCAGCACGGACTCGGCCGGCCGGCCGATCACCTTCGGTAGACCCGTCGAGCCCGAACTGAACTGCACCAGGCGGATGCCGTCGTGGGCAGGCCTGCCACCCGGCAGCCGCACGGTCGAGAAATCGGACTCCTGCCGAAATCCGGCCACCGGCCCATCGGCGCCGGCCGCCACGACGAGGTACTGCGGACGCACCATGTCGGCCAGTGGCTCGTATTCGGCCGGTTTCAGCCGAAAGTCGACCAGGACCACCTGCGCGCCCCGGCTCCACAGAGCCAACAGCACCTGCAGGTAGGTGAAACTGGGTTTCATGCGCAGGAGAACCGAGGTGCCCTCCCCGATGCCCTGCTCCCGAAAGCGTTGTACAAGATCGGCGACCACGGTACGCAACTGCCCCCGAGTAATCGACTCGCTGGAAATCGCCCACAGCTCGTCGTCCGCACCCCGGCTCAGCAGATGGTTTCCCCACCAGGTATTTGCCATACACGCTTCCTTTTGAGAGAACGAGTCCGCCCAACGTCCTGTCCGGCATTCGGCGAGGGCGAAAGTAGCACTTGTGTGAAACTTCGGGCAAGCGATCCGTAGTCAATGCGGCGCCACCGCGACGAAAAGGTGACGCGCCGGTCGGACATCTTTATGGTTGGAATGGCCCGTCGCCCGCCACAGGTCTCCACGCCGTTCGCAAGGGAATTCACAAGCCCGCTTCCTCCTGCCCGCTGCCCGCGGCGATTGCCGGGACGCCGAACCGC
This sequence comes from Streptomyces sp. SID3343, assembly GCF_009865215.1. Classification (GTDB taxonomy): domain Bacteria; phylum Actinomycetota; class Actinomycetes; order Streptomycetales; family Streptomycetaceae; genus Embleya. The sequence goes on along the minus strand of NZ_WWJX01000932.1, from coordinate 1,998 downwards.
AAACCCTTGTGGCACCTGGCTTCGACCTGCCTGGCCGGTGTCCGTGTCCCGCCGCGGCGGGACACGGACACGGCATGCGGCCGGGATAACCGATTGCTTCCTTGACCCTTCTGTGACTCTCGGGTTAGGTTGCTTTTGATTGTTATCGGGGCCGTTGCGCCCGATTCCGACCCAGGCGGCGAGCCCGTGTCGTTCCGATGGTTCGACGGCTGCCGTTTCTCTATCGTCCGGTCGAATTTACGAAGCGTTTTCCGGGCCGTTGCGAGCTTTTCATTCTCGTCTCTCCGGCCTGCGCCCGGGAGCAATTCTGGAGGTGGAGACTTGTTCGTCAGTGCCTGCAGCACGCTGCCCCTCACGGCTGCGCAACGCGAGATATGGATTGCCGAGCAGCGGCTGGGGAAAGGGAATCGGGTCTTCCGGGTGGGTGAATACCTGGAGATCGACGGACAGGTGGATCCGGCGCTGTTCGAACAGGCACTGCTGCTGGTCGTGGCCGACGTCGACGCCCTGCACGTTCGCTTCGTCGAGGAACGCGGCGAGGTCCGGCAGGTCGTCCGAGAGCTCGGCGACTGGTCACTCTCCCGGGTCGATCTCAGCGCCGAGCCGGATCCCGAACAGGCCGCCCGTCGTTGGTTGGACACCGCGGTGGCCCGGCCGATGGACCTGGCCGAAGACCGACTGTTCGAGTACGCGCTCCTGCGGCTGGGCACCGACCGCTTCTACTGGTACCAGGGCTACCACCACGCCGTGATGGACGCTTTCGGGTCACTGCTGATCACCCGCCGCGTCGCGGACGTGTACAGCGCGCTCGTGCAGGGCCGTCCGGTGGCGCCGAGCCCCTTCGGGTCCCTGTCCGATTTGCTGGACGCCGAACAGGAGTACCGCGATTCCGAGCGATTCACCGACGACCGGGCCTACTGGACGGAACGCTTCGCCGACCGCCCCGAGCCGACCGAGATCGTCGGCCGCCCCTCCACCACGCCGGAACGCTACCTTCGGCACACCACCGGTGTGGAGCCCACCGAACTGGACGAACTGCGCGCCTCGGCACGCCGTGCGCGTGTCCCCTGGTCCTACCTGGTCATCGCCGCCACAGCCGTCTATCTGCATCGGACGACCGGCGCATCGACGGTGATACTCGGTCTGCCGGTGACGGCACGCCTGAACCAGGTCCAGCGGCGGACGCCCGGTACGGCCTCCAACGTCCTCCCGCTCAGACTCGCGCTCCGACCGGACACGACGCTCGGCGAACTGCTCGGCCGGATCGGGGAGCGGGTTCTCGAACTGGGCCGCCACCAGGGGTATCGGGCCGAGGACCTGCAACGCGACCTCGACCTGCCCGCGCATGTGGGGACTTGGTACGCCCCGGTCGTCAACGTCATGTCCTTCGACTACGCGGTGTCCTTCGCCGGACTGTCGACCACCGCGCACAGCCTGTCCTCGGGCCTGGTGGGCGACCTCACGTTCGCGGTATGGGACCGACGCGACGGCACCGGGCTCACGGTCGACCTCAACGCGCATCCCGAGATCTGCTCGGACCACGAACTGGCGACCCACCACCGGCGTCTGCTCACCGTGCTGCGGGCCGTCAAGACAATGGCGCCCGCCGAGCCGATCGGCCGGATCGACCTGCTCACCGACGAGGAACGCGCCGCTCTCCTGACCGTTCCCGACGACATCCCGCAGGCGACGGAGACCACCCTGCCGGGGTTGTTCGAGGCGCGGGTCGGGGCGTCGGCGGATGCGCTCGCGGTGGTGTGTGACGGGAGTGGGTTGACGTATCGGGAGCTCGACGAGCGGGCGAACCGGTTGGCGCATCTGTTCGTGGCTCGGGGTGTCGGTCCCGAGGACGTCGTGGCGTTGGCGCTGCCGCGTTCGACGGATCTGGTCGTCGCGCTCCTGGCGGTCCTCAAGGCGGGCGCCGCCTACCTGCCCCTGGATCCCGAGTATCCGCCCGCCCGCCTGGCCCACATGCTCGCCGACGCCCGCCCCGCGCTG
>NZ_WWJX01000011.1 GCF_009865215.1 Streptomyces sp. SID3343 | reverse complement strand
GCAGTGGCGCCTCCGGCAGCGGCGCCGGCGGGTGTGAGGGCGCCGGACGGTCCGGGTGGCGCGGTGCCCGGTGACCCGGGCCGGGCGCCTTCGGACGACACGGCGGAGAGGTTGTTGCGTCTGGCAGCGGTACATCGGCCGGTCCCGGACGTCGCGCGGATGATCGCGATTCTGGGGGACTGTTCGGGGATGGCCGCCGAGGACGCGTTGCGGGAGGTCGCGGTGAGGCGGCCGGTGAGCGACCTCGTGTTGTTGGCGGAGCTGTTGAGTGATCCCACGCACGCCGGGCAGGGCAGGCGCCCCGTGGCGGAGCCCGACCCACGTGTGCCGCACGGCCCCAAGGGCTCCGGTTCCGTCGCTCCCGCACCGTCGGCGTTCGCGGCCGCGGCGCCGCCCGCGAGATCGCCGTCGGCCGTCGTCGAAGCGGGGACAGGGCTGCGCTGGGCCGGCGCGGTCGGTCTGGCAGTGTCGGGGTTGGCGTTGGGAAGCGCCATTCCCTCAAGCGTCCGCACGCCTCCGTACGCGGCCCTCTGGTTGGCGCTGGTGGGCCTGGTGTGTCTGTTCCTGGCCGGGGTCACGGCCGTGCGCGCGGGGCGCGTCGCCCGGTTGGCGGCGTTGGCGGCGGGGTGCGCGACGATCGCCACCAGTCTGGTGGCGCGACTGGCCCCCGGGCAGGACGTGGGCGGCTGGGCAGCGGATGCGCGGGGTCTGATCGCGCTGGGCGCGGGAGCTGTCACCGCAGTGTGTGCGGCGGCGTTTCTCGCCCGTTCGACGGAGCCGCCGAGCCCGTGGGGCATGGGTCGCCCGGTTGCTTTCGAGCCGTTGGACGCCGTGGCCCACGGGGATCGACCGGCGGACACCACCCGCATGCTCGGCTGATCCGCTCCGGTCCGTCGTCGAACGGCCGAGTGCCCGCCACGGTCACGATCGTGGCGGGCACTCGGTGTTTCGAGGCTCTGGCTAGGAGCCGTTCACCTGGTTCCCGGTGCACTGGTTGAGCAGTTCCAGGTTCAGGTTGAGCAGGGCCAGGAAGCTCTGGTCCTTGATGCAGTTCTGGTAGGTGCCACCGCCGCTGCCCTCGCCGGACGTGGTGGAGGCGGTCGCGGTGCCGGCGGCGCCCAGGGCGCAGGCCAGAGCGAGGGCGCCGACGAGGGAGACGAGTCGGATACGCATGAGTTCTCCTTGACTAGGATTGTCACAAAATGCACTTGCCTGATCACTTTAAGCTCATGCGTGATGGGTCGCCCGTCGACCGGAAGACGGCCCCGCCCACGAGTGCGCCCGCCGCCCCGATGTCACCGCTTCACCGGTTTCCGCCGCTCACCGTTGCCGGCGATGATGTTGCCGCTCGCCGATTCGGGAACCGGGCACGCCCGAGCGGCGCCCGGAGCGCGTCGGTGGCTTCGGGACGACGGGGTTCTCGGGCGAGCCTTCTCAGCTCTGGACGCGTCGGTCGTAATCGGCCTGGTGCGCCCGGATCTCGTCCGTGTTGTCGACCGTCCAGGCGTACAACCGGCCGAACGGCTCCCGCAGGGATTCGCCGAGCGGGGTGAGGGAGTACTCCACTCCGACCGGTGAGGTCGGCAGGACCCGGCGCACGATCATCCCGTTGCGTTCCAGGCGGCGCAGGGTCTGGGTCAGCACCCGCTGGGTCACGCCCTCGAGGTGGCGTTTGATGTCGTTGAACCGACGGGGTTTCTCGAGGACTGCCATCACCATCATCGACCACTTGTCGGCGATCTGGTCGAGGATCGGGCGGCTGGGGCAGTCGGACCGGTAGACGGTGTCGGTGCCGGTTTCGAAAGTGGCCATGTAGGTATCCTTCGCGATCCTTGCGATGCCGAAAGTGCGTTATTGACGCGGGTCACCCACCATCGGATTCTAAGTATGCATCAGGAACCTGGATGCGTATCGGGTACCGATCGGAGATCTTCATGAACCACGACGCCTACGCGACCCTGCGGGTGAGCCGCGAGGACGGCATCGCCCGTGTCACCCTCGACAACCCGCCCGTCAACGTCCTGGACGTCGCCCTGATGGCCGATCTGCGGCACCTGTTGACCGTGCTGCGCGACGACGACTCGGTTCGGGTGATCGTGTTCGACAGCGCCGACCCGGACTTCTTCATCGCCCACGTCGACATGTCACTCATCGACACGCCGGACGCCTTCGACGAGTTCGCGGCCGACCTTCCGGCCGGCGTCAACGTCTTCCAGGCTCTGGGGGAACTCCTCCGGCACCAACCCCAGGTGACCATCGTCAAGCTTGCCGGGACCGCGCGCGGCGGAGGGGCGGAGTTCGTCACGGCCGCGGACATGACGTTCGCGGCGATCGGCCGCGCCGGGATCGGCCAGATCGAAGCCCTCATGGGCATCGTCCCCGGCGGAGGGGGCACGCAGTACCTCGCCGGACGGGTCGGTCGCAATCGCGCCCTGGAGGCGGTGCTGGGCGCCGACCTGTACGACGCCGAGACCGCGGAGCGCTACGGCTGGGTCAACCGGGCCGTCCCCGCCGACGAACTCGACGACGTCGTCGACCGCCTCGCCCGCAACATCGCCGCCCTGCCCGAGGGCGTGATCGCGGCGGCCAAGCGCGCCATCGCCCCCGAGGACCTGGCCGAGGGTCTGCGACGGGAACACGACGCCTGGGCGAACCAGTTCGCTCGCCCCGAGGCCGAGCGTCTCATCCGCGGCGGATTGACCCACGGCGCCCAGACCCGCGACGGCGAACGCGACCTGGAGGGCCTGCTCCGGGGACTGCCCGGATAGGCAAGCCTTGTCGGCCGTGTCCGGAGCGTCGACCTCGTCGACCTCGTCCGGCCGGGAATCGGATCGCCCGTGCTCGGGGGCGGGCACTCGCGGGCGAGTATCCCGGGGGCGGCTTCGGCAGCGGAACCCCACCCCGGCCCCGTTGCCCGAAGCGAAGCCGAACCGGAACCACCGGGTCCGCTGTCAAACGCCTCGATCGAATGACAGCGGACCCGAATCGGCGATCGCGAGCGCTTGCACATGTGTCCTCTTCCGATATATCGTTGAGCCATCGCGAACGATCGCGATACTCTCAAGAGGGTTCGCTACGGAAAAACGGTGATCCCGAACGGGAGAAGACACAGCACATCAGGAGAAACGTGATGCACCGCAAAGGACGCCCCCAATGGGGCGATGAACGACAGAACCGCCCCGCTTTCGGTCCGTGGGGTCCGCCCGGGCCCGGCCCGTGGGGCCACCGTCACGGCCACGGTGGGCCGGAAGGCCGCGGCGGTCCCGAGGGGCGTGGGCGAGGCCGAGGGCGGGGTCGCGCACGGCGCGGCGACGTCAGGGCTTCGATCCTGGCCCTGCTGACCGAGCGGCCGATGCACGGCTACGAAATGATCCAGGAGATCGGCGAGCGCACCGGCGGTGTGTGGAAGCCGAGCCCCGGCTCGGTCTACCCGACGCTCCAGCTCCTTGAGGACGAAGGCGTCATCGAGGGTGCCGAGGGCAGTGGCCGCAAGCTCTTCACGCTGACCGAAGCCGGCCGCACCGAGGCCGCGAACATCCCCGAGGGCACCAAACCCTGGGACGACGCGAGTCGCGGCGTCGACTTCGAGGCGGTCCACGACCTGCGCACGGCGATGCACGGCATCGGCGACGCGCTGCGTCAGCTCATGATGAACGGTACCGAGGCTCAGCGGGCCAAGGCGCTGGAGGTCGTGACGGACACGCGCAAGCGGCTGTACCTGATCCTGGCCGACGCCGACTGATGTCGGCCGCCGACCCCCGATCGCGCGACCCCGGCGCGGGGCGGCGAGGAGGCCACTCCCGCACCCCGCGCCGGAGGCACGATCACCAGGGTGCGACCCGGTAGTCCTTCAGGAAGCACCCGAACAACGCCTCGCCGGACTCCCCGCGCACGATCGGGTCGTACACGCGGGCCGCGCCGTCGACGATGTCGAGCGGCGTGCGAAAGCCCGCCGAGGCGACCCGCTCGCGATCCGGCAGCGGCTTCTCGTCCGTGATCCATCCCGTGTCGACGCTCGTCAGGTACACGCCCCGCGTGGCCAATTCCTCGGCGCTCGTACGGGTGAGCATATTGAGCGCGGCCTTGGCCATGTTCGTGTGCGGGTGCCCCGGCGCCTTGAACGCACGCCCGAACTGGCCCTCCACCGCCGACACGTTGACGATGTACCGCCGCTCGCGCGGGGACTTGCGCAGCAACGGGAGCAGCCGGCTCACGAGTACGAACGGCGCCGTCACGTTGACGAGTTGGACCTCCAAGAGCTCCAGCGCATCGACCTCGTCGACGCGTTTGGACCACGAGTTGGTGGGACTCGCGTCCGGGACGAGACCGGCCGCATCGAGCGGCAGTACCAGATCGGCGGACGACGTGTTCGCCGAGCACAGATCCCCCGCACCGGGCAACGGCCCGTCGAGCGCGAACCGAAACGCGTCCGAACCGAGTGCGGCCCGCTCCGCCGCGAGCAGCGGCGCATAGGACGCGGCCGGCCGACGTATCGTCTGCGCCGCGTTGTTGACCAAAATGTCCAACGGCCGCCCGGCCGCGACGAGTCGGTCGCACCACGCGACCAGCGCACCGATGTCTCGCAGGTCCATCGCCTCGACCCGCAGCCGGTCCGCCCACTCGTCGTGGTCGGGCGCCGCCGCGAACCGCTCGTGGGTGTCGTGCGGGAACCGCGACGTCACGATCACCTCGGCGCCGTCGCGCAGCAGCTTGAGCACCAACTCGTAGCCGATCTTCGCCCGGCCGCCGGTGACCAACGCCAGCCGCCCGGTCAAGTCGGTGCGCGCACGCCGCCGTTGCCGATTCTCGACGGCGCACGTGGGGCACAGGAGATGGTAGAAGCCGTCCACGTGTCGGTAGGGGAGTTTGCATACGTAGCAGCGCAGTCCCGCCTCCACCGTGCCGACGTACGACGGCAGTCCCGTGTCGTCGAGCGGGAGGTCCTCGACCCGGTCCGCCGCGCCGGTCGCGGTGCGTTGGGTCACGATGGTGCGTTCACGCGTGCGCAGTTCGCGTTGCTCCGCCCGACGGCGATGGCGCCCGGAACGGATGAAGGACGAGAGCGCTCGCTCGATCTCGCGCCGCTCGGGGGCGTCCGGGGCGAGATCGCTCAGGGCGCCGAGCACGGCCAGGCATTCCTCCAGGGAAGGCGATCCGGGTGGCGCGGACACTGTGTGGGTGTCGGTCATGGTGTGGCTCCCCTGGGAACATGCAATGGATGCGGCGCGGCCTCACGGCTCGGCGAAGTCCGCAGGTTCGGCGAGATCTGCCGGCTCGGCGAAGTCCGCGAGCTCGGTCGAGCCCGCGGGTCCCGCGAAGCGACCGTTACCGAACGCACCGTCGGAGGCCATCGGATCGCTCCCTTCGCGGTGGACAACGCTGGTGACGTGGCGGGCATGCGGTGTACTACCGCTGCGGCGTCACGTTGTGACGCCCCGTCAGGCTAGCCGGCCCGAGGCACTGCGGTCACCGCCTTTTCCACGCAACCACCGGCCCCGTATCGCACCGAACCACCACGCACGACCAACAAGGCACACGAACCGCGAAGCACGAGCCTCGGGTCACAGTGCCAAGCGCCATGCGTCGATCTCCGATCCACGAATCCCGAACCACACGACGTACGACACGCCACGATCACTCAGCGCTGTGGTCCGCGCCCGTCCACGACCGCGCGCAGCAGGTCCAGCTCCGACACCGAACCGGCTTCGCCGCCCCGGGCGACGAGTCGGTTCGCCGCGCGTTGGAGTTCGGCGTTGACCGGGGTAGCGATGCCGTGCATCCGGCCGATCCGGACGATCTCGCCGTTGAGGTAGTCCGTCTCGATTCCACCGGTGTGCCGGAACACGCTCTGCCACGACGACCCGCCCGGACGCCGCTCACCGGCCACGGTTCGGACCTGGACCAGCGCGCTCACCGGCGCGAACTCGGCGTGGATGCCGGCGGCGAACAACACCGTGCGCGCCTCGTCCATCGCGAGCCGGTCCAGATTGCCGCCGCGCGCGCTCGATCCGCACAGGGCCTCGACCGCGTTGCCGAGGTTGGTGACGAGCTTGCCGTACTTGAACGCGGTGATGTCCGCGCGTACTTCGGACGCGAAGCCCGCCCCCGACCAGACACGTGACACCTGGGCCGCGAAGGCGTCCCGACCGAAGGGGTAGCGGCCGATGTCGAGGACACCGGTGACCGGCGACGAATAGGCGCGCACGACGCCGGGTTCGAGGTGGGCGACCGGACACGCGACCAGGACGCCGTACACGTTCGCGAACCGGCGCAGGGCGACGTCCTCGTTGGCCACGCCGTTTTGCACGCACAGGATCGGCATCGACGAATCGACGTGCCGGGCGAGTTCGCGTACCGCTGCCTCGGTGTCCTGCGACTTCACGCACAGCGCGACCGCGTCCACGTCGGACCAGTCGAGCAGCGTGTCGAGTTCGTCGAGCGTGGCGACGGCGGGGAGGCGTACGACATCCTCGCCGTCCGGAAAGGCGACTCGCAGACCGTGTTCGGTGATCGCGTCGACGTGGGCCCGGCGGCCCACCGCGTAGACGTCGTGTCCCGACTGCGCGAGCCGAGCGCCGAGGACGCTGCCGATCGCCCCGGCCCCCAGGACTACACATCGCATGGCCGCTCCCTCCCCGACGCGAGGCCCCATCCAAACACGTCCGAGCACACCCGTGGGGCACTGCGGGGCACCGGTTTCGAGCCTCGTGGGCGAAGCCGCCGGCACGGTGCGAACACGCGTGCGAGCAGCCCCGCTCACGGTGCCGGTTCGTCCACTTCCGTCGCGTACTGGGCGGCTTGGAGGTTGAAGAACTCGGCGTACAGGTTGCCCGCGGCCAGCAGCTCGGCGTGGGTGCCCTGCTCGACGAGCTTGCCGTGGTCCAGTACGTGGATGCGGTCGGCGTGGCGCACCGACGCGAGCCGGTGGGTGATCAACACGATCGTCATGCCCATGCGGGCGAGTTCGCGGATTCGGTCGAACGCCTCGATCTCGGCGCGCGGGTCGAGCGCGGCCGTCGGCTCGTCGCAGATCAGCAGCGGCGCATCCCGAAAACGGGCCCGCGCGAGCACGATCCGCTGCCATTGGCCGCCCGACAACTGGACGCCGCCGGTGAAGCCGCGGTCGAGCAGGGTGTCCCAGCCCTTGGGCAGATCGCCCACGACGCGGTCGGTCTCCGCGTAGTCGGCCGCACGGTCGAGCGCCTCCTCGGGGGAAGCCGAACGGGGGCGGCCGATGGTGACGTTGGCTCGTGCGGTGAACGGCCACTGGGTGAAGTCCTGGGGCACGAGCGCGACTTGTTCGAACACCGAGGCGCGGTCGGCGGCCACGAGGTCCACCCCGTCCCACGTGATGCGGCCGGCGTCGGGCCGATACAGGCCGGCGATCAGCTTGGCGAGCGTGGTCTTGCCGGATCCGTTCTCGCCGACCAACGCGACGATCTGGCCGCGTTCGACGGTGAGCGTGACGTCGTCGAGCGCGGGTTTGTCCCGGTCGGGGTAGGTGAACGTGACCCCTTCGACCTCCACCCGGTCGGGGAAGCGTTCGACCCTGACACCGCCCTGCGGAATCGCGCGCCGGTCCGCTTCGGCGCACACCTCCTCCAGGTCGAGGTAGAACAGGCTGCTCTCGTAGAGCTGGTTCACCTGGCGTACGAGCGTGGCCAGGTTCATCGTTCCGGTCCTGATCGCGATCACCGCCGTCCCGGACGCGGCCAGTTCGGCGCGTCCCGACAGCAACAGCCACCCCAGCAGCACGTACGTGGCGCCGGTGGCCACGCCCGAGAGCGCGGACGTGGCCAGGTCGGTCCCGGCCTGCGCCCGGGCGAGCCGGGTCTGTTCGGCCTCGCTCGCGGCGGCCATCCGGCGGTAGTGGTCGAGCAGGTACTCGCCGGCCCCGTGCACGCGCACTTCCTGCGCGGGACCGCGCTGTACGAGCTGCCACGCAATCTCGTTCTGGCCGCGCGCGTGGTCCAGCCATGCTTGTACCGAGCGGTAGCGGCGGCGCGCGGACCGTACCGTTCCCCACGCCTCCGGCACGATGATCAGCAACAGCATCGGCAGCAGCAGCGGGTGCAGGATCGCGAGTACGCTGCCCGCCGCGGCGAGCGCGACGAGGGCGTTGACCACCGCGATGCTGTAGCTGACCATGCGTCGCGTCGCGTCGGTGCCGAAGCGCGCGGACTGCAACAGGCGTTTGAACTCGGCGTCCTCGATCGTGGTCATCTCGACTCGGATCACCCGACGCAGCAGTTCGACCTCGGCGGTTCGCTCGACCTTGGGCTCCAGCCGCCCGGTCGCGGCGGTGGTCACGGCGGTGAGCAGGACGGCGACCATGCCGGCGCCGGCAACGGACAACAGCGCGGGCAACGCGGCCCGGACCCGGTCGGGGGTGGGCCCGCCGGCGAAGAGCTGGATCAGCACCTGATTGGCCGCGAGCAGCCCGAACGCGGCGGCGATGCCCTGCCCGATCTGCGCCACCGCCACCGCGACGAGCGCGGCCCGGTCGGCGGCCCACGCAAGTTTGAAGGATCGCGAGATCAGCCTGGGCAACCGCCGAAACGTGGCCACGAACGAGGACTCGGCCGCGGCGTGCTCGTGCCGGTTGTAGCCGCTGTCGTAGTGAAGCTTTCCCCCGAACAATTCGGTGCGACTCGCGATCCCCGCCGCGAGTGTCTCGGCCGCGGCATCCCTGCGTTCCCTTCCCGACACCCCATCACCCCTCCCACGTGTTGTGTGTACGAGCCGTGCGGACACGCCATGCTTTCCTTCCGGGCCCGGGGCACGGGCAGGGCGTGCGGGAGCATGACGTGGGCGCACGCCTGTACGGTCCCCCTCCGGGGGGCCGGCGAACACGACCCTCGTGGCCGCATGGCCCTGGGGGTTGGGGTTGGTCGGTGGGGCGTTGGGGGTTGGGCGCTGGGTGCGTCTTGGTTTGGTCGGGTGTTCCCACCCGCACCACCCGTTGCGTTCGCTTGTGGGCTGCGGTTTTACGGCGCTGCGGTGGCGTGGTCCGGCCTCGCGGCGCGGCTGCGGGTGGCGCTTTGCGCCCACGGGGGGGCCTTGCCCGGGAGCGGGACTTGGTTGCGGTTTTGGCGCGTCAGCGCCCACTGATCGGCTTGCGTGCGGTGTTCGACGAGCGCAGCGAGGAGAGCGGCGGAGCCGCGCTTTTCAGTGAGACTTCGGGGCCCGGAGCGAAGCGGAGGGACCCGAAGTCGCGAGCGGAGTGCCGCTTTTTTAGGAGGAGCGAAGCGGGGGAGAAAAAAGTGGTGCTTCGCGAGCCGGCTTCTAGAAAAAAGCAACGCCGTGCTTCTCGTGTCCGGCTTCGCCCTCTCGCTGTGCTCGCCTGACTGGTTTCCTTCTTCCACCGTCCCCCGTGCCCGGCCTGCCCGTTTCGCCGTCGGTTCTTCTTGCGACACCGTGACTTTGCCGTACAGGTTGGGACCGCTGCCGGAGTCGCCGTTCAGTAGCCCGTCGGGCGGACCAGGCCGGTTTCGTAGGCGAAGACGGCTACCTGAGTGCGGTCGCGCAGGTTCAGTTTGACCAGGGTTCGGCTGACGTGGGTCTTCACGGTTTGTTCCGCCACCACCAGGTGGCCGGCGATCTCCGCGTTCGACATGCCCTGGGCGATCAGCGAAACCACCTCCGTCTCGCGTTCGGTCAGGCTCCCGACGCGGTCCTTGAGCGGCGCGCGGGGGGTGCCCGCGATCCGGGAGAACTCGGCGATCAGGCGCTTGGTGACGTTCGGCGCCAGCAGCGCGTCGCCGGCCGCCACCACTCGTACGGCGTGCGCGAGTTCGGCGGCCGACGCGTCCTTCAACAGGAACCCGGACGCGCCCGCGCGCAGCGCCTCGTACACGTACTCGTCGAGGTCGAACGTGGTCAGCACGAGCACCTTGACGTCGACGTCGGCAGGTTCGGTGATGCGGCGGGTTGCCTCGATGCCGCCGAGTTCGGGCATCCGGATGTCCATCAGGACCACGTCCGGGGCGAGTTCGGCGACCTTGTCGACGGCGTCGAGACCGTTCACCGCCTGCCCGACGACCTCGATGCCGGGCTCGGCGTTCAGCAGCACCGTGAAGCCTTGGCGGACCATCATCTGGTCGTCGGCGATCAGCACGCGGATGGGCGTCATCGGGTGTCCTCAACGGGTTCGACGGGCTGTTTCGAGAAGTCGGCGGGCAGGATCGCGGTGACTTCCCAGCCGCCGTCGGAGGTGGTGCCGGCGGCGAGTTCGCCGCCCAGCATGGCGGCGCGCTCACGCATGCCCAACAAGCCGTGGCCGGGGCCGGGCGACGGCGGGACGGGCCGGGCGGGCGCCGTGTTGGCGACCCGGACGGTGACCCCGGAGGGGCGATAGCCGATCCCCACCCGTACGTGTGCTCCGGGCGCGTGCCGCATCGCGTTGCTGAGCGCCTCCTGGACGATGCGAAATGCCGACAGTTCGACGCCCGGTGGCAGCGGGTGCGGCGCCCCGGTGCTCTCCGAGGTGACCGTCAGGCCGGCGCCGCGGACGTTGTCGAGCAGTTCGTCCAGACGGCCGAGGGTGGGCTGTGGGGCGTGCCGGGCGCGCTCGCTCGGGGTGTCCTCGGAGCGCAGGACGCCCAGTACGCGGCGCAGTTCGGTGAGTGCCTCGACCGCGTTCTGGCGGATGCCCGCGAGGTTCTCCTTGAGTTCCTCGGACGGGTTGTCGACCAGGTGCGGGGCGACCTGCGCCTGGATGGAGATCACCGACATGTGGTGCGCGACCACGTCGTGCAGTTCGCGGGCGATCCGGTTGCGCTCCTCCAGGAGCGTGCGCCGGCCGCGTTCCTCCGCGGTGAGCTCCTCTTGGACGACCAATTGGGTGCGGGCCACCCGGCGGCTGCGCAAGAGCGCACCGACCACGACCGCGAGGGTGAACAGCGTGACGGCGCGAACGAGTCCGTCGACCTGGCCCTCGAACGTCGGGCCCGTGCCTGCCCGTCCGGCCACGAGACTGATCACCAGCGCGGCGACCGCGACCCGGAGCCGGAGTCGGAGCGCCAACAGGAACAGCACCCAGGTTTGCACGATGATCCCGGGAATGGTCCAGGGGAACCACATCGCGCGGCCGAGCGGAAACTCCGCGCCCGCCTCGACGACGACCATGACGATCGTCGCGACCCACCACGAGGCCACCGGCCGAAACACCGCGGTGACGAGCGCCACCGACTGGATCAGGCCGAGCAGCAGGGCGGTTCGCTGGTTGTACCCGTAGTCGGCGGCGAGCCCGTTCACGTTGAAGACCGCGACCGTGGCCGTGCACGGGACGAGCAGGAGCAGGAACGTCGGCAGCCAGTCTCGCCAGGGAGATCGCTGCCCGCTGCTCGGCACCGGAGCCAGAGCGGCGGTCCACAGGTCCTCGCGCAGGTTGCGCGGCACCGCCTGCAGGGCTCGTCCGAGTCGTTCCGCCGTGTCCTGCTTGTTCACGAGATCCACCCTAGAGAAGCCGCCTTGTCGCGGACCGGGCGGGACGCCTCTCGCGGTGTACGGCTCGACGACGTTATGGGCAGGGTGCGGTGGTCGGCGTCCCGCCTCGGAGTGCCGCCTTGCAGTAGTCCGGAAGTACTACGAGTAGGGGTGGCGAGATGCTCGCCGACGGGGTGGCTCGTGCCCGAGCGCTGTCGGATGTCTCCAAGTCGGAGGTCTCGAATCGGCCCGGCGGGGCAGGCGTCGCGGTGGCGGCAGGCCGTGTGTACGGTCCGGGAACTCTCGTGGTGGTTGGAGCGTCGTCGTGGTGACGGGAATCGATCTTGGGCCGGCCCGGGCGACGTCGGCCCGGCCGGAGGGTCGTTTGCGGGTTCTCGTTTGCAGGTTCTCCACGAAATCCGCACGAGTCGGACGCCCGAGACGCGTTGGGCGCGGAGCGCTTACGGGTAGATTTCGACTGATAGCTCTGAGTGAGCGAGCTACGAGTTGCGTGGGGAGTGGGCCGTGTTGACCTGGCTGACCTGGCTGGTGGTCGGAGTGGCCGTGTATCTGATTTTCCTCGCGGGGGTGATCGTGGTCCTGCGCGCCGCCAAGGCACGCGCCCGGGCCGAGCGCGCGACGGACACCATGACGCTTGTGGCGCCGCCTGCGGCCGTGGGGGGCCGGTCGGCGCCGGAGGCACTGCCCGAGGACGACGCGGGGCGCGGGCACCCCGTGACGGAGGAACACGGGGAGCCGCGACCGGGGGATCCGGGCTCTTCGGCGTCGTTTTCGCGGCGTCACGACGGGACGATCCCGCCGTCGTTGCGTACGCGGGGATGACCCGGAGCCGACCCCGTGTGCCGGCCGGCACGGCGTTTTCGACGTGTGGCGAAGGGTAGGCGCGGCCCATGGCCGATCCGATTGTCACCACCACCAACGAGGCGGACGACGAGCGTCCGCTGGGCGAACTCGTTCCGGCACCCGACCGCGTCATGCGGGTCGCGGAGATGATTCGCCACCTGCTGGAGGAGTTGCGCGACGCGCCCTTGGACGAGCCCGGGCGCGACCGGGTGCGCGCCGTCTACGAACGTTCGCTGCCGGAACTGCGGCGGTCGCTCGCGCCCGATCTGTACGAGGAACTGGAGCGACTGACCGAGCCGTTCGCCGGCGTGGACACGCCCAGTCTCGCCGAACTGCGGATAGTGCAGGCGCAGCTGATCGGGTGGCTGGAAGGGCTGTGGGGCGGGATCAGGTTGACGCTGATGTTGCGGCAGGGTGTGGAGGGGGACGGGGCGCCCCCCGCGGGGGTGCCTGCGGCGGAGGACGGCACCTTTTTGTGAGGGGAAGTGAGGGGGAGGGGTTCCCCTCCTGGGCGCCGGGTGGCCGAGGGCGTCGTCAGGTGCGGACCGGGCGTCGGGTCGGGTGAGCGCCTGGCCGGCTGTGGGTGTGGTGTGGTTGGTTGAGCGCCGTTTGGGTGGAGCGTCCTCAAGCGCCGGACGGGCTGGTGTCGGTCGGGTTGGGTATGTGCCGTTCGGTTCGGGTGTCTTCAAGCGCCGGAGGGGCTGTGGTGCTTTCGGTGGGTGCTGTTTCGGGTTGGTCGTCGAGCGCCGGGCCGGCTGTGGGTGCGGTGTGGTTGGTTGAGCGCTGTTCGGGTGGAGCGTCCTCAAGCGCCGGACGGGCTGGTGTCGGTCGGGTTGGGTGTGTGCCGTTCGGTTCGGGTGTCTTCAAGCGCCGGACGGGGCCGGCTTCGCTCGGGGTGGTCTCGGGGCCGGGGTCAGCGGGGGCCGTAAGGGCCTGGGGGCGGGCCGTATGGGCCCTGCGGGGGACCATGGTGGCGCGGTGGTGGGGCGTAGGGGCCGTGGGGGTTGCCCGGGGCGGCCCAGGTGTTGTTCTGGGCGCCGTTGTGGCCCATGCCGAACCAGTTGCCCTGGAGGTCGGTGGCGTTCATCGGCAGGACCTCGCTGGGTTGGACCACGACGTAGCCCTCGCCCATGAAAGCCATCGTCCAGCCTTCGCCGGTCTGGCGGCGGCGGCGCCAGATGCGCTGTGACGTGGTCTGCGCCTGGAGGCTCGTGTGCAGGCCCGCGGTCCATGCGATGACCGCGTCGGCGTCGGCGAAGATCTCGCGGTCGTGCGAGGCGCGCAGCACGAGCGGGTGGCCCGACGTGGTGATCGCGATCCGACCGCTGCCGCCGATCTGCATCGAGTAGGCGCCCATGCCGCCGACGTTGTAGCCCGCGTCGATCTGGATCACGCCCCAGTTCAGCGTGCCGTCCAAGGCCAGGACGTTCTCGTCCTCGATGATCAGCGCCTCGTTGTTCAGCGTCAGTACGTGGATGCTCTGGGCCTGGTTGGCGAGGTAGACCGTGCCGTGGCCGTGGCACCGCATCAGGTCCAGCATGTCGCCCGTCGCGGCCCCCGCGCGCAGTTCGGCGCCCGACTGCCACGCGCCCTCGAACTGCACGTTGCCCTGGTAGGCGACCATCGAGCCCTTGCGGGCGAGCACCTCGGTGCCCACCTCCGGCGAGAGCAAAACCCGGAGCATGTGCGCGTTCTGCAGGCTGTATCGCTCCGAGGACTGATTCACTGCGTGATTGAACAGCGGACTTTGCACGATGTCTCCGACGGATCCGGCAACGGCTCGTATGGCATGACCATGATTCCGTGTCGGTGGTTCCGCCGGAACCAAAGGTCGGCCATCTCCGGCGGTAGGGTCCTTCTGTTACACCGTTACAGATCTCGCGGAGGTATGCACGTGTCGTCGACCGAAGAGCAGCGGACAGCGCACCAGCCCGTTCCCGACCTCGGCCGGGTCGGTCTGTGGGCCGCCGGGCTCGACTTCCTTCCCGTATCGCGACTGCGCGAGACGGCCGCCGAGTTGGACGCACTGGGCTACGGCGCGCTGTGGTGGGGCGAGGCCGTGGGCCGTGAGGCGTTCACCCAGGCGATGCTGATCCTGGAGGCCGCGCCCAGGATGGTCGCCGCGACCGGGATCGCCAACGTGTGGGCCCGCGACGCGATGGCGGCGAACGCCGCGTCGCGCACCCTGACCCAGGCATATCCGGGCCGATTCCTGACCGGCCTGGGGGTCAGCCACGGCCCGCTGGTCGAGGGGCTGCGCCCGGGCAACCGCGTTTACGAGAAGCCGCTCGCGCACATGCGGTCCTACCTGGACGCGATGGACGCGTCGCTCTATTTCGCGGCCGGCGGCGACGAGCCGCGCCCCGCGCGGGTGCTCGCCGCGCTCGGCCCGCGCATGCTCGACCTCGCCCG
>NZ_WWJX01000931.1 GCF_009865215.1 Streptomyces sp. SID3343 | reverse complement strand
GGGGTTCTTTGGGGGGTTCGTCGCGTCGGGGGTCGGCGAGCGGCATGGTGAGTCGAGTTTGTCGTCGGCGGCTCCGGTGATTTCGGCGGCGGTCGCACAACGCACGTCGCGGATCCGGGTGCTCACTACGTTGCGGGTGATCGGTGTGCTCGATGCGGTGCGGGTCGCGGAGGGCCACGCGACGCTCGGTCGGCTCTGCGGCGCGCCTGTTGCGGGCGTGGAGGACCTGCGCGGATGCGGGGTGAGCTGCCGCGCGGGTGACAGGTGAATTGTCGCGGGTGCGGGGTGGCCTGCCGCGCGGGTACGAGGTGACCTGCCGCGCGTGGGGCGGGATCTGTTGCGGTTGCGAGGAGATCTGTCGCGGGTTCGGGGAGACCTATTGCGGGGCGGCGGGTCAGCACGAATAATCCAGGGCATGGACGGCTGCGTGTGTCACGCGGGTCCCCGCCCGATTTTGCCGAGGGCGCGGGTCCTGATTGCCGTCCATCTTCTGACACGTCGTCACATCGATTACCTGCGCGTGTGCAGCGCGAGCTGTCCCCCGGTCTGAGTTCGACGCCACCGGCCTGCCCGTTTGTCGCGGGTCGCGCCGTGCTGCCCGACCGCCGCGCCGCTTCGCCTGCCGGAGTTCCGCTGCCCGGGGCAGCCCCCTGTTGCCTATGGCAATCCGTTCGGCTGCCGGTTCCGTTTCTACCGCTGCCCCGTTGATCGCGGCGGTAATCGTGCCGACCACGGCTCCGGTGCCGGCGCAGCCGCATTGTCGCAATCCCATGGCCGCAATCCCATGGCCGCTGTTCCATCCCGCGCGAGGGAGACTCGATGATGTCCACGACACCCCCGAAGGCCGCCGGACCGATCGACTTTCGTGCCCACGGGCGCTACCGCGTACGCCACCCCGGGTCGCCGCTGCCGGGCCTGGAGACCATCAAGCCGCCGATGCACCGCTTCCGTGGCCGAATCGGCGCGGGTTTCAGTGCCGAGGCGTACCGCTACCACCTTTACCTGTGCCTGGCCTGCCCGCGGTCGTTGCAGGTGGCGATCACGCGAGACCTCCAGGGCCTGGGCCACACCGTGGGCACCTCGCTGGTGGACCCGGTCCGGGACGGGCGCGGTTGGGCGTTTCGCAACGGGGAGGGCCATGGGCTCGACCCGATCGGCAAGTTCGCCTTCCTGCGCGAGGCGTACGAGGCGACCGAGTATCACTACGACGGCCCCGTGACGGTGCCGGTGTTGTGGGATCGCTGGAGCGGACGAATCGTCAGCAACCATGCGCCGCACATCCTGCGCGACCTGGCCGGCGGATTCACCGGCGGAACGGATCTGTATCCGGCGCGGCGGCACGAGGAACTGTGCGCGCTGGAAACGCTGTTCGAGGAGGATGTCAGCGACGCCGCACAACGGGCCGGACGGGCGCCCGCGGGGCGGCGGCGGGCGGAGGCGATGGGTACGGTGTTGGCCACGCTCGCGGTGGCGGAACGGCGGCTCGCGGCCCGGCCGTTCCTGTTGGGTGAAGCGCTCACTGCGGCCGATGTGCACTTGTGGGCCACACTCGTGCACTTGGACGCGGTGCACAAGCGGCACTTGGACGCGGAGGACGTGCACCGGCTCGCCGCGCACCCGCATCTGTGGGCGTTCGCGCGGCGGTTGAACGCGATCCCCGCGTTCCGCGACAACCTGCGTTTGGACCACATTGCCCGAAACCACCGGAGCCACTGTCGCGGCCCGGCGGCGTCGGGGGTCTCGATCGCGCTCAACGACTGGAGTTGACCTTCCGGCCGTGGCTGCCCGAGGGCGGTGTGGGCCCGGGGTCGGTTCCAAGGTCGGCCCCGGGGTTCATACCGCCGTGTCGGGGGGGCGGGGTTGCGGCGGGGCACGGTGTCGGTAGGCGCAGGTGTCGCGCGCGGTGGGGCCCTCGTAGTCGGTGCGGAAGACGCCGCGTTGTCGGTCGG
>NZ_WWJX01000930.1 GCF_009865215.1 Streptomyces sp. SID3343 | reverse complement strand
CCGGGCCCAGTACCTCGATGATCTCCACGACGTGGTCCTCCTGGCCGACGACTCGGCCGTGCATGACGAGACGGTCACCCTTGGTGGCGTGCATGACGACTGGCTCCTCTGGGGGCGGGGCTGGGCTTCATGTCGAACCGATGGTAATGGTCCGACCACTTTGAGTATCCATGGAAGCGAACTCGACCGGGCTCGGCCCGGCGGCCGGGTGTTGGGCCGGGCGGGGGTGACGGGCGGCGCGTCGGCGGCTCGGCGATCGGGCGGCCTGCGAGGGTGTTCGGGAGATCGCACCGCGGTCCCGCTCGTGAACAGGAGGCACCCCGGTGGACGATGCGCGGACCCCCGAGGAAGTACACGTCACCACCCCCACGCCGGGGCGTGGAGCGCCCGGGACCGGCGAGCCCGGACGGCGGGACTACGACCACCCCAGCGCGGGGTGGGGAGCGGCGGTCGGCGTCGGTCGGGTCCTGGCACGGACGAGGGAGCCGGTCGACGGCGTGCGGGCCATCCTCACCATGAATCACGCCGACGGCGGGTTCGACTGTCCCGGGTGCGCCTGGCCGGACGACTACGCGGGGCTGCACCTCGACCTGTGCGAGAACGGCGTCAAGCACACCACGTGGGAGATGACGCCCAAGCGGGTGAAGCGCGAGTTCTTCGCCCGGCACACCGTCGGCGAGCTGGCCGGGTGGAGCGATTACGAACTGGAGGATCAGGGGCGGCTCACCGAGCCGATGGTGTACGACCCGACATCCGACCGCTATGTGCCCATCACCTGGGCGGACGTGTTCGTGCTGGTCGGCGACACGTTGCGCGGGCTGGACAGCCCGCACCGGGCGGCGTTCTACACCTCGGGCCGGCTGAGTAACGAAGCGACGTTCCTGTACCAGCTGTTCGTCCGCGAACTGGGCACCAACAACCTGCCCGACTGTTCGAACATGTGCCACGAGGCCAGTGGTCGGGCGCTCACCGCGAGCATCGGCACCGGAAAGGGCACCGTCGCCCTGGAGGACTGGGACGAGGCCGACGCGCTGTTCGTGCTCGGCGTCAACGCCGCCTCCAACGCGCCGCGGATGATCACCTCACTGGCCAAGGCATATCGCCGAGGCGCGGCGATCGTGCACGTCAACCCGATGGTGGAGGCGGCGTCGACGCGCACCATCGTGCCGCACGAGTTCACCCACATGGCCCTGAACAAGGCCACTCGGACCTCGACGCTCAACCTCCAGCCGGTCATCGGCGGCGACCTCGCGCTGCTGCGCGGCATGGCGAAGGCGGTGCTGGCGCAGGCCGAGCACGACCCCGGCGCGATCGACCACGAGTTCCTCGACCGGTTCACGCACGGTTTCGAGCAGTATCGGGACCTGTGCGCGCAGACCCCGTGGGCGGACGTCGAGGCGGGCTGCGGCCTGTCCCGGGACCGCATCGAGGAGGCGGCCCGGACGTACACCCGCTCCGCGCGCACCATCGTCGCGTGGTGCCTGGGCATCAGCCAGCACAACCACGGCGTCGACACCGTCCGGGAGATCGTCAACCTGCTGTTGCTGCGCGGCAACATCGGCCGCGAGGGCGCGGGTCCGTGCCCGATCCGCGGGCACAGCAACGTCCAGGGCAACCGTACGTGCGGCGTCGACCACCACCCCTCCGCCGCCTTCCTGGACCGGCTGGCCGCGGCCTGCGACATCGAACCGCCGCGCGAGCCGGGGCTGGACACGGTACGCACGATCGAGGCCATGCACCGCGGCGACGTCGAGGTGTTCGTCGGCATGGGCGGCAACTTCGCGATGGCGGCGCCCGACACCGCGTTCACCGCGGCGGCCCTGCGCCGGTGCGCGCTGACCGTGCACGTCAGTACCAAACTCAACCGCAGCCACGTCGTGCACGGCCGCCGCGCGCTGATCCTGCCGTGCCTGGGCCGTACCGAGAAGGACCGGCAGGCCGGCGGCGAACAGGCGGTCAGCGTCGAGGACTCGATGAGCATGGTCCACCTGTCGCGCGGCATGAAGCGACCCGCCGCAGGCACGCTGCGCTCCGAACCCGCGATCATCGCCGGCATCGCCGCCGCCGCGTTGCCGGACAGCGCGACGCCGTGGCGCTGGTACGTCGAGGACTACGACCGGATCCGCGACACGATGGCGCAAGCCCTGGACGGCTTCGACGACTTCAACCGCCGGGTCCGGACCAAGCGCGGCTTCCGGATCCGCCAACCGGCCCGCGAGCGGATCTTCCTGACGCCGACCGGGCGCGCCGAGTTCTCCACCGCGCCGCTGCCGACCGTCGGCGCCCCGGACGGCATGCTCGTGCTGGCCACCGTCCGCTCGCACGACCAGTGGAACACCACCATCTACTCCGCCGACGACCGCTACCGGGGCGTACGCAACCTGCGCACGCTGGTCCTGCTGAACGGCGCGGACATGCGGGAGCGGGCCTTGGCCGAGATGGCCCTCGTCGACATCACCAGCGTCGCCCGCGACGGCACCCGCCGCACGGTGCACGGATATCGGGCACTGGGCTACGACCTCCCGCGCGGCTGCGCGATCGGCTACATGCCGGAACTCAACGTGCTGTGCCCACTGGGCGACTTCAGCGAACAGAGCGACCAACCGATCATGAAGCACCTCAACGTGGAGATCACCGCGTCGACGACGACCACCCGACCGGCGGACGGGTAGGGCCGGGTCGCGGCTGCGGACGGTGGGCGCGGCGCCGCTGGCACTTGATTGTGTCAAGTGATTGGGTGATGCTCTGGGGGCTTACCTGGTCGATGGAGGTGGAATCGCGTGGGCTATGACCCTTTGGCGGTCGGTGGTGTGGCGGACTATCCGGTGAAGGTCGGCAGTATGTTGCTGACCCTGGTCGATCCGCATCGTGGGTTCGAGAGCGCCTACAACCGTTGGTACGAGCGGGACCACTTCTACGCGGGCTGCATGGTGGGGCCGCACTTGTTCGCCGGGAGTCGGTGGGTTGCCACCCGCGAGCTCAAGAATCTGCGCACGCCCGCCGAGGCGCCCGCGCAGGGCGCGGTGGCGGAACCGGTCGACGCGGGATCGTACGTCGGGATCTATTGGGTGGAACGCGGGCACCACGTCGACCACTTCGACACGTGGGCGCGGCCGCAGGTGAAGGCGCTGTACGAGGACGGGCGCGGCTTCGCCGAGCGCACGCACGCGCACACCGCGTTGTACGACCACGTCGGCACGGTGTATCGGGACGAGGACCCGGTGCCGGTCGAAGTGGCGCTCGATCACGGCTACGACGGCATCGTGGCGGTGTGGTTCGACGCGGTCGGCGGGCGGGACGCGGCGGTTCTCGACGGGCGGCTCGCCGCCGAACGCACGCCCGCCCTGCTGCGGGGCTCGGCCTTCGAGATCGCCGCGTCGTGGACTCCCTCGCCCGGTGAGGACGAGGCCCGGCAGAGGCAGCCGATGCCGCTCGGTACGGCGCCGGGTGGGCCCGAGCGCCTGGTCCAGTTGCTGTTCTGCCGTGGAGACGTCCGCGAGGCCCTTGCGGGCGTCCGGGCCTACACCGACGCCGTCGAGGAGGACGGGCTCGCCGTCACCCGACTCGTGGCTCCGTTCTTTCGCACCGTACCGGGGACGGATCGGCACGTCGCCGATCTGTGGTGACGACCGCTTCCCGACGAACCCGCCCCGGCTTCGCCCGGGGCGGGTTCCACCGGAGCAGACCGGCCGACCACACCGTCGGCACCGGGGTGTGCGTCGGCTCCCACCTCAGCGGAAATCACGACAGGAGGTGTCGTGATTCGTTGAGAGCGTGATCAAACGACCGCGGGGCAGCCCGAGGGGTCACGTGACGAGAGAGGGTGCCAAGTGGGATCTCAGGTCAATCCGTGCATCACGTTCAACGGCGATGCACGGCAGGCGATGGAATTTTACCGGCGCGTCTTCGGCGGCGAGTTGGAGCTGGGAACCGTCGCGGACTTCGGCTCACCGGACGCGCCCAACGCCGACAAGGTCATGCACTCCCGCCTCGATACTCCTGCCGGCTACACGCTGATGGCATGGGATTTTCCCGACGACAGGCCGGGTCACCCGCCATACCGGCCGGGGAACAACGTCGCGCTCTTCGTAGGCGGCGACGACGACGGCGAACTGCGCGAGTACTTCCGGAAGCTGTCCGAAGGTGGCACCGTCACCCTGCCGCTGGAAAGGCAGGTCTGGGGTGACGAGGCGGGTTCGGTCGTCGACCGGTTCGGGGTCACCTGGATGTTCAACCTCAGCGCCCGGCCCCGGTGATCCCAATGATCGACAACCGAGTCGGCCGCCCTGAACGAGAAGTCGGATGCCCGTTCCGTCGACCGCCTTGCGTGTACCCATGACACGGCACATTGCCGATCGGCAATGATTCGAGTGACATCACGAAAAATGAGGGCTTTCGGGGCCATCCCGGCTCGTTGCGGGGCTCGGGTCGGGCCGGCCGCAGTAGCCTGAACATATGACGAAAGCCGCATTTCGGGGCATGGGCGTGTGGTCTAGGGTGGCCACGCTCGTGCTCGCCGTGGCGGCGCTGATCCTCGCCGCGGCTCCTGCCCACCCCGTGCCCGGCCGCCCGGCGCCTGCGCCCCCGGTTTCCGCCGTTCCTGCCGCTGCGGTTCCCGTCGGCGCCGTTCCCGCCGCGGCCGGTGGTGGCATCGGGGTGATCGCCGCGTCGCTGCGCAACGATCCCGTGTACACCGTCCCCGAGGCCGCCGACGTGTTGC
>NZ_WWJX01000929.1 GCF_009865215.1 Streptomyces sp. SID3343 | reverse complement strand
CGCAGCGGCGGTGTCCGCACCGATCGTGGGGGTCCCTCGGAATCGGGCGAGGGACCCTCGCGATGCGGTCGGAGCCTGTCGCCGCGGGGGTGGTCGCGGACAGACTCACGGCCTCGGGATCGACGAACCGAAGCACCCGTACCCGAACCGAAGGAGGCCGTACATGCGCAACCCACGGATCCGTATCGCAACCGTCGCCCTTGCCGCGTCGGCGCTGTTCTTCGCGTCCGCGTGCGATTCCGACTCCGACTCCGACGGCAAGGATCCGAAGTCGGGCGGCACGTCCGCTTCTTCGGCGCCGTCCGACCCGCCCGCCCCGGGATCGACCGGTGCGACGAACTCCGCCGGTTCGAACGGTGCCAAGACACCGGACACCTCGAAGCCCTCGCCGAGCGGTGCATCGAAGGCGTCGGACCGGTTGCTGACGAAAGATCAGCTCACCGCCGCGCTGTTGACCCAGTCCGAGATGAACACGGGAACGGACTACGAGCAGAACGCCCCGGATCCGAGTGTCCTCGGCGGCAAGGAGACGGCGGTACGGCCGGAGTGCCAGCCGTTCGTCGACCTCGCGCTCCCGGGCAACGGCCGCCCCGCACCCGTCGCGTCCATCAGGGCCGCGACGACGGCGGGCACCACCGCGAACGATCCCCTGTCGACCAGGCTCGACGTCATCGAGCTGTACGCGTTCGGCCCGGGCCAGGCCGAAAGCCTGCTGGCCAAGGGGCGGGCGGCACTCGCGACCTGCTCGACCATCACCACCACGGACGAGAACGGCGTGCGCAGCACGATGGTCTACAACCGGGCGGACGGGCCGGCCCTGGGTGACGACTCGCTCGCGGCGACGGGCCTGATCGAGGACGGCGGGGCCACCGGCGCGCTGATGGTGCGCGTCGGGTCGCACCTCGTGATCGTCAGCAGGACGGACATGGAGGGCACCAAGGCGGTACTCCCCGACCTGGGCCTCGTGCGCAAGCAGATCACCAAACTGGAAACAGCCGCCCGCGCCTGACTGCGGCCCGCGGTGCGGGCGCGACGCCCTACAGCGGATCGTCACGAACGGAACCTGCCCGTACGAAGCGGCGGGAGGGACCGGAGCGGCCGGAGCAGGTGTAGCGAACATCCGTGTGCGGAATCGTCAAGCGCGCCGCGCGAGATCACGCCGCCCGCACCCGGGCCCGCGCCCGGTTCGCGCCGGCCCGCACCCGGTTCGGCTCCCGTTCCCTGCCGGCGCGCGGGAGCGTGTCAGGATCGTCGGATGGACTGGGATCGCAATGCTCCGCCGGTCGACCGCGAACTTCTCGACTTCGCCGTGGCGGTGATCGGCCGGGCGGGCAGATTGTCGGCGCAGGGCTTCTTCGGCGAGTGGCGCGGCCGGCGCAAGGCGGACGGCACCGAGGTGACGGACGTGGACGTCGCCGTGGAGGACCTGATCCGGGGCGAGTTGGCGCGCCGGGCACCCGACGACGGCATTCACGGCGAGGAAGGCGGCGCGAGTACCGGGTCGTCCGGGCGGCGCTGGGTGATCGATCCGATCAACGGAACCTCGCTGTTCACCCGCCGGGCACCGCTGTTCACCAACGATCTCGCGTACGAGGACGAGTACGGACCGGCCGTCGGCGTGATCAACTGGCCGATGAGCCGGCAACTGGTCGTGGCCGGACGCGGACGCGGCTGTTGGCTGCTTACGGGCAGCGAGCCCGACCTCGTCGACGGCCGCCGGGTGCGGGTCGGCGAGCGGTCGCGTCTGCGCGGTGCCCGGACCGCGCTGCACAATCCGGCGGGTTGGCCGGAGGAGCTTCTGATCGCCCTGCACCGCCGGGTCTTCCTCACGCCCGCCACGAGCGGCGTCGCCGACCTGGTGACCGGCCGGGTCGACGCGATGGTGGTCGCCGGGCCCCCGATGGGCTACGAGGACGTCGCGCCGTTGCCCGTGATCGTCACCGAGGCGGGTGGGCGGGTGAC
Organism: Streptomyces sp. SID3343; assembly: GCF_009865215.1. GTDB lineage: Bacteria > Actinomycetota > Actinomycetes > Streptomycetales > Streptomycetaceae > Embleya. The sequence goes on along the minus strand of NZ_WWJX01000929.1, from coordinate 4,674 downwards.
CGACCTGGGCGGAGATTCGGTCCTGACCGGCGACATGACGATCCTGGCCACGAACGGCCTTTTGCACGAGGGGTACTTGGAGTTGGTGGCCGGGCTGCCGCGCCGGCGTGACGTACGGGACCTCGACGACGCCGACTGAACTGCTTCGCGGTGTCGGCGGACCACGCCCGGCCGCGGCATCGACTCGACGGTCGTGTGAAGCAGGGCGGTCGGTTGGCCGGTCGGCCGTTGGCCGGTTGGCCGATCGCGTCGTGAGGGGTCGGTGACGTGCGCAGGGTCCTGGCAGGGCGTTCGCCGGGCCCGGTGTGGGCGTTCGTCCGTCCCTGGTCGGGGGCCCTCCCCCGGATGGGGGTCGCGCGGGCTCGACCGTGCGACCCAAGGCGGGTCGAGGCGCACCCCCGCGGTGGGACGTCGGGCCCGGGCCGAGGCGACAGATTGGTGATCGGCCGACGCACCCGCGCGGTCGGGTCCCGACCTGGAGGTCCGTCGTGGCGCTGCCCGTGAACTCGACCGATCGGCCCGAATCCGGTCTGTCAGCCGGGAGTTCGGGGGGCTCCGCGCGGTGGGCCGTCCGGTCTGCGTGGGCCGCGGTGGGGTGGGCCGCGGTGTTCGGCGTGCTGCACGTCGCATGGGCGGTGACGGGCACCACCGTGCCGTGGACGGCGCACACGTCGTATCCGCCGGCGCTACACCTGGCCCAGGCCGCACTCGCCGTACCGGGGGCCGCGGCGGCGGTGGCCGCGACCCGCCCGTGCTCGCGGGGTGGTCGACGGGTGGTGCCGTTGGCGCTGTTCGTGACCGCGTCGGTGTTCGCGCTCCAGACGACCGCGCTGCCGCTGTATGTCGTGACCCTGGCGTCCGGCTCGGGCGTCGAGAGCGCCACGGGGCTCGTACACGTGCTGTCCACCGCGATCGGCGCGTGCGCGCTGGTACCGCTCGTCGTCGGCTGCCGCCGCCGATTGCGCGGCACCTGCGCCCGGTGCGGTCGGGTCCACCCGGACGGTCTCGACGGCCCGCGCGTCCACCCGCCCGCCTCCGTCGCGTGGAGGCGCACCCGCAGACTGGTCTACCTGCTCATGTGCGCCACCCTGCCGTGGGCGGTGGTCAAGACGGTCTGGACCCTGGGCGGCGATGCCCTGGGCGTCACGGCACAGGGGTGGCGGGACGCGAACGCCTCGGGTGCGGCGAAGGCACTCGCGACGGTGGGTCTCGACGTGACCGTACTCGCCGCCCTGGCCGCGATCTTCCTGCTCGTGGGCCTGATGTACCCCTGGGGTCAGGTGTTCCCGCGCTGGACGCTCGTCTTGGCCGGGCGGCGCGTGCCGCGCCTGCTGCCGCTGGTCCCGGCCCTGCTGACGGGCGTGGGCTTGTCGGTGTACGGCGTCGTCCTGGTCGTTCTCGCCCCGCTCGTCGCCGTCGGTATCCTGCCCGCCTACGAGCCGAAACCTCCGTTCACCACCGGTGCCGGCATCACGTGGATGATCCTTTTCGGCGGCCTGACCTTCGGCGGCCTCGGCGTGGCCCTGCTCGTCGCCGCGCGCTCCTACGCGACACGCACCCGACCCGCCTGCGGACGGGCCGCCCGATAGGGGTCGGTCGGGTGGCGGGTGGGGAGGGTTCGACCGCGAGTCGAGTATCCGTACTCATGTCGTGTCCGCTCGTCGGTGGTGAGGTTGGTCCATGGCTCCCAACGAGGTATCGGCCCGGCCCGTGAACCGCAACGCCCCTGCGCGCGAGCGCGGTTCGCGAACGGCTCCGATCATCGCCACGGCGTTGATCGTGCCGGTCGCGGGTGTGCTGTTCTTCATGTTCGGTTTGAGCGCGATGGCTTTCGATTCCTGCGACTCGACCGCGGACTGCCCGCAGGCCGCGGCGGCCGTGCATCGGGCGACCCTGACCGGTCTGGCGTCGATTCCCGTCGCGTTGACCTCGTGGCTGTGGCCACGTGCCCGCAGGTATGACGCCTGGCGATGGGCGCACCTGGCGCTCTACGTCGCGGTCGTGGTGACCTCGGTGGGCCTGTTCGTCGACATGCCGGCGGGTCGCTGAGTCCGGTCCGGCCCGGAGTACGGTGCTTGGGGGACCGTTGCGGTCCTCCCGAGTGTCGGACGTCGGAAGGGATCACCGGGATCATGCGTGTCGTCATCGCCCGCGAGCCGATCGGGGCAGGCCGATGAACCCCGCTGGGTCGCAGGACTTCGTACTCCTGGACCGCGTCGGCGGGTGCGGTCGGATCACGCTCGACCGGCCGCGCGCGATCAACGCGCTCGACCACGCGATGGTGCGGCGGATGGCTGCCGCGCTCGCGGCTTGGGAGCACGACGACGACGTGGACGTCGTGGTCGTGGTCGGCGCGGGTGAGCGCGGGCTGTGCGCGGGTGGCGACATCCGGGCGATCCGCGCGGACGCGTTGGTCGGCGGCGCCGCGGCGCGCGAGTTCTGGCGGGACGAGTATCTGCTCAACGCGCGGATCGCGCGCTACCCGAAGACCTACGTCGCGATCATGGACGGTGTCGTGATGGGCGGCGGGGTGGGCATCTCCGCGCACGGGGACGTCCGGATCGTCACCGAGCGGTCGACGGTCGCGATGCCCGAGACGGGAATCGGCTTCGTCCCGGACGTCGGCGGCACGTACCTGCTGTCGCGGGCACCCGGCGAGCTGGGCACCCATCTCGCGCTGACCGCAGGCCCCGTCGGGGCGGCCGATGCGATCCTGTGCGGGCTCGCGGACCACTTCGTTCCGGCCGAGCGGCTGACCGCGTTCGTCGCGGACCTGGCGAGCGACAAACCGGCCGACGTGGTCGAGCGTCACGCCGCGCCGGCACCTGCGGGTGAACTCGCCCGGCAGCGCGGCTGGATCGACGCGTGCTACGCGGCCGACACCGTCGAGGAGATCGTGGACCGGCTGCTCGGCAGCGACGAACCGGCCGCGAAGGAAGCCGCGGACCGGATCGGCACCAAGTCGCCGACATCACTCAAGGTCACCTTGGCGGCACTGCGCCGGGCGCGGGCGCTCGGGTCGCTCGAACCGGTCCTGGACCAGGAGTACCGGGTCTCGTGCGCGTCGCTGTCGACGGCCGACCTGGTCGAGGGCATCCGCGCCCAGGTCGTCGACAAGGACCGCAACCCTCACTGGTCACCGGCAACATTGGCAGAGGTCACAGACGCCCGGGTGGCCGCATTCTTCGCCCCGCTTGGCGACCACGAGTTGGGCCTGGGAGGGCAGTAGCCGGCAGCCCGAGCACGGCCAGGGAAACCCGCGGCCGGACACGGCGGAAGTGACGGCCCAGGACGTGCGGTTGGGCCCCCTGCGGCCGCGCGTTGCGGACGGGCCACCACCTCGCGGCACGATGGTCGGCCACGGGCAACGGTGATGGGTTGCGCTGCGGCCTCGCGCTGCGGAAGTGGCGGCCTCAGCGGGCGGTCGAGCGCCCACATCACGGCGAGGCCACGGCCTCGCGGGGCGGTGATCGGTCACGGGCAACAGCGGGTGGGTCGCGCTGTCGCCTCGCGCGGCGAAAGTGCCGGGCCTCAACGGGCGGTTGGGCGCCCACGGCGCCCACATCACGGCAAGGCCACCGCCTCGCGGGGCGATGGTCGGTCACGGGCAACGGTGGCGGGTTGCGCTGCGGCCTCGCGCTGCGGAAGTGGCGGGCCTCAGGGGGCGGTCGAGCGCCGACATCACGGGCAAGGCCACGGCCTCGCGGGGCGATGGTCGGTCACGGGCAACAGCGGGTGGGTTGCGCTGTCGCCTCGCGCTGCGGAAGTGCCGGGCCTTAACGGGCGGTTGGGCGCCCACGGGCGCCCACATCACGGCGAGGCCACCGCCTCACGGGGCGATGGTCGGCCACGGGCATCGGTGGTTGGGTTGCGCTGCGGCCTCGCGCAGCGGAAGTGGCGGGCCTCAGGGGGCGGTTAGGCGCCTGCGGTCTCCGCTCGCGGGCATGGTTGGGGGTTGGACGAGCGGCTCCTTCCGGCCCGGGACGGGCGCGATTGGGCCGCCGGCGGCTCTCACGCTGCGGGCGAGGTCAGGGCGTCTGGGGGGTGGAAGTCGCGCCCGGGTAACCGTGGTCGGGCGCATTGCGGCCTGGCGCTGCGGAAACGGCCGGCCCCGGCCGATGGTCGGGCGCGGGCGGCCCCCTCGTTGCGGGCGTCGATGGGGCAGAGCAGGGCGGCTGTCGGGTCCGGACGGTGTGGGTGGACGCACTGCGGCCTCGGGACGCGGCGTGGCCGGTCAGGGTGCGGGGCCGGCGCACTGCGGCCCCGGGTTGCGGGGTGGCCGGTCGGGGTCGGGCGTCTGCGGTCCCGTGTTGGGGGGTGGTTTTGGGGTTGGACGGCAGACGACCCCGAGGGGACCGTGGTCCGCTCGGGGTCGTCAGGTGCTGTTTTCGTGCCGTGGTGGATGGGATCGGTCCCGGCCGGCTCGACATCGGGTCGAGCGGGGCGCGGCCTGGGACGTGGCCGGTTTCATGTGCGGGTCACCGCGCGATCAGCTGCATGTTCCAGCGCATGCTTCGGGCTTCGCGAGCCGCGGCGGTCTCCACCTCGCGCTCCGCCCGCTCCGCCCGGCCGGCCTTGGCGTTGGCCCGGCGGATCCGAATCGCCTCCGCGAACCGGCGACGACGCTCGGCGTTGGCGTGGATCTCGCGCTCGCGGGCCTTGAACATCTCGTAC
>NZ_WWJX01000928.1 GCF_009865215.1 Streptomyces sp. SID3343 | reverse complement strand
GGGCGGGCGGGCGACGGGCGGGAAGGGCGCGGCGCGGCGGCGACTACGGCAGGACGACCTCGTCCCAGTCGATCCGATGGCGATGGGTCGCGCCGAACATCTTCTCGGGCGTCATGACGGTCTTCGTCATGATCGGCATCAGCAGAGCCATCAACGCCTTGGCGACGGGGCCCGCGGCCTTGCTGTTGTTGGTCTTCGCGGCGTCGGCCGCGATCTTCTCGGTCCGCGGCCGGCGCAGCCGTTGGTACGCCGCGAACGCGGTCGTCGGGTCGGGGATGTCACGCAGGCAGCGGGCGAGTTGGATCGACCCCTCGATCGCGAGCGACGCGCCCTGTCCCGAACTCGCCGACGGGGCGTGCGCGGAGTCGCCGACCAGCACCATTCGGTCGCGATACCAGTGCGGCAGCGGCGGCATCAGTTCCAACGGTCCCGCGACCAGCAGCATCTCGGGTGTCGCGGCGCGCAGGATCTCCTCGGCGGGCACGTCGCCCTCGTGGGCGGCGCGCAACCGGCGCAGCCAGTCGGCCGCCGGGACGGCACGGGCCTCGGCCGTGGTCATCGGCTCGGGCCAGGGGAGGTTGCAGAACAGCGCGGTGCTGCCGTCGGATTGGGTCCAGTGGCCGAAGAACGCGCGCTTGCCGAAGGCGAAGTGCATCACCCCGGCCGGCCCGCTCGCGGCGCCGTTCGCCGCGTAGGTGCCGACGCCGAAGCCGAGCAGGCCGACGTATTGCGGCTCCGGCGCGGCCGGGTCGATCAGCGTCCGGACGGTGGAGCGGATCCCGTCGGCGCCGATCAGGATGTCGGCGCCGGCCGTGGTGCCGTCGGCGAATCGGGCGGTGACACCGTCCGGCGCCTCGTCGACGCCGACCAGGCGCTTGCCGTGCTCGATTCGGATGCCCTGGGCGACGGCGTGATCGTGCAGGACGCGGTGCAGGTCGGCGCGGCGCACGGTTCGACTCGGCGGCAGACCGGGCAGGCCCGCGGCCTTGCCCAGCCGGCGACCTCGGCCGTTCTCGAACACCATGTCGGGCATCGGTTGGCCGATGTCGCGGATCGCCTCCTCGACGCCCAGCAGACCCAGCGCCGCGAGGCCGTTCGGGGCGATCGTCAGGGCGCCGCCGACCCCGTCCGTGTCGTTCGCGGTGGTGTCGTAGGCCTCGTGGACGGTGGCCTCGATGCCGGCCTTGCGCAGGGCGGACGCGGTCACCGGTCCGGCGATCCCGCCGCCGATGATCAGTGCGGTCTCGACTCGGTTCACGGTCTTGCTCCCTCGGGTGATCTGATCGACGTGGGCGGGTGCGGGTGCGAATCCCGCGTGGTCACGGGAGTCGGCCTGTCCGGTGCCGCCGCTTGCACGGGCTGCCCGCACGCTGCCGCTCGCACGGTGTCGCCTTCGCGGGTGCCGTTTCGCACGGTGTCGCCTGCACGCTGCCGCTCGAACGGGTGTCGCGGCTCATGCGGTGCGACTGGGGTCGTCGACGGTGGGCACGCCGCCGTCGCGGTGGGCGCGCCGCACGTCCTCGACGTACTCGCGGCTGAACATCGCGGACAGCATCGCGATGCCACCGCGGTGGATCCGGATCTCGCCGTTGTCGATGCGACCGACGATGCGGACCGCCCGGCCCTTGCCGGCGTCGGCGGGAGCGGCGCCGTCCTTGACCCTGCCGCGGCCGGTCCAGCGCAGCTCGCTCGCGTCGACGACCGCGCCGTCGGGGACGAGCAGCTTGAGCACGGCGCGGTCGAGGTCGACGCGGATCTCGATGTCGTCCTTGCCGTCGCCGATCCGCGGCGAGCGCAGGTCGAGCACGGTGTCGGCGCGGCGCTCGCGGACCTCGAACGAGGTCGCGGTGGTCCAGTTGCCGAGGCGCTTGGTGGTGGTGTGGTCGGCGTGAATACGGACGGGGGCGGTGGTCATGGCGATGGTTCCCCTCGGGTTCTCGGGCCGCTGCGCGCCCCGATCGTGGCTGCCGTTCGGCTGACATTCCGATAGTGACACCATCACTAGTGTTCTGGCAACTAGTTTCCATGAGTCTAGTTCCCGGACGTCTAGTAGCCTGATCGCATGGCAACCACTTTCCGCAGGTCACCGCTGTCCCTGGCCGTTCTCGGTCTGCTGTACGGCGAACCGATGCACCCCTATGCGATCCAGCAGCGGATCAAGCAGTGGGGCAAGGACAAGGTCGTCAACGTCGGCCAGCGCGCGTCGCTGTACAAGACGATCAACCGGCTGCGCGAGGCCGATCTGGTGACCGTGCGCGAGACCGAGCGCGATCAGCAGTACCCGGAGCGCACCGTGTACGAGATCACCGACGCGGGTCGGGCGGCGGTCATGGTGTGGATGGGCGAGATGCTGGGATCGCCGCGCAACGAATTCCCGGAGTTCCCGGCCGCGTTGTCCTTCCTCGCCCTGCTCGGGCCGCAGAGCACGCTCGAACTGCTCACCCGGCGAAGGGAGTTGCTGGCCGCGGTGGCGGCCGACCTGGCGACCGACGTGGCGAACTCGCTCGGGTTCGGGCTGCCGCGCGTGCTGATGCTGGAGGACGAGTACCTGCGCCACATGGCCGAGGCCGAACTCGGCTGGCTGGACGCGGTGATCGCGGACCTGCGGGACGGGCGGCTCACGTGGACCAAGGACTCGCTCGACGCGTTCGCCGCGGCGGTGGGGCAATGAGGTCCGGCCCGGTCGCGGTGCGGGCGAGGCCCGGTCGCGGTAGGGGCGAGGCCGGCGCTCGCGTCGACACGAGCGCGCGAGCGCCGCGCGGGTAAGTGGCGGGAAAGCCCATGGGGCGCCGCCCGCCGGGACCT
>NZ_WWJX01000927.1 GCF_009865215.1 Streptomyces sp. SID3343 | reverse complement strand
GACGGGCGCTGCAAGGCGTTCGCGGGCGCGGCCGACGGCACCGGGTGGTCGGAGGGTACCGGCCTCGTCCTGGTCGAACGGCTCGCCGACGCCCACCGGTTGGGCCACCGCGTACTCGCCGTGCTGCGCGGCAGCGCGGTCAACCAGGACGGCGCATCCAACGGCCTCACCGCGCCCAACGGGCCCGCGCAGCAGCGGGTGATCCGGCAAGCCCTGCGCAACGCCCGGCTGTCCGGCGCCGACATCGACGCGGTGGAGGCGCACGGCACCGGCACCACCCTCGGCGACCCGATCGAGGCCCAGGCCCTGATCGCGACCTACGGCAAGGACCGGTCCGAGGATCGGCCGCTGTGGATCGGCTCGGCGAAGTCCAACATCGGCCACACGCAGGCCGCCGCGGGAATCGTCGGCGTGATCAAGATGATCGAGGCGATGCGCCGCGGCGTGCTGCCCAAGACTCTGCACATCGACGAGCCGACCCCGCACGTGGACTGGTCGGCGGGCGCAGTACGGCTGCTCACCGAGGCCCGGCCCTGGCCCGAGACCGGACAGCCGCGCCGGGTCGGCATCTCGGCGTTCGGCGCGAGCGGAACCAACGCGCACGTCATCCTGGAACAGCCCGCCGCAGCCGACGCGAACGAGGCCGAGCACGAGGCCGTCCCACCCACGGCGCTCGTGCCGTGGACCGTGTCCGGCAAGACCCCCGAGGCGCTGCGCGCCCAGGCCGCCCGGCTCGCCGAGTTCGTCCGCGGCGCGGCCGGACAGACGGCCGAGGTCACCGACATCGGCCACTCGCTCGGCACGTCGCGGGCCGCGTTCGACGAACGCGCGGTCGTGCTCGCCTCGGACCGGACCCAATTCCTGGCCGGCCTGGACGCGCTCGCCGCCGGCGAACCGGCCGCGCGGCTCACGCTCGGCAGCGCCGCCGCTGCGGGCCCGCTCGCCTACCTGTTCACCGGACAGGGCAGCCAGCGAGTCGGCATGGGCCGCGAACTCCACGACACCTACCCGGTGTTCGCGGCCGCCTTCGACGAGATCGCCGACGCCGTGGACGAGCGGCTGGCCGGGCACGTGCCGCACCGGCTGCACGACGTCGTGTTCGGCGTCGCGGCCGACGCCGCCGAGCAACTCGACCGAACCGTGTACGCCCAGCCCGCGCTGTTCGCGATCGAGGTCGCGCTCTTTCGGCTCTACGAATCCTGGGGCTTGCGCCCGGACTTCGTGACCGGCCACTCACTGGGCGAACTCACCGCCGCGCACGTCGCGGGCGTGCTCACCGTCACCGACGCGGCCACTCTCGTCGCGGCCCGGGCCCGGCTGATGCAGTCGATGCCCACGACCGGCGCGATGATCGCGGTGCAGGCGACGGAGGAGGAGGTGGCCGCTGCGCTGATCGGACACGAGGACGCCGTCGGCATCGCCGCGGTCAACGGTCCCACGGCAGTGGTGATCTCGGGCGAGGCCGACGCGGCTCTCGCGATTGCGGCCGGCTTCGCCGAGCAGGGCCGCAAGACCAAGCGGCTGCGGGTCAGCCACGCGTTCCACTCGCCACTGATGAGCGGGATGCTCGCCGAGTTCGGCCGCATCGCGGCCACGCTCGCCTACCACCCGCCGCGGATCCCCGTCGTGTCCAACCTGACCGGGCGGATCGCCGACCACGACCGGCTCGGCCACGCGGAGCACTGGGTCGCGCACGTGCGCAACGCGGTTCGGTTCGGGCCCGCGATCGAGCAGCTGGCAGCCGAGGGCGTCACGACGTACCTCGAACTCGGTCCGGACGGCACCTTGACCGCCTTGGCCCAGGACATCCTGGCCGAGACCGAGCAGGCGGTCTTCGCCGCGGCGCTGCGCCGCGACCGGGACGGCATCGAGACGGTGCTCGCGGCCCTGGCGACCGCCCACACGCACGGCGCGGCCGTCGACTGGGCCGCGTTCTACCGCCCGTTCGCGGCACGCCGGGTGGATCTGCCCACGTACGCGTTCCGGCACCGACGGTTTTGGATCGACCAGGCGCCGGGCGACGCGGGCGACGCGTCGGGGCTGGGCCTGGGCGCGGCCGACCACCCCTTGCTGGGCGCGACGTTGCGGGTGGCGACGGACGGCGTCGAGAGGGCGGGCGCCGTGCGGGAGGGCGAGGCCGTCCTGCTCACCGGGCGACTGTCCACCCGCACCCACCCGTGGCTGGCCGACCACGTCGTGATGGGCACCGTACCGGTCCCGGGAACAGCCTTCGTGGAGGCGGCGATCCGGGCCGGGGACGAGGTCGGCCTGGACACCGTCGACGAGTTGGTGATCGAGGCGCCGCTGATCCTGCGCGCGGGGGACGCGGTACACGTCCAGGTGGTCGTGGGGGTGGGCGAAGCGGACGGTCGGCGGCCGATCGCGGTGTACGCGCGGCCCGACGACGCCGACCCGGACGCGGCCTGGACCCGGCACGCTTCCGGGTCCCTGACCGCCTCGACGAACGGCGACGCCGACGAGAGCCCAGTCGGGAGCGCAGCCGGGCACAGGGTCGAGGGCGCAGTCGGGAGCGCCGATCCGGGCGCGGCCGAGGCCCAGTGGCCCCCTCCCGGGGCGACCGTGCTCGACGTGACCGACGCCTACACCGCGCTGGCCGAGGCCGGCATCGACTACGGCCCCGCCTTTCGCGGCCTGCGGGCCGCGTGGCGCCTCGGCGACGACATCCTCGCCGAGGCGGCGCTGCCCGCCGAACAGCACGCCGACGCCGCCAGGTTCGGCATCCACCCCGCGCTCCTCGACGCCGCGCTGCACATCGCGGCCTACCGCGCCCTGGAGCACAACCGGGACGGCGAGAGCCGACTGCCGTTCGCCTGGAGCGGCGTGCGGCTGCACGCCGGTGCGGCCACCGCGCTGCGGATCCGGATCACCATGACCGGCCCCGGAGACCTCACCCTCCACGCGAGCGACCAAAGCGGCGCGCCCGTCGTCACCATCGCGTCGCTCGCGACCCGATCGGTCGGCGCCGAGCAACTCGACGCGTCACGCGCACTCCCGCACGACGCCCTCTTCGAGGTCGCGTGGACGAGCGTGGCCCGGCCCGTCACCGACGTCGCGCCCTGGGCGGTGCTCGACATCGCCCCCGAGGGCATCGGCGAACTCGTCGACGGTTCGGGCGACGCGGTCGTGGTCGTCTCGGTGTGCGCGACGCTGCTCGACGTCGTCGAGGCCGCACATCACGAAACCGCCCGCGTACTGACCGCCCTACAGGGCGACAGCCCCCGGATCGCGGTCGTCACCCGCAACGCGACCGCCGTGGTCGCGACCGACGTGCCCGACCCCGCCGGAGCGGCCGTCACCGGCCTGGTCCGCTCGGCCCAGTCGGAACAACCCGGCCGGATCGTGCTGATCGACCTCGACGCCGACCCCACGTCGCTCGCCCTGCTCCCGGCCGCCTACGCCACGGCCGTCGCCGCCGACGAACCGCAGATCGCGGTCCGGGCAGGCGAGTTGTACGTACCGCGCCTGCGCCGCCCGAGCG
>NZ_WWJX01000926.1 GCF_009865215.1 Streptomyces sp. SID3343 | reverse complement strand
GGGCTCGGACTCGTCCCAAGCCCCGCCCCCGTCCCGGCCCTGTCCCGCCCCACCCCTGTCCCGCCCCCGTCGCCGCCCGCCCCCGGCCCGGCGTCACGGTCCGGTGCGGGGCGAGGACGACTTCGGGCGGTCGGATTCGCGAGGTCTCGACGGCGAGCGTCGGTGGCGTCAGGGGCGCAGGGCCTTGAGGGTCAAACCGACCAGGCTGTCCGCGTACTCCGGGGTCAGCGGGCCGGAGCGCAGCAGCCAGCGTTGGTACAGCGGGGCGTAGAGGAGTTCCAGGGCGAGGTCCAGGTCGATGTCGTGGGCGATCTGACCGGCGCGCTGGGCGCTGCGCAGCCGCTCCTTCTTGGCCTCGTCGACGGGGGCGGCCATCTTCTCGTGGTAGAGCGCGGCGAGTTTGGGGTCGTTGATGATCTCGGAGTTGAGTGCGCGGATCGGGCCCTCGAAGGCGGGGTCGGCGAATTCGGCGACGGTCTCGCGCATGAGGGACTTCAGGTCGGTCTCGACGTCGCCCGTATCGGGGAGCACGATCCCCTCCCCCGGGTCACTGAGCGCGAGAAACGCCTCGAAGACCACTTCGCCCTTCGAGGCCCACCACCGGTAGATCGTCTGCTTGCCGACGCCCGCGCGGGCCGCGATGGCCTCGATGGTCAGCTTCGCGAAGCCGACCTCGGAGACCAGCTCGCGAGCAGCGGTGAGAATCGCGTGGCGAGACTGCTCGCTGCGACGTGACGGATTCGGCTTCGTGCCGGTGCGGGCGGGGGGGCCGGTATCGGCGGCGCGGTCGGGGCTCATGCCGTCATCATACTCGACGTGCGAGACGAACCGTCTCGTCTTGACATCACGAATCCCGCCATGCATAGTGGAGCTCGTTGCGAGACGAACCGTCTCGTCTCCGATCGCCGACACGACATGACAGAGGTGCGATATGACCACTCCGAGCAACCCGACCGTCGCCGCTTCCGCCCCCGTCTCCACCGCTGCTCCCGCCTCCACGACGAGGTCCGCTTCCCCGGCCGCCGGCACCACGCCGGCCGCGGTGCGCGAGCCGCGGGTCTGGTTCGTCACCGGCGCCTCCCGAGGACTCGGTCGCGCGTTCACCGAGGCCGCGCTCGCGGCCGGCGATCGAGTCGTCGGGGTGGCCCGTGACATCGCGCCGCTCGCGGAGCTCGCCGCCGCGCACGAAGGCCGTTTCCTTGCCCTGCCGTTGGACGTGAGCGACCGCGACGCGGTGTTCGCGTGCGTCGAACGGGCGGTCTCGGTGTTCGGGCGACTCGACGTCGTCGTCAACAACGCGGGCAACGTGCTCATGGGCATGGTCGAGGAGGTGACGGAGGCTCAGGTGCGAGCACACCTCGACGTCAACTTCTTCGGCGCGGTGTGGGTGAGTCAGGCGGTACTGCCGCATCTGCGCAGGCAGGGCTCAGGGCACATCCTGGCGATCGGCTCGATGGGCTCCGCAGCAGGCTTCGCCTCCACGGGATTCTACGGCGCGGGCAAAGCCGCACTGGAGAACATGGCCGGCGCGCTCGCGATGGAGACTGCGGGCTTCGGCGTGCGCGTCACGCTCGTCCAAGCCGGGGGCTACGAAACCACCCTCTTCACCCAGGGCCTGACCCTGACCGAGGAGATCGATGCCTACGCCCCATTGCGCGACGAGTTGAACAAGATGTGGGCCGAATCGCAGGACGTCGATCCCGCTCGGGCAGCCGAGGTTGTCATGGAGCTGGTCGACCTGCCGGACCCACCCCGTCGGATCGTCCTCGGCGACCTGGCCTGGGACCTGGTGGCACAGATCGACGCGGACCGGCGAGAGGAGCACGTGAAATGGGAATCCCTGAGCCGCCTGGGTGGCTGACGGGCCATCACCTGGGCGGGGCGCTCACCGGGCCGGGTCGGAGCGGCGCGTTCGGGGCCGTCCTCGATTCGCTGCGCAGCCTCGGCGCCGCCGTTCGCTTCACCCGTGCCCGCAAGCCCGCTCGCGGTGCCTCTCGGGTGCGGTCCCGCCTGGGGGTCTACGCTCGTCGCCCGCAGCTTCACCTCCGTATCCGACGAGCTACGCGGGCGGGCCTGCGAGCGGTCCGGCCGTACGTCGCCGCACAACGTCAACGGCGATCCACTTGTTGGGGATTGGCTCCTGACGGCATGCCAGGTCCCCAGTACCGTCGGCCCCATGGGTTCAGAACGACGCGGTTTGCTGTTGGGCATGACGGCTTACGCCTTATGGGGGCTCTTCCCTCTGTACTGGCCGCACGTGAAGCCGGCGGGCGCCGTGGAGATCCTGGCCCATCGCATGACATGGTCGCTCCTGTGCATGGTCGTGTTGTTGGCCGTGCTCAGGCAGTGGGCCTGGATCCGCGAGATCCTGCGGAGTCCGCGCACGATCGGGACCGTCGCGCTCGCGGCGGTGATGATCTCGATCAACTGGGGCACCTACATCTACGGCGTCAACCACGACCAGGTCGTGGAGACCTCGTTGGGCTACTTCATCACTCCGCTGGTGTTGATCGGCATAGGCGTCGTGGTGCTGGGCGAGCGGCTGCAGGCGCTCCAGTGGGTGGCGGTCTCGATGGGTGTCGGGGCGGTGGTCGTGTTGATCGTCGCCTATGGCCGCGTGCCGTGGATCGCGTTGACGTTGGCCGCCTCGTTCGCCACCTACGGCTACGTCAAGAAGCGGATGAACCTGCCGGCGATCCACTCGATGGCGGTCGAGACCGCCGTGATGTTCCTGCCTGCTCTCGGCTACCTGATGTGGTTGGCGTGGAGCGGCGACTCCACGTTCGGCCACGAGGGCGCGCCGCAGGCACTGCTGCTGACGATCACCGGCGTGATCACGGTCATCCCCCTGTTGTGCTTCGCGGTGGCCGCCAACACGGTGCCGCTGAGCCGGATCGGGATGCTCCAATACCTGGCGCCCGTGATCCAGTTCGCGATCGGCGTCGCGGTCTACCACGAGCCGATGCCGGCCTCCCGCTGGGCGGGCTTCGCACTCGTCTGGGTGGCTCTGGCTCTACTGACCTTCGACGCGATCCGGCAGTCGCGGCGCGGGCGAGTGTCGGCCGGGTCGGCCGGCCCGTCCGGTGATGCCGCCGCGCCCGCGCC